>NZ_JBHYJX010000005.1:0-273028 GCF_042740985.1 Streptomyces sp. NPDC058985 | reverse complement strand
ACAGGCAGCAGAGTGCCGAATCCCGAACCTCAGCACATCGGGAACTCTGCACGTTCATCCGTACGCGGCCATGCACGTTCACGTGTACGCCGACAGGGGCCCTCGACAAAGGCTGCCAGTGCGGCATTCATCCACCTGTGGGACGAACCTTTCAACTGCTCTGCATCCATGTCCGAAACGATAGGACCGCCGGACCGTCAAGCGCTGCGAGTTTCACCGGCGCCCGCTGTGCGACTCAGCGAAACAGGTGGGTCGGTGCGTCGGCGCTGGTGGGACGTGGCCGGCCGTTAAGGGATCAGGCTCTGGGGTGCGGGCGGCTGGGGAGTTCCGCCGCGTATCGAGCCCGGTGGCCTCCGGATTGGGTCCAGGCGGTGGCGGTCTCGATGCTGATCCCCAGCAGGTCTGTGAGGACCGTGGCGGGCAGCTGAGCGGCGAGCGTGCTGAGGGCCGAGGACCGAGGACCGGCCGGAACGGGAGTGGATGCCAATCCGCGACAGCCGGACGCCGAGGTGGTAGTCGGTGAGGTGCTGGCCGGCGTATCCCCCGGGGAAGAGCCAGGGGGTGCCGCCGCCGTCCGAGGGGATGGCGTTGCGGCCCCGGGCGGCGGCGCATTCCCGGTGCCCTCCTGGGGCTTGCTGCGCAACCCTAGGAGGACACCGCCGTTCACAGCACGGAGCCCGACCATGGAGACGATCCAATGAAGCGCCGCAACCTGCTGCGCGGCGCACGCCGCCGGCCTCACCGCCCCGGCCCTCGCCGCACTCACCGCCGCCCGGACCGACGTCGACCAGACCCTCTCCCCCGACACTCCCCAGGACCTGGCCGACCTCGATGCCGCAGCCGAAAGCTACGGATACGGCTACCACGGACAGGCACCCACCCGCGTCCTGGCCGACCTAGTCACCGACTTCACGACGCTGCGCCCGCTGCTCACCGTCCCGCAGCCCGCACCGGTCCGGGCCAGGCTGTTCCGGACGGCCGGGCTGGCTGCGTAGGTGAAAACGAAGAACGGATGTCGGCCAGTGCTGGCAACGCTTCTGGCCTGAGATGCCTGGAGATGTCGGCCAGAACTAGGAACGGCTGGAGGTTCAGACACCTATTCGACGCATCCACCAGGGGACTTCTTGGGGTGCGAAGGGGTTGTTGAGCGTGCGGTGAAGCACGCGTTCGTCTGCGGGACCGATCACTGCGCTCAGCTCGCGTCGTGCCTTGGAGCTCAGAGCATGGAGGGTGAGCTCCAGCAGCGTGCGGACGTGATACTTGCCGTTGCGGCGGTCTGTGTCATCGCGTTCGTAGAACGGCTCGCGGTCTGCGCGTGACCGGCGGACAGACATGTTCCAGCGGCGGAACGAGTGCGCGACTTCGCCTGCGGGGAGGCCGTGGCCTCGTTCGAAGTCGGCGATCTGCCTGTTCGCCGAGGCGGACAATCCGCGGATCACGGGTGCCCGCCGATGTTGCGTTCGGCGTTGCGGGAGCTGCGTCCTGATCTCGCCCGGTGACCGGCGAGGCATGAACACTTCCAGTGGGAAGACGTTGGGTGGGCCGACCCTAGAACTCGTTCGCGGCAGAGATCAAGTTCTCGGGGACGGTTCAGCTGACTTGCTGTTCAGCGCGTGCGCGGGTGGTTGCCAGCCGGTAGGAGCCGGTGCCGGTCTCGATGATGTTGCCGCCGAAGGTGAGGCGGTCGACGATGGCCGCGCAGAGTCGGGGGTCGGTGAACTTCTTTGTCCAGCCAGAGAAGGACTCGTTCGACGAGATCGCCACGCTGTTCTTCTCCTCCCGCTCGGTCAAAACCTGGAATAGGAGTTCGGCGCCGCGTCGGTCGAGTTCCCTGTTGGGTCGGGGGCGAGACGCCGTGCACCGTTTCCGGTGTCGGTTTTCCCGTCCCCGCCCTGGCATTGACGCTCTGATTCGGCTCCATTTTCCGGCTTGAGTTGGCCCCACCCTGGGGGCGTACGGGAGCGTTCGGGGGTTGTTCCGGTCTGATCTGGCCCCACCGGGTGGCGGGTGGTGGGACGGTCGTGGTGGGCCACCGTGTGGGGGCGATGCCGGATGGAGTTGTCGAGGGAAGAGCTGTTCCTGCGGATCCGCCGTGACTCATGGCAGGAGGGGCTGTCGATGCGGGCGCTGGCCCGCAAATACGGCGTGCACCGTCGGCTCGTACGCGAGGCTTTGGCGTCGCCAGTGCCCAGGCCGCGGAAGAAGCCGGTGCGGCCCTCTCCCAGGTTGGAGCCGTTCAAGAAGACGATCGACGAGTGGCTGCCGGGGGCCTGGAGGCGCCGCCGAAGCAGCGGCACACAGTCCAGCGGATCTTGAACCGGCTGCGGCAGGAGTGCGGGGCGGAGATCGCCTACACCACGGTCTGGGACTACGTCTCCCGCCGGCGTCGGGAGATCGCCGAGGCTGCGGGTGCGGCGCCAACGGCGGGGTTCGTGATCCGCCACAACCAGCCGGGCATGGACGCCGAGGTCGACTTCGGCGAGGCATGGGTGGACCTGGCGGACGAGAGAACGAAGTGCTTCGTCTTCGCCCTGCGTCTGGCCTACTCGGGCAAGGCGGTGCACCGCATAACCACCTCCTGCGGCCAGGAGGCGTTCTTGGACGGCCACGTTCACGCCTTTCGCACGCTGGGCGGCGTCCCGGGCGGGCAGATCCGCTACGACAACCTCTCCCCGGCGGTCCCCCGAGTGATTCACAAGAGCCGATCACGGGACGAACACCCCAGGTGGACGAAGTTCCGCCAGCACTTCGGGCTCACCCCCTCTTACGCGAGCCCGGACTTCGCGGCGCCCATGAGAAGGGCGGGGTGGAAGGTCAGGTCGGCTACTTCCGCCGCAACTACCTCACGCCCGTTCCCCGGGTGGGCTCTCTGGATGAGCTGAACGCGTCGTTCGCCGAGTTCGAGCGGGCGGAGGAAGGCCGGCGGATCGGGATGCGGATCCGCACGATCGGCCAGGACTTCGCCCGCGAGTCCGTGCTGCTGATGCCGCTGCCGCAGAACTCCTTCGAGACCGGCATCGTGTTCACCCCGCGGGTGGACCGCTACGGATGATCGCGGTGAGGGTCTGCCGCTACTCGGTTCCGGCCCGGTTCATCGGCCGCACTGTCCGCGTCGTGCTCCGCTCCAGTGACCTGATCGTCTTCCACGGCCGCACCGAGATCGCCCGCCACCCCCGCCTGACGGCGAAGGGCGCCGAGCGGGTCGTCCTGGACCACTTCCTCGAAGTCCTGCTGGCCAAGCCCGGGGCGATGGCCGGCTCGGAGGCCCTGGACCAGGCCCGCCGCGAGGGCACGTTCACCGCCGCCCACGAAGCGTTCTGGGCTGCGGCGAAGAAGGCCGAGGGCGACACCGACGGCACCAAGCAGCTGGTCCACGTGCTCCTGCTGCACCGCCACCTCGAACACCGCGATGTGATCGCCGGCATCCGATCTGCCCTCGCGGTCGGTGCCCACACCGCCGACATCGTCGCCCTCGAAGCCCGCAAGGCCGCTCACAGCGATGGCCGTTCCCCCACCGCGACGGTCACCGGGCCGGCTCCTGCCCTGCCCGGGCCGGAGCCCAGTGAGGTGGTCAGCTTGAACGCCCGCCGGGCCGTCCGCCTCCCCACCGACCAGCGTCCCCTGCCCGCTCTTGACCGCTGGGACCAGCTGCTGAACCGCTCCAGGAAGGACGCGCCATGACCGGCCTGCACCACAACCTGACCGAGACCGCCTCCGATGCGGCGATCGACACCGCCTGCCGGGTCCTGCGGTTGCCCACCATGCGAGCCCAGTTCCCAGACCTCGTCGCCCGCGCAGAACGCGAACGGCTCTCCTACCGAGGGTTCCTGGCCGAGCTGCTGATGGCCGAATGCGAGGACCGGGACCGACGACACTCCGAGCGACGGATCCGGGCAGCCGGCTTCCCCCGCCAGAAGTGGCACTCCGACTTCGACTACAGCGCCAACCCCAACGTCGTCCCGGCTGTGGTCAACAACCTCGCCACCTGCGACTGGGTCAAGAAGGGTGAGCCGCTCTGCCTGATCGGGGACTCCGGCACCGGCAAGTCCCACCTGCTGATCGGGCTCGGGACGGCGGCGGCCATGGCCGGCTGCCGCGTCCGTTATGCCCTGGCCGCCTCTTGGGCCACCTGACGCACCTCCCGTCCGGATCGTACGGACAGCGGACTCGCGCACACCGGGGAATACCCGCATCGGTGATCGCCGAAACGGCAACGATCTTGAGCTCGGGCAACCATCCCCGGCCAGCACGAGGAAACGATCAACGACTCACACCAGCCCCGTGACCAGACATCAAGATAGTGGATCTTCATTGAACCTCACTGATCGTCAGCCGTGATGGCGCCCCAGTTCCGGCCTCACGAACCGCTGGTATGCAAGGGCCCACACATCGGTCTCGCGGCGTAGCCGTCTCATCGTGGAGAGTGGGTCCTCAGCCCAGCCCTCGAGGAGTGACTCAGCGGCCGCCTGGCACGACCGTTCGAAGACCACGGCGCCCGCGGCAGTGTCCAGCCCGGCTTCGAGGAAGCCGACCGTTTCGATTGCACGCGCGGAGATCTCGTCGCGGGACATGGCCTCGTCCCGATCCAGATGCCCGAGGGTGGCAGCGGCAAGGTCTCGGTAACCGGCAAGGAACTCCTCGGAGAGAGGGAGTGCAGACGCCTGTTCCCACAACTTGCCGTTCGCCTCCTCAGCCTCTTGGAGGAGCCTGGGTTGGATCTCGGAACCGCGCAGATGGCGCCACACGGACCGGACTCCCCCGTCCACGCGGTAGTACAGGGACTGGAGACGCTCGTCCGCACACACAACGAAAACCGCGCTCCCGATCCGGAGGACCACGGACGCGTCGTAGGCCAAGGCGGCGCCTCGGGCCAAGTCCTGCATGTGTGTGCTCCATTCTGTTGGGCTGTGCGGGCGGAGACGCCCGTTTCCCCACACCTGCCATCGCTTCGACTACCACTCAGGCGTAGCAGCCGACGTCATGGCCGCTCCTCGGGCTGTCAGGAAGTTCTCACACGCAAGACAGATCGGTCACGCCGGGGGAACCCCCCTGGATTCGTAGTGCCGAGACGGCGGACGATCTTGAGTTCCGTCAACCGTCCGTAACCAGCACGAGGAGACGATCAACGACTCAGCCAGCCCCGTGACCAGTGCCTTCAAGATGGTAGATCTTCAGTGGCTTCACGGTAGGGGTCTGCTCCCGCCAGCACGGAAGTGGTCCCTCTCGGTGAGGTCGCGATGAGCGAGACCCTAGTATACTTGGTCACGTTGAGTGATCTCGGCTGGTGGTGGGCAGCCTTTCGGGGTGAAGCTGAGGGAAGTGGAGCGGCTCCGGGGTGAGTTGGCGGAGTTCGTTGCCGATGTGTTCGGGTCGCTGCCGCGGCGGGATCAGCGGCGGTGGGGCGGGTGTTACCTACGGGGCCGCCTGATGCTCGAGGGCCCGCGGAAGTCGGTCCAGCCGATGGCCGAGCGTCTGCCGGACGGGAACATGCAGGCCCTGCAAGCAGTTCGTGAACCAGTCGCCGTAGGATCCGCTGCCGGTCAGGAAGCGGATCGCCGAACGGCTCACCGAGGCGGCCACGCTCGGCCTTCTCGACACGCTCGCCAACTGGCAGCTGAACGCGCCGGTCGTGGTCGCCGATGCCGGCTACGGCGCCAGCACACCGTTCCGGATCGGCCTCGAGGAACGAGGACAGTCCTACGTCGTCGCGCTGACCGGGAAGGAGGTCGCCCACCCCGAGGGCGTCGAGCCGCACCATCCGGCATACGGCGGGCTCGGTCCGCCCACGCTGCCCCGCTATCGCACCCCACCACGAGCCATCTCCACCCTCCCGGCCGCGTCCGACGCGGCCCGGTTCACCGAGGTGACCTGACGCCAGGGCAGCAAAGGCGCGATGACCTCACGGTTCGCGGTCCTGACCATCCGGCCTGCGGGCAAGCAGTCCGTGGCCGCTGCCCAGGAGGCGGGCGGCGGCCGCAACCGATGGGACGGCGTCCCGCCCCCCTCCAGACGCTCCTGGTCGAACGGCCGGACAGCCACGACGCTCCCCCGGGCGGCTTTGCCGCATCGGACACGGTTGGCTGCCTGGTCGGCTTTCTCCGGGATGACGTACCGGATCCCGCGTCTGCGTAGGTAGTGGCGGGTCCGGCGGTCGCTGTAGCCCTTGTCCACGCTGACACTGTCCAGCTTGGTGCGAGGCCGGCCGACGGTCAGTCGGGGCACGCGGATTTTGTTCATGATCTACTCGAACTGAGTGCAGTCGGCGCGCTGACCAGGCGTGATGAGCAGGGATAGCACGCGGCAATGGCCGTCCGCGCTTAGATGAAGCTTGGTGGTGAAGCCGCCACGCGAGCGGCCGAGCGCCTCACCTCCCGCACCACCTCCGCCAGCTGGTCGACCAGTTCCGCCCGGATCCGGATCTGAGGGGTTTTGCGCGCCGCAGCGGAGCCCTTTTTGGGAACGGGCGGTGGAGCCTGCCGGGCCCCGGCAGCATGATGGTGCGCGCGCACGGAGGTCGAGTCAACCGAGATGTCCCAGTCGATGTCACCTGCCGCGTCTACCTCGGCCTGGACCCGCTAGAGAAGCAGCTCCCACGTTCCGTCCGCCGACCAGCGGCGATGCCGCTCATGAAGCGTCTTCCACGGCCCGTACCGATCCGGCAGATCTTGCCACTGCACGCCGTCCGAATCCAGCACGAGATCCCGTTCACCACCTGCCGATGGCCCCGCCACCTGCCACAACGACCGTTGCTGACCGGCAGAAGCGGCTCAAGCCGCTCCCACTGGGCATCCGTCAGATCGCCCCCATTCCCCATAGCTGTCTCAACTATTCACGCGCACGGCGGACGCGACTCACGATCGATCCTCTCGGCGCCGGCCAGCAGCTTCGGGTGCAACCGGCGTCTGGCGCTGAACAGCTCGATGCCCAGAAGTCGCCCGTGTGAGTCGTAGTCGAGTATCGCGGTATCGTCCTCGGCAGGTACCTGCCGGACGGCCTCTCCTGGGGCGATGCCGTCGACAAGGTAGATGTACGCCATATTCGCTGATGCGTCGTATTCGACTAGCATTACCGGCCTTCCCCCGTTGTTCGCCGACCTGGGGCGTCAGGTCCTGGTCTCACGGCAAGCGTACTGACCTCGAAGATCGCCAGGACACCCCCTGACACGGTGCGTGCCACTATCATCAACAGCGGCTCCGACTACCGACGGCGCGCTGACCGTCGCCTGCCACGGCTCCGGGCGGCCCGGCCCGCCCGCCGACCTCGCCATCGCGGCCGCGAACCTCGCCGCGGCTGGCCACGCCAGGACATGGCCTGGACCTCGGGACCATCTCATGCAAGCGCGCAACGGCTCTCTCCGAGCACAGATGACGCGAACTGGTGCCGGTTTACCACCGCAGGCGGGATCATCCGTGGTGCCGTGCCCGCAGTGCGGCAGGCGCGGTGCAGTCGTCCGCGACTCGGGCGGTGAGCACGTCACGGCATGAAAAACATTCGGGCACGTGGGTTCGCCGTACCGAGAGGGATGTGGGCACGGGGTTAGGCGACGGCTGCGGCACGCGTCGGTTCGGCAACGAGTCCCCTCCTCCGGCTCGGCATTGGCACTGAGTTGCCCGCACCCAAGTTGGAGCGTCAGGGCTTCCATGTGCGCAGGAAGGAGGTGATGCGGGCGGCGGTGCAGCGGGGGTTGTTCAGTTCGTGGGCAAGTGCGGTGAGTTGCTTGCGGGGTGGGTTGACCGGATCCGTGAGCGGGGGCGGTTGTGTGATCCGATGGACTGCATGACCACACCCGTCCTGTACCTGTTCGGTTCTGCCGCCCCGCCCGTCGCCGACGTCACCGGCGTCATCACGGACGCGCAGCTTCGCGGCTTCGACGTGTGCCTCGGGCTCACACCGACAGTCCACTCGCTGGCTCGCACCGCAACTGACCGAGCTGGAGCGGCTCACTGGCCACCCGGTCCGCAGCGAGTACAAGATGCCCGGCACGCCGGACGTGTAGCCGAACGCCGACGATATTGCTCTCGCCCCGGCCACCTTCAACACGGTGAACTCGTGGGCCCTCGGCCTTGACCCACACCTTCGTGGTAGGCGTCGTCGCCGAGGGCGTCGGCAAGAACATCCCCACCGTGACCATGCGGTGCGTCAACGCCGCGTATGTGCAGCACCGCCAATTCGAGCGCAGCGTCAGCGAGCTGCGCGCGATGGGCGTACGCGTCCTCTACGCACCGGGGCTGACCACACGGGACGGACGGATGCTCACACGTCGCTACGCGAGGCCGCGGGCATGAGAACGGAACCCAGCATGCCTAGAACGGGACGCGTGAACGGCAGGGCCCCTGAGATCGGCTCTACGGGGGGCGGCCAGCCCCCGGTGCACTGGGGAACCACCGGGGGCGGCCTGGAGCCTAACGGCCCCTAATGGTGGAGCAACCTTTCGGCCAGAGACCACAGCGCGCGCGCTGCGATTGCGATCCCTAGACGTTCAGCCGCTACACGTGCCCACCCCTTGCGGGGTGTGGCTCTTTCCGTTGCCACCATTTGCCCACCTCACCTCATCTTGTTGGGCCAGGGCCACCGGGAGGTCCCGGCGGTCCCCCCAGCGGGAGCCGGGCAACCAAATGGCCCCGGCCTGCCAACTGATGAGGTGTGGCCCTTCAACGTTACGGGCTACACGAGCCCGTGAGAAGAGGGTTTCATAGGCTTCGAGCCAACAGGCGGCCCCGCCAGCCGCACACGCCACATGAGCCTCGTAAGATTCTGTGCTGCATCCCGGGAGGACACCGCCCCAGTAGAACAGGTCGCGAGCATGGTCCCGAGGCGGTCGATGAACCGGGTCCGCCGCTGACTTGGACCCCGTTGACAGCAGTGCGAGCTGGCGCGCGGTCAGGTTCCTTCGCTTTTAGAAGTCACCTCATTTGGTGAGTCTGTGGTAGCAGGTGAGGGTGCAGGCGATGCTGGTGAAGGCCAGGAAGTGCTCGGCTTTGCGCTCGTAGCGGCGGTGTGGTCGGCGGCATCCGGTGAGCCTGGGCATCGTGCGCTCTGCGGTCCAGCGGTGGCGGCCCAGACGGGTCGAGGACTCGACGCCCTTGCGGGCGATGCGGTGCCTGATGCCGCGCTCTTTTGACCATCGCCGCAGGTGGTCGTAGTCGTATCCCTTGTTGGCGTGGAGCTTTGCCGGTCTGCGGCGTC
Source organism: Streptomyces sp. NPDC058985 (assembly GCF_042740985.1). Lineage (NCBI taxonomy): Bacteria > Bacillati > Actinomycetota > Actinomycetes > Kitasatosporales > Streptomycetaceae > Streptomyces > Streptomyces sp. NPDC058985. Next base: position 263,842 of record NZ_JBHYJX010000005.1, on the reverse strand, counting down.
GGCGTCCGCGCCTGGAGCGGATCGGCGGTATGCCCTTCACCAGCGGGATCAGCGCCTGGCTGTCGTGGAGGTTCGCTCCCGGGATTGCGGCGGACACGGGCAGACCGGTCCGTTCGGTGATCAGGTGGATCTTCGGGCTGTACTTGCCCCGGTCTGCAGGATTCGGGCCTGTCAGTTCCCCTGTTTCAGGGCCCGCATGTTCACCGAGTCGATCGCGCAGCGGGACCAGTCCAGCTCGCCGCGGGCGCCGAGCTCGTCGAGGACCAAGCGGTGGAGCTTGGCCCACAACCTGGCCTTCGTCCACTCGGCGGAAGCGCCGATGCGCGGTCACCCCCGACGGGCCGAACGACGCAGCCGGCAACTGTTGCCACGGGCAGCCCGACGTGGCCACGAACACGATCGCCGCCAGCCCCTCCCGGTCACCGTGCCGCCGCCGGCCACCACCCTGCGGCCTCGACGGAGCCTTTGGGGCCACCCGCTGGAACAGTTCCCACAACTCATCCGGCACCAGCCGCTCAACGATCGAGACCGCCGACCGACAGCCTGCCGAACCAAATGAGATGACGTCTTAACCCGTAGGCGAGGCCCAGGAAGGTCTCCCAGCCGACCGTCGCCCTTGCAGTAGGGCATCCGGTGTGGACTTCAACCCCGCCGCCTACCGGCTGCCATCTCCGACACCGGGCAGAACCTGCGGCACAACGTCGACGATCCGGCCGCCCCGCGCGTCACCACCGTCGAGCTGTGCCATTTTCTGACGTCCGCCAAGAAGGCCACGCACTTCACCCCCCAAGAAAAAGACGAGGCCAGTGGCGGAGATGAGGGGGCATTCGGGCAGGTCAGCGCCCCCGACTACCTTTAGCGGGTGCGTGCCGACGCCGCCTGGAAGATCGCCGAACCAATCACCGGACCAGTCCAGATCCAGATCCACCGCAATGCCGACAGCCAGGCGACCCACATCACCTCCCTGGACCTGTATGCGTGGTTCGAGCAAGGAACGCCCGCTGAGCGGGAGGCGCTCTACCTGGCCACTTTCGGTGCACCGGCGCGACGTGTCCCAAGGATGCGCAAACTCGCGCTGAGCGGCAGGGCCATGGAGGGCCTGACCCATCTGAGCCCCATCCGTATGCGCTGACCGGCTTCGTCATGGGCCGCCCCACCCAGGTACGCGTCCAGACCGCTTCCGTGTCCGCTCAACTGCCGGTGCTGGGTACCCCCACCGAGCACCACTTCGGTTGCGTCTACCCTGCGGGGTGCGCCCTGACCGTTTCCGCCCGGGTCGAGCAGGACGGTAAATACGTGCACCTGATGCGGGCCTCGCCGACCCGGACAGCGACGCTCTCCTTGCCGTCCGGCCCTGCCTGACTTCCTCACCACCTGCCGCCCCGATTCGATTCGGTGTTCTCTTTCGGCGACCGCGACGGACCGCCGCTCGATGTGACGTACTTCGAGCGTCTGGGCGATCTGGCCCAGTGCGCGGCGGCCTACCGTGATGCCCAGGGCCTGGACAGCTGGGACGCAGTGCCTGTCATGGTCCAGGACATGGCCAGCCCGGATCCCGGAACTCCTTGATGTGCCGAGGTCGTCGGCCTCGTCGCGTCGGCAAGCCGGGGCCGGGAGCAGTCCCTCCCGCTGTGGCAGGGGGACGTCGCCAGCGGTCGACCCACCGTCTTCGGGTGTTTCAGCTACGCCTTCGGGTGCCACGTGCCGTCGAGGGCCACACCGGCGGCGGCTGCAATGCGGTCGCGAGAGGCGAGCAGTCGGCTCTGCAGCGGCGTCAGGTCGATGTCGACCAGGGCGCCGTCGCGCTTGACGATGCGTCCGACGACGAGGACGGTGTCGACGATGCCGGGGTGACCAGCGGTGACAATGGTGCCGATGGGGTCGGTGACGGGGAAGACGGTCACGTCATCGGTGCGCAGGAGAATGATGTCCGCGTCCTTGCCGGGGGTGATGCTGCCGGTGCGCGCCTCGAGGCCGCAGGAGCGGGCGGCGTCGATGGTGGCGAAGTGCACCAGGTCGCGGGCGCGCAGTCCCCCGTCGAGGCCCCGCTGGGCGGAGAAGGCGGTGCGCATGGTGGAGAACATGTCGCCGCCGACGGAGGGGACGACGTCGATGGACAGGGCGGGGCGCAGGCCGGCGGCCAGCGCGCGGCCGGTGAGGGGGGGGCGCCAAAGCCCATCTTCAATTCTACGTCGGGGCTGACGGACAGGTCGCTGCCCGCGTCGGCGAGCATGCGCAGTTCGTCGTCTCCGATGCCGTTGCCGTGTACGAAGGTGGTGGTGTCGCGCAGCAGTCCGGCCTCGTGCATGGAGGCGACCGGCCGGTGGTCGCCGCCGGTGTGGAGGCTGGTGCGCAGGCCGAGTTCGTCGGCGGTCTTGAGTTCTTGGGCGAGGGTGTCGATGCCGGTGTCGTCGGCTCCGCGCAGGCCCCAGGCCATGGTGAGCGGGCCGTCGTCGTCCAGGGTGTTGCGGACGCGGCGGATGTCGGCTTCGACGGAGACGGGTGTGGCCCATCCGGCGCCGAGGCAGAACACCGACCGTGCGGGGGCTTCCTGGAGTGCGGTGATGGCGGCGTCTTCGTGCTCGGGCCCTGGGCTACGTGGTACCAGTCGAGCATCGTGGTGATGCCCGAGTGGAGGGCTTCGAGGCGGCCCAGGAATGTGGCCGCGTGGACGTCCTCGGGTGTGTAGTGGGGCTTGACCGTCTCGTGCATGGCGTTGGCCCACTGGGCGAAGGTCCAGTCGGCTCCGATGCCGCGGAACGCGGTCTGCCAGTTGTGGCGGTGGTTGTCGATGAAGCCGGGCATGACGATCCGGTCGGATGCGTTGATCACTTCGGCGTCGGGGGCGTCGATACGTTCGGCGACCTTGGTGATCTTGCCGTTTTCGATGAGGACGTCGCCGCGGTCCAGGTCGTCTACGGCCGGGTCCATGCTGACGACGATGCCGCCGGAGAGCAGCGTCTTCATGAGGGGAACTCCTTTGCTTGCGGTGGTGCGGGGCCGGTGGCCGAGCTGCTGCCGTGTTCGGGCGGGGCGGCAAGGGCTGGCCCTGGTGTCAGAGGGCTGGTGGGGTGGATGCCTGGTCGGCTGCAGTGAGGGCGTCGGCGACGAGGTCGTCGGTGTCCTCGGTACCGGCGGCCAGACGGACGAGGCCGGGCGGGACGGCGTCGGTGAGCTGCTGGTCGTTGAGCATGCCGCGCCACATCGAGGCCGGGTGGACGGCGAGGGATTCCACGCCGCCGAGGCTGGCCGAGCGGCGGGCGTAGCGCAGATGGCCGAGGAAGGCGTCGGCCATGTCGTAGCCGCCGGTGAACTCGACGCTGAGCACGCCTCCGAAGCCGCTCATCTGGTCGGCGGCGAGCTTGTGCTGGGGGTGGCTGTCCAGGCCGGGGTAGTGCACGCGGTGCACGGCCGGGTGCTCGTCCAGGGCCGCGGCGAGCGCGAGGCCGTTGTCGTTGTGGCGGGGCATGCGCAGCGGCAGGGTGCGTATGCCCCGCAGCAGTAGCCAGGCGTCGATGGGGCCGAGGGTGGCGCCGGTGAGAAGTCCGGTGTCCCAGACACGGTCGAGGAGTTCGGCCGGTCCGGCGAGGGCGCCGGCGGAGACGTCGGTGTGCCCGTTGAGGTACTTCGTCGCGCTGTGCATGACCAGGTCGATGCCGAACTCTGCGGGGCGCTGGTTGAGCGGGGTGGCGAAGGTGTTGTCCGCCAGGGTGATCACGCCGCGGGCGCGGGCCAGGCCGGCGACGGCCCGCAGGTCGGTGATCTGCAGCAGCGGGTTGCTCGGGCTCTCCACCAGGATCAGGCGGGTCTTCGGCGTGAGTGCGTTCGCGTAGGCGTCGGGGTCACGCTGGTCGACCAGGGTCGTGGTGACGCCCAGGCGCGGCGTCAGGTTGAGCAGGACCGATGCGGTGCCGCCGTAGGTGGACTGCTGGCCGATGACGTGGTCGCCGGCGGAGACCAGGGCGAGGACGGCGGTGGTGAGCGCCGCCATCCCGGAGGCGGTGACCATGGCCGCCTCGGTGCCTTCGAGTTCGGCGACGACGACGGCGGCCTGGGCGTGGTTGGGGTTGCCGAAGCGGGTGTAGAAGTCCGTGCCGCGCGGCTCCACCGCGCGCTGCGCGAACGTTTCGGCGTCCTCGGCGGAGAACGCCGCGCTCTGGTGGATGGCGCGCGCCACCGAGCGATCGGGATGAACGTGGCGGTCGGCGTGCACGGTCACCGTGCTCTTGCCCGGCTTCACTGCCCCTTCCGGAATGCGACGGAATGCCTCCCCTCCAGTGTGATCTTCTGTAACGACGCCGTCCTCGCCTGTGCGCAATTTTGGCAGATATTGCGGCCAGGACCCGGTGCAGAGTTGTGCACTAGCGTCTCTCTGCGCAATATTCTGCTACTCATGGATGAAGTGGATCGGGCGATCCTGGCCGTGCTTGAGCGCAACGGGCGGATCAGTAACAGCGAGCTCGCCGCTCAGGTCGGGCTGTCGCCCTCGCCGTGCCTGCGGCGGGTGCGCAATCTGGAGGAGTCCGGGGTGATCCGCGGGTACCGGGCCGTCATCGACCCCGCCGCGGTCGGCCGCGGGCTGCGCGTGTTCGCCGGGGTCCGCCTGGCGCGGCACACCCGCGCGGAGGTCGTCGCCTTCGAGCAAGGAGTGATGGCGGTGCCGGGGGTCGTCGCCTGTCATCACATCACCGGCAACTTCGACTACCTGATCCAGGTCGAGGTGGCCGACCTGTCCGCCTACGAGGAGTTCCACGCCAACCAGCTTGCGGCGCTGCCCGGCGTGGCCACCGTCAACAGCTTCGTCATCATGAAGACCCTCGACACCGCCTGACCGCGCCGGCCCGGCCCGCGCCGCAGCAGGGCCGCGGCGCGGGCCGGCAGGCGATTTTTGTCTAGGAGCTCGGCGGCGTGAGGTAGTCCAGGGTGAAGCCGTCGCCGCTGCGGCCGACCCGGCCCACGCCCGGTGAGTCCAGGTGCGCCCCGGCGACGAAGCGGTCGGGACCGGCGGCCAGGTGTGCCATCAGCTCCTTGCGTGCGGCGCGGGCCTGGGGCTGATGGCCGTCGAGTTCCCAGGACACCTCGGGCCGGGTGAACTGCAGGGACGGCACGTGCACGGTGTCGCCGCAGACCAGGAGTGTTCCGGTGCTGCTGGTGGCCTCATAGACGGTGCGGCCTCCGGTGTGGCCGGGGGTGGGCAGGGCGGCGACGCGGTCGTTGACCTGCGTTTTGCCGATGATCGGGACCACGCGGTCGCTGACGGGTGCCAGGCGCCCGGTGAAGACGGACGCGTCGTCGACGCCGATCCATACGCGCTCCAGCGCGGGAAAGGCTTCCGTTCCGTCGGGGGCGATGAGGCCGTTGACGTGGTCCTCGTGCCGGTGAGTGATCGCGACGTCGGTGATGGATGAACGTTCCACGCCGGCCTCGTCCAGGGCCGCGTACAGCGATCCCATCGTGTCGTGCCAGGCGTTGGATGCGCCGGTGTCGATGAGGACGCTCTGGGTGCCGTCACTGATCAGGAAGGCATTGACGGACAGGCGTAGCCGGCCGTCGATGAGAGGGACGTCCTAGGGCACCGTGTCGAGGGGGTGGCCGTGTTCGTCACGCAGCCCGGTCGGGGGCATGTCGACGTAGCCGTCGCGCAGCGACGTGACGGTGAGGTCTCCGAACTCGAAGGTGGTGTGGTGGCGGCCGCTGGAGACGGGACGCATGGCGACTCCTTGCGAAGTGAGAGGAGGGGTGAGCGGGCGAGGACCGCGGCGTACGTCGGCGTGCAGTCGCCAGGCACATGACCGCGGCCGCTCGGAGGTCATCTTGCAGCGCGCGGGCCCAGACTGAGGACGAAGCCCGTACCGGTGAGCGCCGGGGCGAACACCGCCATCACCCCCACAGCGAGCGGCGGCCGGGCTTGGGCGCGGACGGCAGGCGGGCCGCCATCCGCCGGCTGGCGTCCCTGCACCGTGGACTGCGGGCAGAGGCATCCGCCAGACCAGCAACAGTGCCGCCAGGCGCAGGTCGCCGGAGAGTCCGGCGGTCCAATCGCTGTTCCGGATCTCGGCGTCCTCTGCGGTGGCCGGGGACCAGGCTGCCGGCGGGATGCAGAGGCATCCGCCAGACCAGCAACAGTGCCGCCAGGCGCAGGTCGTCGGAGAGTCCGGCGGCCCAAGCGCTGTTCCGGATCTCGGCGTCCTCTGCGGTGGCCGGGGACCAGGCTGCCGGCGGGATCTGGAGGACGGGGCGGTGGCCGGCCTCGGTGACCGTCAGGCCGGCCTAGCAGGACAGCCGTCGTCCTCGCGTGAGGAGCCAGGACACGACGCCGTGGGTGCCGCAGGCGGAGTCGGTGCGGATCAGCGTCTGCCACCCGGGGCCGGTACTACTCCGGGCGAGGGCGGGGCGGGCGGGGGTGAGGTGATCGGCGGCCGGGTCCGAGCCCGCGTTCCCCGGCCCACGGGAGGGCGGCGACCGGTTCTCCGGCTCCGCCGGGCCGTGGTCGACGAAGGCCGTCGGCAGGTGATGGCCGAAGGTCTTCTTCCGGGTCGCGGCGGCGTCCTGGTGGCCGGAGTGCGCGGTCACCAGGACGCCGCCGAGGCCGACCGTGACCTGTCCGGCGGTGTCCGGGGCGTTGTTGCCGGTTAAAGACCAGACGTATGGACGGACGTGGGACCGTGCGGATCGGAGGCCGGAGGGGCCTGCAGAGCCTTCGCACCACCGCAGCATGCCGCGTCGCGAGGCAGTTCCCGCCCGCCGCGGCCGTCAGGGCGACGTCCAGCAGGGCCTTGCCCGCATCGTGGACGGCCCGCGGTTTGCGCCACGGAGCCGGCACCTGCGATACCGCCTGGTCCAGACCGCTCCTGCGGACCGCTCGGCCCGCAGGACCGGCCCGGCCTGCGAGACCACGGCCCGGCCGTCACCCTGGACACGGACACGGGAACAAGAACCTCAGCAATCCTCATTGCCACTGGCCGGCAGCACTTGTCCCTCACCTGACCGCCTGTCGGACAGCCCGCTTCATGAAAGCGCGAGGTCAGGGCGGGCGGCTGTGGCGCCGGTACGGTGAGCAGCATCGTCTGGGGCGGCCTCGGCGGCGCATATCGCCGGTGTATCGAAAAACGGATACGCGTCGGCAACACAGGGCGGACTCGGATGGTGTCATGCCCTCTCGCGAACCAGCACCCATGTCCCTCCCCGCGACGCTGAGCGTCGAGCCGATCAGCGGCGCCGAGCACCTGGCTTTCGTGCGGGCGCAGCGGTCGGTGAACTTTGTGCAGACCCCCGCGTGGGGGCGGGTGAAGACGGAGTGGCGCAGTGAGTCGCTCGGATGGTTCGACGGCGGACGGCGGCTGGTGGGGGCGGGGCTGGTCCTGCACCGGCCGGTGCCGGGACTGTCGCGGTACACGCTGGCGTATCTGCCGTGGGGTCCTGACATCGACTGGTCCGGGGACATCGATGCGTGGCTCGATCCACTGGCGGCACATCTCAGGGCCGGCGGCGCGTTCGCGATCCGGCTGTGCCCGCCGGTGCGGACGCACACCTGGGATGCGGCGCAGGTCAAGGACGGTGTGGCCGATCCGGGGGCGCGGCGGCTGACCGAGCTCCCTGATGGGCATGTCGATCCGGTCGGTGCCCGGGTGAGCCGACGGCTGCGGGCGGCCGGCTGGCTGCCGCAGAGCCCTGAGGACGGGTTCGGGGCCGGGCAGCCGCAGTTCACGTACGAGGTGCCGCTGGCGGGCAGGTCCGAGGACGATGTCCTGAAGACCATGAACCAGCAGTGGCGCCGCAACATCAAGAAGGCTGCCAAGGCGGGGGTCGAGGTCACGGTCGGTGATGCGTCGGACCTCGCGGCGTTCCACGAGCTGTACGTCCACACCGCCCAACGCGACGGATTCACGCCGCGCCCGCTGGCGTACTTCGAGACGATGGTCGCGGAGTTGAGCGCCGAGGATCCCGAAAGGATCGCGCTCTATCTGGCGCGCCACGAGGGCGATTTGGTGGCCGCGACGATCCTGGTGCGGGTCGGCGGTCACTCCTGGTACGTGTACGGCGCCTCCTCGACGGCCAAGCGTGAGGTGCGGGGTTCCAACGCGTGCCAGTGGGCGATGATCCGCGATTCACTGGCGACGGGCTGCGACGTGTACGACCTGCGGGGCATCACGCCGACGCTCGACGCCGCTGATCCGCATGTGGGCCTGATCCGGTTCAAGGTGGGCACCGGGGGGCGTGCGGTGCGGTACGTCGGGGAGTGGGATCTGCCGCTGCGCCCGTTGGTCCACCGCGCCTTCGACCTGTACATGCGGCGGCGCGGGCGCTGAACCCGCGTCGCGCGGTCACCCGAGTGCGGCGGCCACCTCGTCGAGGTGGGCGCCGCGCGACGCCTTGACGAGGACGACGTCGCCGGCGGTGAGGATCTCGTGCAGCCAGGCTGCGGCCGCTTGGTTGTCGGGGAAGGCGACCGCCCGCTCCCCTGCGGCGTCGGCGATGGGACGGGCGGTTTCGCCGATGACGGCCACCAGGTCGGCGTGTGCGGCCGCGTACTCGCCGACCGCTCGGTGTTCGGCCTCGCTGTCGGCGCCGAGTTCGAGCATCGCGCCGAGTACGGCGATGCGGCGCCGGCCCGAGATCGCGGCGAGCGTGTCCAGGGCGGCTCGGGTGGAGTCGGGGTTGGCGTTGTAGGCGTCGTTGATCAGGGTCGCGCCGCAGGCGAGGGTGCGCAGCTCCATGCGCCATTTGGACAGTGAGGCGGTGCTGAGGGCCACCGCCGAGGTGACCAGGGGGATGCCGGCTGCGAGTCCCGCCGCGGCGGCGGCCGCCGCGTTGAGTGCCTGGTGGGCACCCGCGATCGGCAGCGCGACCCGGGCCAGGACACCGGAGGTGCGCAGCGTGAAGGCCGCCCGGCCCATGCGGTCGAGGGTCAGGTCCTGGACACGCACGTCGGCGTGTTCGGCCCGGCCGAAGGTCAGGACCGGCCCGGCGGTCAGCGCGCTCATGAGGGCGACGCGCGGGTCGTCGGCGTTGAGGACGGCGGTACCGCCGGGTGCGAGGCCACGTACGAGTTCGCCCTTGGTCCGCGCGATGGCCGCGCGGGAGCCGAACTCCCCGATGTGGGCCTGGCCGACGTTGAGTACGACCGCGATGTCGGGTGCGACCAGGCCGGTGAGGTGGGCGATGTCGCCGACGTGGCGGGCGCCCATTTCGAGGGCGAGGAAGCGGGTGTGCGCGTCGGCGCGCAGCATGGTCAGGGGCACGCCGAGTTCGTTGTTGTAGGAACCGTGTGTGGCGACGGTCGGCCCGGCGCCCGAAAGGACCCCGGACAGCAGGTCCTTGGTGCTGGTCTTGCCCTGCGAGCCGGTCACCGCGACGACGGTCAGCCGCTCGCGCAGCCGGGCCACAAAGCGGGCGGCGAGTGTCTGCAGTGCGGTGGGTACGTCGTCGACGACGACGGTGGGCAGCGGTGTCGGCCGCGAGCCGAGTACGGCGGTCGCACGGGTGCGGCCGGCGTAGTCGTGGCCGTCGACGCGCTCACCGGTCATGGCGACGAAGAGACCGCCAGGTTCGCCGTGCCGGCTGTCGAGGACGGCCGGCGCGCTCACGGTGACGGTCGCATCCCCCACGACCCGGCCGCCGACGAGCGTGGCGATCTCGGCGAGGGAGAGGGGGTGCGGGGCGAGGGATGGCTGGGTCTGAGTCATGACGTCAGTAAAGGCGGCCGGGTGTTGCCGGGGCGTATGCCGTTCTCGATACGCCGGCGATACGTGGTGGGGCCCGGGTGGGATGCCGTCCTTGCCGCTCGGCATCGCGAGTCGGGGGTCGGGTCCGGACGGGTTGCGGCTCCGGTTGGACCGGAGCCGCGCTGTGTTCATCCCAGACTCACCTGTGTGACGGGAAAGTCGAAGTAGGTGTCCGGGTAGGGCTCGTCCGTGAGTGTGTAATGCCACCATTCGCAGGCGTAGGAGCTGAATCCGCTGGTCTCCATGATGGAGCGAAGACGCCTGCGGCTGTCCGCCGCGACCCGCGAGACTCCTTCCGCTCCGTGGTGCGAGACCGAGTCCATCAGGTCGTGGCCGCCGCCCATGTCGGCGAGGTCGCCGCTATCCAGGTGATACAGCGTCAGGTCGACGGTACTGCCACGGCTGTGACCCGACCTGGCGGCCACGTACCCGTTCTCAAACATGTCGGGCCGGCCGATATGGGGATAGTGGCGCTGCTTGGTGCGGCCGTCCTCCGGCTGCTTGGACCAGCGCAGGAAGGAGTCCACGGCACGTTGCGGGCGGTATCCGTCCCAGAGCAGCAGGCCGAATCCATGCGAGGCCGCCTCTTCTCGGGCGCTCTGCAGTGCCGCGCACAGGGCCCTGGTGCCGACGATGCGATTGGCCAGGTATCCGTCGACCGGTTTTCCGGTGAAATTGTCCCAGGTGGCGTACTTGGCGTCCCAGCGGACCCCGGGCATGAACTCGTCTATGAAGACGAAGTCGCTACGCATCGGCCTGCTCCGTCGAAGGCAGGGGCCGGGCGAGCGCCCCGGTCACCAGGCGGTCGATCACTGCGGAAAGCGGAATCCCGGCGGCGGCCATCATCCTCGGATAGCGGCTGTAGGACGTCATTCCGGGGAACGTGTTGACTTCGTTGAGGACGACCTGTCCGTCGTCCTTGAGGAACAGGTCCACGCGGGCGAGTCCGCGGCAGCCCAGGGCGCGGTAGACGGCCTTCGCCACGTCCTGGACGCGGGCCCGGGATGCAGCCGGAATATCGGCGGGGACGATCGGTGTCGAATTGTCGGAGCCGGTCTCGGGTGCGTCCTCCTGGTGGATCCGGAAGAACCCGTGGGACAGGGCGATGCGGTCGACTTCCCCCGCGGTCAGGTCCGTTCCGGCGCCCAGGATGGCGCATCCCACCTCGCTGCCGGCAACCGCCTCCTCGACCAGGACTTTCGTGTCGTACCTGCGGGCGATGTCCAGCGCGGCCGGCAGTTCTTCCGCATGGGCCACCTTGCTGACCCCGAAGGAGGATCCCGAGCGGGCCGGCTTCACGAAGACGGGATAGGTGAGCCGGTCGGCGTCGAGGTCCTCGCCCACCGCGACCGTCCAGAAATTCGGCGTGTCGATTCCGGCGCCGGCGGCGACGACGTAGGCGAGGGACTTGTCCATGCCCAGCGCGGAACTCTGCACGTCGCAGCCCACGTACGGGATTCCGGACAGCTCGAGCAGGCCCTGGATCGCGCCGTCCTCCCCGAGTCTGCCGTGCAGCACGGGTACCACGACATCCAGGCCGACCGTCTCGTACTTCCCCTCGTCGAGGACGAGCAGTCCGCGCACATCGCGGTCCGGGGACAGCACGGCGGACCGGTGAGCGCCGCTCTCCCAGTCCGCGGCGGGGCCTTCGCAGAGTTTCCAGGCGCCGTCGTGTGTGATCCCGATGAAGTACGGCTCGTACGTGTCCGGGTCGAGGTTCCGTACGACCTCCTGCGCGGACTTGATGGAGATGGGGTGTTCCTCCGAGCAGCCTCCGAAGAGGATTCCGACCCGAAGCTTGGACTTAGGCATGCTGATTCCTGCTTTCGAATTCCAGGCAGTTGGTGATCGAGTTCTCGACCGTGTCGATCAGGGCGCGGTCCGTGTAATACGCGGTGTGCGGGCTGATGAACGCGTTCGGCATTTCCTGCAGCCGCAGCAGCGGCTTGCTGTCGATGGGCGTGTGTCGCCGGTCGGCGTAGAAGACGCCTTCCTCGCCCTCGACGACGTCGAGGGCGACACCGCCCAGACGCCCGTCCTCCAGCGCCTCGACGAGCGCGACCGTGTCGATGAGGGCGCCACGCCCGGTGTTGACCACGAACGCGCCGGGTTTCATCCGCTGGATGCGCTCACGGTCGAGGAGGTGGTGCGTCTCGGAGTTGAGCGGCGCATGGAGCGTGACGACGTCGCTCGACCTCAGCAGTTCATCGAGCGACACCTCGTCGCCGGAGACGCGGGATGCACCGGAGTCGCTGAATGCACCGGATGCACCGGCGCGATTTCCGTACGCCAGTATCCGGCATCCGAAGGCTCGTAGCCTTTCCACGACGGCCGTGCCGATGCGCCCCGTCCCGACTACGCCGACGGTCAGGTCGCGCAGTTCCTTCCCCCGTACGTCGTGCAGACGGTAGTCGTACACATCCGCGCGGCGGACGGTGGACTTGGCGTGGCGCACCGCCATCAGCAGCATCATCACCGTGTAGTCGGCGACGCCATCGGGGGCATAGGAGACGTTCTCGACGGAAATACCGACACGGTCCGCGTAATCGACGTCGATGTGGTCGGACCCGATGCTTCTTGTGGAGATGTAGGACACACCGACCCGGCTCAGCGCACGAAGGGTCGCCGGAGTGATCCGGGTCTTGTGCCCGACGCTGATGCACCGGTTTCCGGACGCCAGGTGGACGTTGTCCTCCGACACCGCGGACTTGGTGATCGTCGGCGTCATCCCGAAGCGAGGCGCCAGCTCACGGAACTGTGCCGCTTCGTCCTGCCCGCATCCGAAGGCGGTGATTCCCACTGGTTCGCTGGAGGTCATGCCTCCATTCAAGGAAACCTGGTGTTGCCGGCGCGTATGCAGTTTTCGATACGCTGCCGATACGTTGGCCGTTCCGCTTTGCCGGCCCGCGGGAGCAGAAGGCGGAGCCGGCGCGATCCGTCAGCAGGACACCCCAGGAGGCCGGGCCGGGCTCTTCGCGAAGGCGTCGATGCAGGTAACCCGGCTATGGTCGGCGGGGCACGTTTCACGATCGCGGGGACGTGTGCGCGGGCAGTTCCACCGTGATGCGCAGGCCGCCGGTGCCGCGCGGGGTGAGGGTGAGGGCGCCGTCGTGTGCGCGCGTGATCGTGGTGACGATGGCCAAACCGAGGCCGACGCCCGCCTGATCGGCGTGGATGCGCTCGGCGCCCCTCTGGAATGGTTCGGTGAGCGTCGAGACCAGGTGTGGAGTCAGCATCTCGCCGGTGTTTTCGACCGTGAGCATCACGGTGCCGGGGTGGGCGCTGGTAGTAACCCACACCCTGCCCTGTTCGGACAGATTGTGGACAATCGCGTTGTGCACGAGGTTCGTGGTCAGTTGCAGCAGGAGCGCCGGTGATCCACTCGTGGGCGTGATGTCGCCGCGGGTCTCGATGGTGACGCCGTTCCTTTCCGCGAGGGGAAGCAGCGTTTCGGTGGCTTCTTCCGCCATGAGGGACAGGTCGACCTGTTCCCGGGTGAAGGATCGCTGGTCGGCCCGGCTGAGCAGAAGCAGTGCTTCAGTGAGGTCGATCGCTCGGGCATTGACTGCTTGGAGACGGTCGAGAACCTCGCCTGTGTCGTGTGACGGATCGGACCGGGCCACCTCGACCAGTGACTTCGAGATGGCCAGCGGGGTGCGTAGTTCGTGCGAGGCGTTTGCCGCGAACCTCTGGTGCGCGGCGACGTGTGCTTCAAGCCGTGCGAGCATCGCGTCGAAGGCGTCGGCAAGTTCTCGGAACTCGTCCTGGCGGCCCGGCAGCCGGATACGGTGCGAGAGCGATCCCTTGGCGGCCGTGCGGGTGGCGTGGGTGATGCGAGCCAGGGGCGCAAGCATACGGCCCGAGAGGACCCATCCTCCCAGGAGGCCGAATACGAGGAGGAACACCATGACCGCGGCTGCCGTCGGCGCGAAACCCTGCACGAAGTCGACGACCGGGTTGCTTTTCCACGCCCCCTCTTCGTTGGTCTGCAACCACCCCTGCCGCAGGAGGAACACTCCTACGGCGGCGAGCAGCAGGACACCGGCGAGCATGACGAATCCGGCGTAGCTGAGGGTGAGCTTGAGGCGGGCACTCATCCCACGCGCTCTATCCATGCTTCTCGCGCTCGCCTCCGGCCCGCGGCTGTGCCTCGATCCGGTAGCCGACGCCGGAGACCGTGGCGATGACCCACGGCTCACCGAGACGCTTGCGCAGTGCCGAGACGGTGATGCGGACAGCATTGGTGAACGGATCGGCGTTCTCGTCCCAGGCGCGCTCCAGAAGTTCCTCGGCGCTGACGACACCCCCCTCGGCGGCGATCAGGACCTCGAGTACGGCGAACTGCTTGCGTGTCAGCGCGACGTAGCGGCCGTCCCGGTAGACCTCGCGTCGGAACGGATCGAGCCGCAGCCCCGCGATCTCACGGACCGGGGGCCGGCTGTGGGCACGCCTGCGGTCGAGCGCCCGGAGCCTGAGGACGAGTTCCCGCAGGTCGAACGGTTTCGTGAGGTAGTCGTCGGCGCCGAGTTCGAAGCCGGATGCCTTGTCGTCGAGCCGGTCGGCCGCGGTCAGCATGAGGATCGGCATGCCGCTGCCCGAGTCGACGATCCGCTTGGCGATCTCGTCACCGGAAGGGCCGGGGATGTCGCGGTCGAGGACGGCGATGTCGTAACTGTTGATACTCAGCATTTCCAGGGCACTGTCGCCGTCGCCCGCGAGATCGGCCGCGATCGCCTCCAGGCGCAGGCCGTCACGGATGGCTTCGGCCATGTAAGGCTCGTCCTCGACAATCAGCACACGCATACTCTCGATGCTACGAGCGGGCACCTATCGTCCGCGTATTGAAACCGCATACGCACGGCAGCAACACCGCCTCGCCCCTGTCGCCTCTGTCGCCTCTGTCGCCTCTGTCGCCTCTGTCGCCTGACGAGTGAACCTGGTCGGTCCGGTGTCCCTGCGCCGGCACGGCACGCTCGTCCCGCTCGCCGGCCCGTTGGGTATCTCCCTCGGCACGGGCACGCCTGCACGATGGCCGGTGCCGACCTGCTCGCCGACCGCGCACCCGGCCGGGACGCGGCCTCGCCCCGGCCCGGCAAACCGTCAACCGAGCTCCGGCTGGATGTCTGCCACGCTCGACGTCCCGCACAAGCTCGTTGAGCATGTTGCCTGGCCTGGCTCCCTCGAGCAGACCCTGGACGTCCACTCGATGAAGCACCGCAAGCACGGCATGAACGACCAGGTCATCGCCGCCCCGGCCGGCACACCACTGCGGTTCTCCCGCGTGACGCCCGCAGGTACCCACGACCTGACCTCCGCCCGCGCCGACGGCATCGTCCAGGCCTGCCTCACCAGACAGATCCTCGTACACGCAGACCGGGCATTTCAGGATGAAAGAGAGGCTCAGTGAACACGGCGGAGTGTCATGGCAACCGCTGGAGCGAAGGCCGGCCGGAATGACCTTCCTCAGCATCGTGGCTCCATGTGCCCTCCGCAGGGCACATGGCCGGGGCTTCGGCCGTACGGGTGCGCACGGCCCCGATGTTGAAGGCTCGGCGTCACAGGGACACTGCCATGCGGTGATCGGAGACACGGCCGTGCTCGGGGCAGGGCTCGCTGGACGCCTGCGGGCAGAGCATGAAGTGTTCGGTCACCGTGGCCCGGTATGCCCGGTACCGGCCGGAGGGCCGGAAGACGTCGGGGCCCCGGCTGAACGGTGCCTTGTCCAGGTAGATCTCCAGGCCCCGGTCCAGTTCGTCCCCGGTCAGCTCGCTCGCCGTGGCGGACATGTACACCGCTTCGTCCGAGCCCGGCGCCTGCTGCGAGTTGAACACCACGATGCCGACCTGGGGCCGTGCCGCGATGTTGCGGACCTGGGTCGCCTCGGGCGACGAGATCCAGTAGAACGTCGTGTATCCGTCGGCCACGTAGTAGACCGGGGACGCCCAGGGTTCGCCGTCGGCGTTCGCGGTTCCCAGGGTCATGAAACAGTTTCGGTCGATGAGGGCCCGGCCCTCGGCCCTCAGTCTTTCCATGTCCATGGCGTAAAACGTACAGCTGCGACGCCGTCAACGGAGCACTCAGAGGAGTACGCCGACACCGGGTACCCGACACTGGACCACGCGGCCGGCTCGCACCGCTGGAAGGAACTCAGCTTCCCGATGTCATGAGCGCCCGCCCAGAACATCACCACACCACGCGTGTGACGCACATCAAGGCCCAGATCTTGCGCGATCAGGCGGCGCTGGAACCGGTTCACTACAGGTCCCACAGAGCGCCGGCGACGGCCGCCGTGTCCAGGAGATGGAACAGGTTCAGTAAAGGGTCCGTAGGCAAGCGGCGGACCCACATGCAAAATCGAGGCAAACTTCCTGGGATTGCCTCCGCACCGCTCAACTTTGAAGACTCGCTTTGCTACTCCAAGTAACCCGCGGAGAATTCACTCGGCGCAATGCCGCCGCGCGATCGCAACGGAAATGAAGCAGAGAGAAACTCATCTTCCCGTCGAGGTACTGCCCGGCGAGCCGGCAGCGAGCGGCGGCAGCGCGGCGGGCGGAGCGCACCCAGAACTCCCCGCCCCACATGGGTACTTCACGACCACCGAGACAGGCTGGACAAACGGATCAAGTACAGCATCCAAGGCATGCGACGCAATTCCGGCGCCCGCTTGATTTGCCCGAACGCGGGGATCGACGTAGCTCCGAGCCATCACTAAGGTATCCGCTGGCGCCTGCATGAAAGGCACCCCACAAAGGGGCCGGATGACTGGTGCCAGTGAGCCATACCCCGTTCCGCGATTCCTCTCTGATCACCGAGCGCCAAAAAGCCGTCAGCACCCCGGACCTTTGCACTCGTATTCCTGTCGGTCCCGGCAGCGAGCTGGATCAGCCGCCCGCCCGGACCGTCAGCAAACAAACGGAGCGATTAACAGGATGCGGTTCCAGCTGCTAGGCCTGCTCAGCATCGCCGATGGCGAGCACGCCGCCGTCTTACAGCCGTCCAAGCCGACGAGCCTGCTGGCGGCCCTCCTCATCCACTCCGGCGCGGCCGTGTCGACCGAGTATCTGGTGCGTGCCGTCTGGGACACCGAACCCCCCGCCACGGCGCGAGCCGCCCTGCAGAGTTGCGTTCTGCGGCTACGGCGGGTCTTCGCGAAGTACGGGATCGCGAACGACACGATCGAGGCGGTCCCCGGCGGATACCGGATGCGAATGGACCGCGAGACCCTCGACCTCGTCCGCTTCCGCGAATTGGTCCGCTCGGCGGAATCCATCGGCGACCACGAGACCGAGTCGTACGTGCTCAGAGAGGCGCTCGCACTGTGGCATGGGCCGGTGCTGGCGAACGTGTCGTCGCACATGCTCCACCGCGACGAGGCACCCCGGCTGACCGAGGAGCGTCTGAGGGCACTGGAACGTCTCTGTGACATCGAACTGGCACGCGGGCGATGTCGCGAGGTGTTGTCAGAGGTCTGGGAGGCGGCGAAACGCCACCCGGAGCGGGAACGGTTCTCCGAGCAGTTGATCGAGATCCTTTACCGAACCGGGCGCCAGACCGAGGCCCTTGCGGAGATCAGAGCCGTCAAGGAGCGGCTCAAGGAGGAGTTCGGGATCGATCCGGGCGCCTCCCTGCAACGCCTGGAACTGGCGATCCTTCGCGGCGAGGATCTCGGTATCCCGCCGGCCCCCACCCTCCCCGCGATCGAGGCGGGAGCCCGCTCGAAGGCGATGCTCCCGTCGGGCGAGGTGGGTGCGCCGAGGTCGAGGTCGCCGGATGCGCCTCTCCCTGTACGGTCCGCCGCGGCGGCACAGTCCCTCGCTCCCCCGGAACAGTCCCCCGCTCCCCCGGCACCGACCCTCGCCTCGTCTCCGGTACCGACGGTGTCCACGATGCCGGTCACCGTCGCCACAGTGGCCCCCGTCCCCTGCTTCACCGGCCGCACGGAACAACTCGCTTCCCTGCAAGGCGCGTTGATTGCAGACGGCCCAGGCACCTGGCCGGTGGTGATCTCCGGAGCCCCCGGGATCGGCAAGACCGCTCTCGCCCTGCAGGCCGCCCACCTGGCTCAGGACGCCTTTCCCGGCGGCTGTTTCACGCTCGCCATGACCCGTGCGGACGGCAGTCCGCTCGACGCCGCCGAGGCCCGAGCCCAGCTTCCGCCCGTGAACGGAGCCGGACGCCGCCTGCTCGTCCTCGACGACGCGGTGAGCTCGGAGCAGATACGCCCTCTGCTCCCCTCCCCCGGCGAGGGCGTCGCAGTGGTGACCAGCCGACGCCGCTTGGCCGGCCTGATCGCCACCCACGGCGGGGTCGTGCACCGCCTCGACACGCTCGCCCCGGAGGAGTCGCATCAACTGCTGATCAGCACTCTGGGCGTCGAGCGGGTCGCCCAGGAACCCGAAGCCGCCCGTGAACTGGCCCGGCTCTGCGGTCACTTCCCGCTGAGCCTCCGGATCGCCGCAGCACGTCTGCTGACACGTCCCGGCCTCGGCATCGACGACTGCGCCGCGTGGCTGGCCGCAGATCTGCCGAACAGGCTCTCGCTGGCGGACGAGCCACTCATGTCCGTACCCCACGTGTTCGAGGCGGCGCTGCGCCGGCTCAGCCCCGAGCTGAGGGAGGCGTTCCTGCTGCTGGCCATGGAGCGCGACGACATCCGAACCGCCCGTCCGGCGCCGCCGGACATGTCGGACGAGCTCCTCGAACACTTGGCGGACGCCGGATTCGTCGAGGAAGGCCCGCCCAAGCCGTACCGCATCCACGATCTGCTCAAAATCTACGCGCGTCGGCATGGGACGGCCCCGCCACGGTTCCACATCGGCACCACGGCGCCCCCTGGCTGACCACGGCGACCACCCACCGGCCGACGCTCTCGCCTGTCCCCTTCCAGCGGACGCCCGGCCACCCCTACCACCCGGCCCCCATCCAGAGGTGACATCAGCATGCCTTCCGCACGGTACGAAGCCGTCGCAGCGTCCCGCCCCCGCATCCGGCGCGATGTCCTGTTCACCGAGACCCCCGACGGCGTCCTCTTCCACAACGCCGACGGCGGCTTCCGCCTGACGGCCAAGTCGGCGTACCGCTTCGCCACCCTGCTCGTGCCGCACCTCAACGGCGAACACACCGTCGCCGAGATCTGCAAGGGGTTCGGCGACCGACAGCGTGCGATGGTCGGCGAACTCGTCGGTACCCTGTACGAGCGGCAGTTCGCCCGCTCCGTCCCGCCCAGACCCTCGCCGGAGGCATTCGACGGGCCCGAGCCGTCCGACGACGTGGCGCGTCGCTACGCGGCCCAGATCGCCTACGCCGACCACTACGCCGACGACGCTGCGCGGCGCTTCCAGCGCTTCCGCGACACCCGGGTGGCCGTCGTCGGCAGTGACCTCGTGGCACGCTGGTGCGTCCTGAGCCTGCTCCGCAATGGCAGCGCCGCCATCGGTGTACTGCCGCGGCTCGACCTGGACGGGATCACCGACGAGGCGACGGCCGCCGACGCCGACGGCTGCCCCGTCGACATCCACGAACTCGCCGCCTCCGCACCACTCACCTGGGCCGCCGTCGAGGGATACGACGTCGTCGTCGTCACGGGCGGACCCGAGGCTCCCCGCGTCGTGTTCCCGCTGCTGCGCGCCGGAGTGCCCACGGGCCGCACCCTCATACCGGCCTGGTCGTTCGGCCGCCACGCGATCGTCGGTCCGTCGATGTCCGCGCAGACCACGGGATGCTGGGCGTGCGCCGTGCTGCGCCTGGGAACGGGCGACGGCGCCGCACAGGCCGCCGACGTGTGGAGTTCCCTCGCCTTGGACCTGCCGACTGCGACGCAGGTCCCCGGAGTCCACCCCGGCCGGCCGCTGGCCGCGATGCTCGGCAACCTGCTCGGTTACGAGGTGTTCAAGACGGCGACGGGGGCGCTGCCCGCCGAGACCGCCGGGCAGCTGATCATCCAGGACATGGAGTCGCTCGACGTCACCTCGGAGCCGCTCCTGCCCCATCCCCGGTGTCCCTGGTGCGCGGACGACGCGGAGGCGGACTCCCCCGAGATCGATCTGGCGAGCCTGGACACGGGCGCACTCGCGCTGCCCACCGTCGACACCGCCCGCGAGGCGGACGCCCTGGTGGAGGAGCTCAACCGCCGCTCGGTACTGCTGCGGCCGCACGCCGGTGTGTTCACCGGCTACGACGACGAGGACATCACGCAGACACCGCTCAAGCTCAGCGTCGTGGAGCTCGGCCTCGGCCACGGCCACACCCGCCGCATCGGCGCCGCCGACGTCCATCACGTGGCGGGCGCCCGGCTGCGCGCCCTGCACCGCGCCGCCGAAACCTACGCCGAGCACACCGTCCCTCACAGGCGCACCGGCGCGCCGGAGCCCTCCGTCCGCCTGGCCCCGGCCGGGTTCGGCACCTGGACCGGCATCGGGGATGCGCAGGCCGACGTACGCGGCTGGGTCGCCGCCACTTCCCTGCTCACCAAGGAGCGGTTCCTGGTGCCGGAGGGAGCCGTCCGTCCGTTCGGTGCCGGCAACCGCGACCGGCTCTTCGAAGCCACGAGGGCCGGTATGAGCGCGGGGGCGAGTGCGACCGACGCCGCCGCGCAGGGCATGCTGTCGGCCCTCGCGTACGACGCGCTCCAGCGGGCGATACGCGGTTCCGGGGTGCCGGGTGTCGCCGTTCCTGCCGACGCCGATCCCGAACTCACCTTCCTGCTGAGCTCCGCCGCCAATCTCGGCGTCGAGACAGAGCTGCTGGACCTCGGAGAGCGGGAGCGTTCCGGGGTGGCCGTGGTGCTGGCCCGGTCCGGGGCCCGCTGGGCGGTGGCGGCCGAGCTGTCGTACCCGGCCGCGGCTGCGGCGGCGCTGCGTGACCTGGTGGGGGAGGTCCAGCTGGAGCAGCAGGGCCTCGCGCAGGGGACCTCGTACGGGGATCCGCTGCTCAGCGACTTCGATCCGCGTGCGCTGGCCGTCACCGGGACCGTGACCGTGACCGCCGGGGCGACTGAGGCGCCGTCGTGGACGGACGTGCTGCGTCGGCTCGGCGAACAGCGCCGTGACGCCCTGGTGACGCCGACGGGTTCCGCGGACCTGGAGCGTGCCGGCGTCCACGTGGTGCGCGTACTGCTGACGTCGGAGGCCCGGCGTGTCGCTTAGCACCACGGACAGGCCGGCCACCGCGCCGGAGGCCCCCGGACCGAGCCCGGTGCGGCTCATGGCCGGCCTGCTGCGGACGGCCCTGGACGGGCACGGCCACGGTGACGTGGCCGTGGCGGTACGCGCGCTGGGCTTCGGCGACGCGTTCACGGAGGCGCTCAGCCCCTGCGCGCCGGGCACCGTCCCCGTGCACCTGTACGCGCGGCAGGCCGTGGTCGGCCCTCTCTCCGACGACAGGCCGCCGTGCCCGCAGTGCCTGACCAGGCGCTGGCAGGCGGTCCGTTCGGTGGCGCTGCGCGACGCCCTCGAACTGGGCGGCGTCACACACGAGTCGGGGTCCTGGCCGTATGCCGTCCCGTTCGCCGCCGAGGCACTCGCCTCGCTGGTGGCGCAGGCGCGGGTGACTCCGGCGGGCGAGCCGTTCCCGGACATCCACGTACTGGACCTGCAAACGTTGTCGGCCCGCCGCTACCCCCTCGTCCCCGACCCCCAGTGCCCGGCCTGCTCCCGGCCCGTCCCCGACACGTCCGAGGGCGCCGTCGTCACCCTGGCCCCCGCACCGAAGCACGCGCCGGGGACCTTCCGGCTGCGGAGCATCGAGGCGTACGACATCGACGTGGCGGCCTTCGCGAACCCGGTGTGCGGGGCCCTTGGACCGTCCGTCGTCCATGACGTGTCGTCGACGTCGACGTCGGCGACCATCGGCTGCTTCTCGATGCGCTCCGGGGAGTACCTGCGTGAGACGTTCTGGGGCGGACACGCGGGCTCCTTCGGCACATCGGCGCGCATCGGGGTCCTCGAAGGGCTCGAGCGGTACGCGGGCATGCGGGCGCGCGGCAAGCGGACCACGGTGACCGGAACGCTCGACGAGTTCGGCGCCGACGCGGTCGACCCGAGGCGTGTGGGGGTCTACTCGGACGCCTTCCACCGGGAGAACCCGCACGTCGTGCCGTTCGCCCCGGACCGCGAGATCCCGTGGGTGTGGGGCTACTCCCTGCGTGACCGGGAGCCCCGGCTGGTGCCGGAGATCCTGACGTACTATCACGCAGGCGGCCTGGAGAACCGGTTCGTCCAGGAGAGCTCCAACGGCTGTGCGTCGGGCGGCTGTGTCGAGGAGGCCGTCTACTTCGGCCTGATGGAAGTCGTCGAACGGGATGCCTTCCTTCTCGCCTGGTACGGGCAGCAGCCGCTGCCGGAGATCGACCACGCCACCAGTGCCCGCCCCGCCACCCGGCACATGGTGGACCGGCTGGCGATGTACGGCTACCGGGCCCGGTTCTTCGACACCCGCATCACGTTCCCGATCCCCGTCGTCACCGGCGTCGCGGAGCGGTTGGACGGCGGCCTGGGCCGGATGTGCTTCGGTGCGGGCGCCGGGCTGGACCCGGAGTCCGCGCTGGATGCGGCGCTGTGCGAGATCGCCACCGACGCGGTCAATCTGCGGGGCAGGTCCGAGCGCGACGAGGCCAGGCTGCGCGGCATGGCAGCGGACTTCTCGCGGGTGACCGCCCTGCACGACCACCCGCTGGTCTACGGCATCCCCGAGATGGGTGTCCACGCCGACTTCCTGCTGCGTGCTCCGGTCACCGGGCCACCGCTCGCGGTCGCCGACCTCGGGTGGCCGGACGCCTCCGGTGCGCCTGCCTCGCCCGATCTGCGGGACGACCTGGAGCGCTGTGTCGCCGCGGTCGTCGCCGCCGGATTCGACGTGGTGGTCGTCGACCAGACCCTGCCCGAGCAGCGGCTGCTGGGGCTGCACACCTTCAACGTGCTCGTTCCGGGCCTGCTGCCGATCGACTTCGGCTGGTCGCGTCAGCGTGCCCTGGACATGCCCCGGCTGCGCACCGCCCTGCGTGAGGCGGGACTGCGCGAGGGGGACCTGGAGGCGGCCGACCTCAACCCGGCCCCGCATCCCTTCCCGTGACAGCACCCACCCGCACCCCTCCCCGTCCTCACGCCAGACAAGAGGAGACTTCCGTGGGCTACGCCCATGAATACGCGACGGCCATCATGCACCGGGGCCGCATACCGATGGAGCCGGCCGACTTCGTGCCCGACTGGGCGGACCGGCCGCGCAAGGCGAAGCACTACCCGGGGGCCGAGTCGTTCCCGCTGCCCGACGCGCCGTATCCCGCGCACGCCACAGTCACGGCCGGCTGCCTGCCCAACGGCCACCCGGGCACGGCACAGCTCTTCACCCTGCCCCTGCTGTCCGGCATGCTCCTGGACTCCTACGGGCTGGTGGGCAGGCGCCTCGGCGTCCAGGCCAACACCGACCTCGCTGCCCTGCCCCACTACACGCAGGCCAACTGGTCCCGGGGCACCGCCTCCGGAGGCGGCCTGTACCCCGTGAGCGTCTACTGGGTCTCGGGACCGTCCGGACCGCTCACCCCCGGAGTGCACTACTACTCCCCACCGCACCACTCCATGCAGCGGCTGCTGGTGGGCGAGGTGAGCGGCGAGGTGCGCGCGGCGCTCGGATCGCACGGCGCGGCGACGGACCAGTACCTGGTGCTGGGCGTCAAGTACTGGCAGAACGCGTTCAAGTACAACAGCTTCTCGTTCCACGCCGTGAGCATGGACGTCGGGGCGTTGCTGCAGACCTGGCACATCTGGGCGCGTGCCCGTGGGCTGCGTCTGGCGCCCGCCCTGTGGTTCGACGAGGCACGGCTGGCCGGTCTGCTGGGCCTGGGCGAGGACGAGGAAGGGCTCTTCGCCGTCGTACCGCTGCTCTGGGACGCACCACAGGCCACCTCGGACGCCTCGGAGGCAGGCGGCGGCGCCGCCGTGCGCCGACGGGATCTCGAGCGGTCCCGGACCGTGCTCGACTTCGACACGCTGCATCGCATCCACCGCGCGACGGCGGAGCACGCGACCGACCGGCCGGCGCCGGGCGCGCTCGACATCTGCGCGCCGGCCGCCCCGACCGGGGCCGCACAGCCGGTTGCGCTGCCGCCCGCCGCGTTCCCCGAGGTCGACGTGCGTACGGCACTGCGTACGCGCCGTAGCAGCTTCGGCCGCTTCGAAGCGGCCGTCCCGGTGACCGCGGCGCAGCTGGCCACCACGCTCGCCGCCTGCGCCGAGGCCCGGATCGGCAGCGACGCCGATCCCGACGGCACACCTCGGCAGGCACGGCTGTACGCCTTCGTCAACCATGTCGAGGGCGTCGATCCCGGCGCCTACGCCTACGAACCCGACACGCACACACTGCGGTTGGTGACACCGGGCGCTCCGGGCTCGTTCCTGCAGCAGAACTACTTCCTGTCCAACTACAACCTCGAACAGGCCGGCGCGGTCATCGTCCCCACGTTGCGCACGACGGCGGTCCTCGACGCCGTCGGCGACCGGGGGTACCGGCTGGTCAACGCCACCGTCGGTGCGATCGCGCAGACCTTCTACACCGCGTCGGCCGCGCTCGGCCTCGGCGCCGGCGTCGCCCTCGGCTTCGACAACATCTCCTACGTCGAGAAGCTCGGACTGGAGGGCACCGGGGAAGCGCCTCTGTTGATCATGTTGCTCGGCAACGAGCGGCCGCACCCCGCCGACTTCCGCTCCGACATCGCCTGACCGGGAGCTGTCATGACACCGAGAACCAGTTGGCAGCCCGGCCGACGCTTCCTTCTGCGAGTGGCCGGGCTGCCCGTCGAGACCGTCCGCGACCTGCGCTGCCCCGACAGCGTCCGCTGGGCCGACGACGTGTTGTCCGCCGAGGAGGACCTGCTGGAACAGGGCCGGGAACTGAGCGACGTACTCCACGCGCTCGTACCGGCCGCCGAGCGGGCCTTCCCTGATGACGAGGGCGGGCGGCGCCGTCACCTGCTCGCGCTGCGCCGGGACGTCTTCAACAACCGGCTGCCCAAGGGGGGCACGTCCGCACTCCCCCTGATCGAGGCGCTGGACGCCACCGTGGCCGAGCAGACCCGGCAATGGCTGAGGGGCCGGCGCGCGCTGGACGAGCTGCGCCACCGGGGAGCCGCGCTGCTGAGCGGGGAACTTGCCGGAACGCGCGCCGTGTTGCGGGCGCTGCTCGACGAGGACCGGCTGCGCGACGGGATCCTCCTGGCATCGCCGACGCTCGAAGCCCGCCTGGAGCCGTATGTGCGCCTCGGCAGCGGGGTGCGCCCCGACAAGCGGCTGCGGAAGGTGGAGCGTTCGGTGCTGTCGTACCTGTACCGGACGGTCTGCAAGACCAGCCCGTTCAGCACGTTCACGGGCGTCGCCCTCGGGACCTTCGACGACGGCGACGGTCCCTCCGTGCGCCTGCGCGCCGAGTGGCGGGGCCGGGTACGGCTGAACGTCGTCGTGCTGGCCCGTTTCGCCGAGCGGATTCTCGCTTCCCCGGCTCTGCGCGCCGACCTCCCCGTCCGCCTCGCGTCGGGCTGGGGCAGCGACGACCACCGCGTGCGGTACGTGCGCCGCTGGGTGACCACGGGCGACGACGACGCGGCGGTCACCTTCGACGCGGTCAAGGACCGGCTGTTCTTCCTGCGGCGCAGTGGGACGCTGGACCGGCTCATCGCGCTGCTGAGCGAGCAGGATCTGCGCTACGGCGAGTTGGTGAGCTGGCTCTGCGCCGAGTACGGCGAGGACGCCCGGCTCGGTGAGTCGTACGTGTCGGCCCTTTTGCAACTCGGCATGATCCGCGTCCCCTGTCTGGACACCGACGTGCACACGTCCGACCCGTTGCGTGGCTTCCAGGACGCCCTGCGGGCACTGGAGCGGCCCTGGGCAGCCGAACTCGCCGGAGCACTCGGCACCGCGGCCTCGCTGATCGACGCGTACCCGAACGCGAACCCTACGGGACGCGCACACCTGCTGCACCGGCTGCGGGTCTCCCTCGGTGACGCTCAGCGGCTGCTGGGCGCCCATGAGGTGTCCCTGCCGCAGACCCTGCTCTACGAGGACGCCGATGCGGGCGACGACATCTCGTGCGGGCTGGGCGCCTGGACCGGCGCGGACGGCGGGGCGCTGCGCTCCGTCGAGCGGATCCTCCCGGCGTTCGACCTGACCTTGCCGCAGCGGGTGACGTTCAAGGGTTTCTTCCTTGCCCGCTACGGCAAGGGCGGCCGGTGTGACGACCTGCTCGGTCTCGTCCACGACCTCCATGAGGACTTCTTCGACCAGTACCTCTCCTTCACAGCCAAGCGCGCTCCCTTCGACCCGAACGGCGACTACGTACCGGAGGAGAACTGGCTGGGCCTTGCGGAGATCAAGGCCGTGGACCGAGGTCGGCAGGCCTTCATCGGCCGGATGCGCGCGCTGTGGGCCGAGCACGCCGGTGAGGCCGACGTCGTTCTGGAGGACAGACACCTCGCCGAGGTTGCGGCCGAACTCGACGGCCTGGAAGCCACGTTCGCTCCGCGCAGCCACCATCTGCAGGTGACCTCCGAGGACGGTGAGCCGTTGCTCGTGCTCAACCGCTCCTACGGCGGACTGTCGTTCCCGTTCAGCCGCTTCACACACGTCTGGGACGACGGCCCCGGACCGGGCGTCTCGGACCTGCTGCGGGACCAGGCCGTATGTCTCACCCCGCCCGGAGCGGTCCTCGCGGAGCTCACCGGCGGCCCCGTGACCAGCAACCTCAACCTCCACGGACGCCTCACCGACTACCAGATCGTCTGTCCCGGCGAGGCGAGCAGTGTCCCCGAGGACCGCCGCATCCACCTGGACGATCTGCACTTGAGCCACGACGAGGCTGAGGACCGCCTGGTGCTGCGCTCCGCGCGCCTCGGCTGCGAGGTCATCCCCGTGTACCTGGGCTACCTCGTGCCGCTCGCCCTGCCGGAGACTCCGCGCACGCTGCTGCTGCTGTCTCCGACGTCGATGGCGCCGCTGGACGTCTGGTCCGGCGTCCCGCACGGCCCGGCGCACCAGGGCGTCACCCGCCGCCCGCGTGTCCGGCACGGCAACCTCGTCCTGGCCCGACGCGGCTGGTCCACGACCGCCGCGTCCCTCCCGATCCGTCCCGCCGGTACGCCGGAGGACGAGGTGTTCCTGGCGTGGCGACGCTGGCGCCGCGAACACGGCCTGCCCGCCCGGGTCTTCGCCACCGTCTCCAACGGCCCACGGGGCGGCGCGGGCGCCAAGCCGCAGTACGTCGACTTCGACAGTTTCCTGTCGCTCACCGCCTTCGAGGCGCTGGTCAAGTCGCCGGACGACCGGGTCGAGCTGCGCGAGATGCTGCCCGCCGAGAACGGTCTGCACGTCGTGTCCGAGCGGGGCAGCCATGTCGCCGAGCTCTCCGTCGAGACCTTCACCGCCACCCGACGCACCGAGGAGAACACCCCGTGTCCGAGCTGAACCCCTCCCCAGGCGCGTGGCAGGCCATGCACATCTTCTACGCCGCCAACCCCCAGCCCCTGCTGGTGAGCTGTGTCGGACCGCTGATCACGGGACTCAGGGACGACGGGCTGCTCGCCGGCCACTTCTTCATCAACTACTGGCTGGAGGGCCCGCATGTGCGGCTCCGCCTGAAGCCCGCGACCGAGGAGGCGACGCCCGAGGTACGCCGCCGGACCGAGGAGGCCGTAGACGCCTTCCTGCGCAGCCGGCCGGCGCTCTACGAGGTCGACTCCGGCTTCCTCAACGAGTTCTACAACACGCTCTTCGAGATCGAGTTTCCGGAGGGCGACCGCGGCGACTTCATGGCGGAGGACGGCCGGATGCGGCTGCGTCCGAACAACTCCCGCTCCTACGAGCCGTACGAACCCGAGTACGGCAAGTACGGCGGTCCGGCGGGCGTCGCCCTGGCGGAGTGGCACTTCGCGCACTCCAGCGATCTCGTCATCGACGGCCTGGGCACGATGAACCTGCACCTGCGCACTGTGCTGCTGGGGACGTCGGCGCAGCTGATGATGGTTATGGCGGGCTGCTTCCTGCCCGACGACGACGAACTCGCCGGCTATCTGGAGCGGTACTACGAATTCTGGCACCGCGCCTTCCCCGGCACCGGCTTCATCGGCTCGTCGGAGTACGACCGCAACTACGCCGAGATGGCGCCACGCCTGGGCCGTCGCTTCGAGGAGATCCGCGGGGCCGTCGCCGCGGGCCGGCTCGACCGGTTGCCGGCTTTCCTGCGCGGCTGGGCGGCGCACTGCCTGGAGCTGCGGGAGAGGGCCGTCGCCCTGGCCGAGGCGGGCGGCCTGGTCTTCCGCTCCTGGGACGGCACCCGTGACGAGCAGGTCACCGACCCGGCGGTCGCCCTGCCTCTGCTGTTGTCGCCGTACATGCATATGACCAACAACCGGCTGCATGTGACGATCCGCGATGAGGCGTACCTCTCCCACATTCTCGGGCGGGTCCTGCGCTCCGGCGCCAGAAGCACGACGGAGGCCGCCTCATGAGCCCCGAGGGGGCCGAGGTGTTCACCCACCGTCCACGGCTGCGGCCGGATGTCCTGCTCAGCGCGCCGCTGCTGCGCGGACCGGCCACCGTACACCTGATCAGGGACCCCGCGAACGGTTCCGCCTTCGAGGTCGGGCCGAAGGAGTACTTCCTCATCTCCCGGCTGGACGGGGAGAGGAGCCTGGAGGAGATCGGCGACGAGTACGCCTCCGCCTTCGGGCGACGGCTGGGTGAGGCCAACTGGAGGCAGTTGCTGGGGCTGCTCGGCACCAAACGGCTGCTCGCCGGCGCACCACCCCGCGAGGTGCCGACCACACCGCCCACGCCGTCCGCCCCGTCCGCGCCGTCCCTCACCGGCAACCTCTACCGGGGCAGCCTGCGTCTGGTCGCCGACGCCGGCGCGACCACCGGACTGATGCACCGCGCGCTGCGCCCGCTGTGGCACCGGCAGGTTCTGCTGCCGCTGCTGGTGCTCTGTCTGGCCATGGAGGCAGTCCTGGCCGCAGGGCTCGGCACGCTCGTGCGAGACACCTGGTGGCTCTTCCACCAACCGGTCGCTCTGCTCGCCGTGTTCACCCTGTTGTGGCTGAGCACCGGCGGCCACGAACTGGCGCACGGAGTCGCGGCCCGGCACCACGGCGGCACGGTGAGCGAGATCGGCCTGCGCTGGCGGCTGCCCGTCGCGATCATGTACTGCCGGGTGGACGACTACCGTTTTCTCCGCAGTCGTTGGCATCAGCTGGCGATCGGCGCGGCCGGCGCCTTCGCGAACCTGCTGTTCCTGCTGCCCTTCGCCGTCTGGTGGGCGGCACTGGAGACGGGCGATCCCACCCGCCGGGTGCTGTCGGGACTGCTTCTGCTGGGCAGCGTTCAGGCACTGGTCAACCTGCTGCCGCTGCCTCCGCTGGACGGATACACCATGCTCTCCCACGTGCTCGGTGTGTCCAACTATGCCCCGGAGAGTGGGCGCTACCTGAGACTGCGGCTGCGTGACCGGCAGGCCGCGGCCGGCTACCCGCGCCGGGCGCGGGTTCTGTACATGGCATACGGGATCGGCTCGTCCGTTCTGGTCTGTCTGATCGCGGCCGCGTCGGTCACGGCCGTGTTTGTTCTGCTCGCCCCCTGACGGGCCTGTTTCGAGGAGCTGTTCATGACGGAGACGGAAACCGTGCCGGCGGACCCCGGCAACCGCGCGATGAACGCCGCCGTCCACGTCGAGGGGGTGAGCAAGCGCTATGGGACCCGCCAGGCGCTGGACGGCGTATCGCTGCGCATCGCCCGGGGCGAGTTCTTCGGCCTGCTCGGGCCCAACGGCGCGGGCAAGACCACCCTGGTGGAGATCATGGAAGGCCTGCGCCAGGCCGACTCGGGCACCGTCGGCGTACTGGGCGGCTCCCCCTGGCCACGCAATGTCGCGCTGCTGCCCCGGCTCGGTGTCCAGACCCAGTCCTCGGCCTTCTTCGTGCGCCTGAAGGCACATGAGCACCTGGCGACCGTCGCCGCCCTCTACGGCGCGGACCGCACGGCGGTCGAGCGGACGCTGGAGGCCGTGGCACTGACGGAGCAGCGGGGCACCCGCGTGGAGGACCTCTCCGGCGGGCAGCGTCAGCGGCTGGCCATCGCCTCCGCCCTGGTCCACGACCCCGAGCTGATCTTCCTGGACGAGCCCACCGCCGCGCTCGACCCGCAGGCCCGCCGCGATCTGTGGAACGTCCTTCGCGGACTGAAGGAGGCGGGCCGGACCATCGTGTACACCACGCACCACTTGGACGAGGCGGAAGCCCTCTGCGACCGGGTGGCGATCCTGGTGGACGGCCGGGTCACCGCACTGGACTCCCCCCGCGGGCTGATCGGCGCCGCGGGCTCGGCGGCCTCGGTGCTGCTGCCACCGGACCGGATGACCGTGGCGCAGGCGGAGGCGATCGAGGGCGTGGACCGCGCCGTTCTGAGCGGCGGCAGCCTCGTACTGGAAACGCGGGCGTCCGGAAAGGTGATGTCGGCGCTCGACGCGCTCGGCGGCCTGGACGGCGTACTGACCCGCACGGCCACCCTCGAGGACGTCTACCTCCGGCTCACCTCCGCTGCCGGAGACGAGAACACCCAGCACACCCAGAACACGGAGCACCAGGCATGAGCGCATACGGGGCACTGACGGCGGCCGGCTACCGGTCCCAGGCCCGGGACGCCGCCGCACTCTTCTTCACCTTCGCCTTCCCGCTGGTCTTCCTGGTGGTCTTCGGGCTGATCTTCAGTGGTCAGGAGGTCGAGGAGACCGGCCGGCCCTACATCTCGTACATCGCGCCCGGCGTGATGTCCTGGGGCGTGGGCAACGCGGCGGTGTTCGGCATCGCGTTCACGCTGATGCAGTGGCGCCGCGACGATCTGCTGCGCCTGATCCGTATGACGCCGACGAGCCTGCCGACGGTGCTCGCCTCCCGTTACGTACTGGCGCTCGCCATCGGTGTCGTACAGGCCGTGGTGTTCGTCGCGGTGGCGCTGCTGCCGCTGTTCGGGCTGGCGCTGGACTCCCGGTGGCCGCTGGCGCTGCCCGTGCTGCTGCTCGGCATCACGGCGTTCCTGTCGCTCGGCGTCATCATCGGCTCGTACGCCGACACGCCCGAGGCGGTCGCCGCCATCGCGAACTTCCTGATGGTGCCGATGGCGTTCCTGTCCGGCTCGTTCCTGCCTCTGGACATGATGCCGTCCTGGCTGCAGACGCTCTCCCGGGTACTGCCGCTGCGCTACTTCAACGACGCCGTCTCCGCATCCCTGACCGGCAACGGCAGCCTCGGTGACGTGGCCGTCGGATGCGGCGCGCTCGTCGGCTTCACCGTCGTCTTCGCGGCCGTCGGCCTGAAGACCTTCCGCTGGAGCAACCGCACATGACGACCACCGTGGTACGCGAGGGCGTGCCGCTTCAGGAGGCAGGGCGCCGGCTGCGATCGGCGCTGGCCGAGCGATGCGCCCCGGACCAGGCCCCCGAGGTGGTGCTCCTCGGGGCGCGTGACGTGCGGGACGACCCGCACCCCTCGGTGCGGCCCGCCGCCGTGGTGCACCTCGCCTCCCGCGAGGTGCTGGTGGGACCGTGGGGCGGGGACGCGGACGCCCGGGCCTGCGGGACCTGCCTTGCGATGCGCTGGCAGCGGCTGCGGTCACGCACCGAGCGGGACGCCCTGGAGACGGGCACACCGTGGAGCTTCGCCCCGCACTGGCCCGAACAGCCGGCGTTCGTCGCGGATGCGGTGCACGCCCTGTATGAGGCGGTCACCGGCTCCCCGGTACCGGTGCCGCCCGGACAGACGTCCGCCGACCGGGCGCTGTCGCAGGTGTCCTGCCTGGACGTGGCGACCCTGACCGTGCGGACGTTCCCGCTGTACGCCGACCCGTTGTGCCCGCACTGCGGCCCCGGCGGCACGGACAGCCCTCAGGCGGCCGCACTCGCCCTGGAGTGCCGGCCGAAGCCGGCCGAGGACAGCTACCGGCTACGACCGGCGTCCTCCCACCCGCTGGCACCGGCGGCGCTCGCGAACCCGGTCACCGGTCTGCTCGGCGCCGGGACCTGGCTCAATGTCACCTCGCCGACCACCGCGCCGGTCGCCGGCAGCGTGTTCATGCGCGGCTACGCGGGCCTGACCGACGTGACCTGGAGCGGCCAGGCCAACGGGTTCGCCGCCAGCCGCGACCTGGCGTTCCTGGAGGGCCTGGAGCGGTACGCCGGCACCCACCGACGGCGTGGAACGAAGCTGCTCAGCGCCTCGTACAACAGTCTGGGCGAGGCCGCGCTCAACCCTGCCGACTGCGGCTTCTACGCTCCGGAGACCTACCGTGACGACCCGCTCGTCGACCCGTTCGACCCCGGTCGGCCGATCCCGTGGGTGTGGGGCTACTCCCTGCGCGACGAGCGCCCCCTGCTGGTCCCGGCCCGCCTGGTGCACTACAGCGCGGGGGTGACGGCGGACAACTTCGTCTTCGAGTGCTCCAACGGCTGCGCGATCGGCAGCTGTCTGGAGGAAGCGGTGCTCGGCGCGCTGCTCGAACTGATCGAGCGGGACGCCTTCCTGCTCGCCTGGTACGGCGGGACCCGGTTGACGGAGATCGACCTGGCCACGGTCGGCGACCCCACCGTCCGCGCCATGATCGACCGTGCGGCGCTGCAGGGTTACGACGTGCACGCCTTCGACAACCGGATCGACCTCGCCGTACCCGTGGTGACCGGGCTGGCGGTACGGCGTGACGGCGGGCCGGGCCTGTACTCGTTCGGCGCCGACGCCTCGCTGGACGCGGCGTCGGCGCTGGAGGGTGCCCTGTCGGAGGTGCTGACGTACATTCCGCACCTGCCGGGCCAGGTACGCGAGCGACGGGGCGAACTGGAGGCGATGGCCGCCGACTTCACCAAGGTGCTGCACCTGAAGGACCACGCCCAGTTGTACGGCCTTCCCGACATGGCGGTGCATGTGGCGCCGTACCACGAACCCGGGACGGTCCGCCCCATGGCGGAGATGTACGCGTCGTGGGAGGCCTCCGGTCGGCCGCGTTCCGGCGATCTGGCGGACGATGTGGCCCTGTGCCGCGACGAGTTGATACGGGCCGGGCTCGATGTGATCGTCGTGGACCAGACCACGCCGGAGCAGCGGCGCATGGGGCTGCGGACGGTGTGTGCGCTGGCGCCCGGGCTGCTGCCGATCGACTTCGGCTGGTCGCGGCAGCGCGCGCTCGGTATGCCCCGGCTGCGGACCGCGGCCCGCCGCGGCGGGCTGCGCGACACGGACCTGGAGGGGTGGGAGATCCGCCGGGTTCCGCATCCGTTCCCCTGACACGTCACACGGCGACGGCCGGGTCGCCGCTCGCCGCTCCCGAGGGAGTGCGGAGCGGCGCCCGGCCGTTTCGGCGTCCGTCGAGGCCCGACGCCGATGTGCTGCGGGCCTGAAGTCAGGCGCTGCAGGAGGTGGTGCTGGTGGTGGAGGAGCAGGTCGAGGTGGAGGAGCAGCTCGTGGAACCGGCGAGCACGACCTCGCTGGCGTCCGAGTAGTCCGAGATCTCGAAGGTCTCCGACTCGAGCTCCAGGATCTCGTCGGCGAGGGCGGCGAGGGTCGACTTGTCAGCCATGGTCACTCCTGAGGTGAGGACACCATCGGGCTGGTCCCGGGGTGTTCGGCCCCTTCATTGGACCGGTCGCCACTGACGCATCCAGGTGCCGTCCGCTGTCAGGGCGCTGTCGTCCGGTGACAGCGCCCTGACAGTGGCCGGCCGGCCGGGCGCCGGATCATGTCCGGGTGGACACAGCGGCGATCCTTCCCTCGGACAAATACGGTTCCGTCCTGCGGCAGTCGGACGCGGTACTGCGCCCGCTCACCGTCTTCGCGATGGACCTCCACCAGAACCCGGAGCCGTCCGGTGAGGAAGCCCGTACCGCAGCCCGCCTCGCCGACGCGCTGGCCGCGGAGGGGTACGCGGTGACGCGGGGCGTCGGCGGCCACGGTGTGGTCGGCGTCCTCACCAACGGAGAGGGTCCGCGCGTCTACTTGCGGGCCGAACTGGATGCCTTGCCGATCCAGGAACGGACCGGCCTGCCGTACGCCGCCCAGGGCCCCTGCATGCACGCCTGCGGCCATGACCTGCATGTCGCCGCGCTGCTCGGCGCCGCGACGCTGCTGGCCCGTGCACTGCCGCACTGGCAGGGCACGGTGGTGGTCGTCGGTCAGCCCGCCGAAGAGACGCTGACCGGCGCTCGGGCCATGCTGGAGGACGGCCTCTACGCCCGCTTCGGCCGCCCGGACGCGGTGCTCGCCCAGCACACCGCCCCTCTCCTGGGCGGCATGGTCGCCCACGGATACGGACAGCCCCTGCTCGCCGGCAGTGCCCAACTGGACGTCACCTTGCACGGCCGGGGCGGGCACGCCGGGGCGCCCCACCTGACAGTGGATCCGATACTCGCCGCGGCCGCGGTGGTACTGCGGCTCCAGGGCATCGTGTCCCGCGAGAGCGCACCCGCAGAGCAGACCACCGTCACCGTCGGCCGGATCCAGGCCGGCACGCACAGCGGCGTCGTACCGGACAGCGCCTCGCTCGGAATCACCGTCCGCGCGCTGTTCCCGGCATCGCTGGACCGTCTGGTGACCGCCGTCGAGCGAGTCGTACGGGCCGAATCGGCCGCGTCCGGCTGCCCACGAGATGCCGAGATCACGGTGGTCTCACGGTCCCCCGTCACACTCCCCGACGCAGAGGTGACCGCGGCGACGCGCGAGGCTCATCGCGAAGTACTGGGCGCCGAGCGGGTCGTGCCGTGGGCGCCGTCGATGGCGACGGAGGACTTCGGCCTCTACGGCGACGCCGGCCAGGAGATCCACGGCTGCGCCGGGATCGCTCTGGGCTACTGGATGGTCGGCACGGTGGGCCCACGCCAGTGGGCCGCCACAAGCGGCGCGAACGTCATGGAGAGGCTCGCGTCACTGCCACCGAACCACTCCCCCGAATTCGCACCGCACCTGCCTGTCGCCCTGCCCTCGGCGACCCGTGCGATGACCACGGCGGCGCTTGCGCTCTTGAAGCGACCGTCCGAAAACTCCTGACCGGAGAGCGTGGGCTGCCACACCGTCTCGTTCAGCCGTGGCAGGTGTCGGTCAACGGCGTTGTCACGTTGGCCGACCGGGTGGGACGATCTTCGGGTTGATTCAGGCTGGCAGGGTCGTCCGTGGACAGCGCGCCGTCGTAGCAGGGGCACCGCTACCCGGGCGAGGTGATCTCCCCTGCGTGGGGCGATCCTTCCGCTTCCCCGCTGAGCTTCGGTGCGGTGAAGGCGCCGGTGCTGCAGCGCGGCCCGGTCGTCTCCAGTGAGACGCTCCGCCGCCGGTGCGCCGCGTTCGGACAGGCCAGTGCGAACGCACCGCGCCCCCGGCCCTGGTGATCTGAGTCAGACATTCGTCGGCGGTAGGCGGCGACTTTGTCGAGGATCTCGTCGGCGGTCTTCGTCCAGACGAAGGGTCTGGGGTGTTCGTTCCAGTCGGCGAGCCAGCACCTGATGTCGTGTTCGAGGGCCTGGACGGAGCGGTGGATGCCGCGCTTGGGTCTCTTCTCGGTCAGCCCGGCGAACCACCGCTCGACCAGGTGCAGCCAGGACGCGCTGGTTGGTGTCCCCCGCGGTCTTGTAGCGCCGCAGCGACCAGGTCGTGGATGAGGAATTCTCCCGGTCCGCGGTTCTCCTTGAGCCGGGAGAGGTCTTCGGGGCCGAACCAGTCGTAGGCCGTGTGCTTGGACCATTCCAGGGCGGGATGGTCCAAGTCGCCGTCGACGTCGACGGCGACGAGATAGTCAGCCTCGTGCCGCAGCCCGTCGCCGTCGTCTCCGGTCCAGGTGGTGATGCCGAGCAGGCGCCGGACCTGGCGAAGACGCCATCCCGTCTCTTCGCGGGCTTCGCGCACCAACGTGTCCAGCAGGGTCTCGCCGGGCTCCACGTGCCCGCCCACGATGTCCCAGCAGTCGGGGAAGAGCCGACGCTCGGGACTGCGCTTCTGGGCGAAGGCCCGCCCCTTCTGGTTCAGGATTACCGCGCCCACCGTCCACAGCTCTCCGCCGGCGGGGACGGGTATCTCGATGCCGCTGCTGAGGACGACATCGGCGTGCTTCTCGCTCTCCATGACCCCACGAGCCTCCCACATCCGCGCGGACGTCCTCTGATCTCCCGTCCGTCACCAGGTAATGGATGGGAAGGGGCCCGAGCAGGTTCCCGGCGGCACGGTCCCTCTCAGGTTCCAGCCCGTCGCGGGTGTGCACGTCCCAGTCCGGTCAAGGCTGTGCACGACGGCGGTAGTAGTGCACGGTCACGATGGCCAGCAACGGCCCCCAGGCCACGATCGGTACGTAGCAGGCCGTCATCACCCACTCTCCCCATGGTGTGATCGCCATGTCGGCGTGCAGCGTCGTCCATACGCGCCGTAGACGGTACAGGCGAGGGCGCCAAGCGCGGCGGGGACGGCGGCGGCGAGCACGGGATGCGGCGCCCGCGCAGTACGGGGATCCACCGCGGTCATCCCTCGCCCCACGGACGTACCAGCCCCAGTGTCAGGAAAGCCAGCGCCTCCTGGAAGACGGATAGCAGCGGAACGACGAGGTATCCCCAGCCGGGGACGAGCATCGCGTCGTACTCGGACTCGGCGAGTCCCAGCGCGCCGCACACCGGGCCCACGGGGGGGACGGGCGCAGCGGTCCCAAGAGGTGCGGGGATGGTCGGCAGTGCGCTGGCGATCATGAGGGCGGCTCCATGTTGGGGTGACTGGTTGCAGCTCCGGGAGGCTGTCACGCACTCCCCCGCGGCGGCATCCGTCCGCCGGGCGGAGCACGCAGGGCCTGTATCAGCCCGCACGGCCAGAGCCCGTGCGCCTGCGGTCGCATGCACCCCGCACGGGTCAGACCAGGGAGTGACCGGCACAGCGAAGGGGGACGCCCCTACCAGCACGTCTTCAGCTGACGCAGGCCATGTCCGAATCCAAGAACCTGACAGGAGCCCGGCTCCCTGAGGGGCACTGCTGGCGAAACGGACGTGACAGACGATGCCTGCTGCGGAAGACTCGCGTCGTGCGCGATCGTGTAGATGCTTCCTCTGGCCTGGTGTTGCGGAGGTGGACGACCCAGGATGCCTGCGCGGTGATGACCGCGTTCGCGGATCCGCTCATGCGTGGTCAGTCGATCGAGCCGGTCGCTTCTGACCAGGCTGCCGAGCGCTGGATAACGGCTCGTGGTGACCAATGGGCAGCGGATTCTGCCTATTCCTTCGCGGTCGTCGATGGCGGTGGCCTCGTTCTCGGCCAGGTTTGCGTCGGCTCGGTGGATCGGCGTCATGCCGTTGGATGGGTGTCCTATTGGACGACGGCAACGGCTCGTGGCCAAGGCATAGCTTCCCGTGCCTGCCGCGCTGTGGCCCGCTGGGCTTTCGATGATGCGCAACTCTTCCGACTGGAGCTTGGGCACCGGGTGAACAATCCCGCGTCATGCGGTGTGGCTCGTGCTGCCGGCTTCGCGGTGGAAGGGCAGCAACGACAGAAGCTCGAATATGACGGTGTCCGCTTCGACGTCGAACTCCATGCCCGTCTGGCAACGGATACGGAGCCCGAATCGTTGTGAGAGTGCGGTGCGGAGCGACCCACGAGAGGCTTTCCCGGCCTCCGAGTACTACGGCGACTCCGCCACGATCGCCCTGCTGTCTCCAGTACGAACAGCGGGCGCAGGCGCTGGATCACTCGGCACACGCTCGCGGGTGGGACGTCGAACAGCGGGGCGAGCTGCCGCGTGGTGAGGTCTGTGCGGTAGTGCACGGCCGCGAGCGGGACCCGCCAGCCGGCTGACCGTCATGCGAGACGGACGTTGGTGTGACCGCCGTGCCTGATGAGGTTCGCATGATGACGACGGTCCACATCGAACGGTCCCTGTTCGGGCTCACCGCCGAGGGCAGCCCGGTGCTGTGGACGGACTTGCCGATGGGGCCGACCGGTGCAGTGCATGTCGCGGACGGCACTGCATTGTTCATCAGTAACGCGCAGGAGCACGACGCCACGCTCACGCTCCAGGTCAATAGCCTCACGTCGGAGAGTGTTGGTGAGGGGTTCGTGCTTGTTGGGAGCTGGCCTTTCAGCAGCTGCCTGGGAACGTTGGTGCTCAACACGGTCAACGCGGCCGGCAGTATCGAGTTCCGTCTTGCACCGGACAGCGTGTACACGATGCATGTGTGGCGCAAGGGCGGGGAGAGTGCCCAGGAGCGTTTCTACGGCGACCTGGGTGGTGTCACGCCGAAAACGGGGCTCGAGGACTATCTGATCGAATTCGTACCCACCAGCTCGACGCAGACGTATGCCACCATCCCGCGCACGCAGTCCCGGTCTCATCCGCCGGTGGATGAGACCGGGCAGCGTCCTGCGAACTGGATGGGCTGAGCGGTGGCCCGCGCTGCGTGTCACCGCTCAGGGTAGGCCAATTGACGAAGATGCCGTAGGGATCGCCGTCCAGGATGCGGTCTTTGCTGTACCAGGCGGACAGCTTGCCGCCGGCCGGACGGATAGGCCAGTACCCGCAAGTTCATCCCGTGATTCTTGTGCTTGCCGGGAGTAGAAGGGACGGTCCGCGGCGAGGCGACTTTGCGGAAAAGGGATCAGCGCCTTCGTCCCCTCCCGACCCGGCATGTGCAACGGCCAGCTGGTACTCACAGGGCGACCCGATGCGCGCTTCACCTGACGCCTGGGACCAGTGACACCGTCGTGGCCCGCAGTTGCTCAACCAGCACCAGCCATCGTCACTACGCAGAGAGCCTGAAGGAGGGCCGGGCGCTCCCCGCTCTGGACTTCGCCTGCCGGACCAACCGTAGGCCCACTGCCTGAACAGGGGACAGCGGAAGGTTGTGCCTCGGAGAAGTCTCGATCGAGCCGGCTCGGGTCCCTGGTTTCGGGCAGAGGCGGAGTGAGTAACGGCTTGGACTCGTACCCCTCCCGACCGATCAGGCACCGGCATGCTCGGCTCATGGGGAGACGCGACGGGGTGCGGAGTGGAACGACCGGTGGATGTCTGTTCACCGGTTGTCTGGCTCTGCTCGTGCTGCTCCTCGTGTGCGTCATCGGACTGTGGGTCTGGGCGGCCACGGCGGATGACCGCGCCGAGGGAGAAGCCCGCGCTGATCTGCGTAGTGACGCTGAGACGCGTAGGGAGAAGCTCGTCGAGGCGGGGGCCGACGGTGAGCTGGACGACAGCGAGATCGCTCGGGTTTTCCCTCGTGGGAAGCCGGCTAAGGGCCTGCTCAGGATCGAGCGGCACGGTCAAGACGTCATAGTGACGGCAGAGCTACTGGGCGTCGGCCCGGGAGCCCTCCTACCCAGCCAGACACTTGTGACGGGGTGCTTCGCTTTCACCGTCACACCAAAGGAGCGCGGCCATCAGGGACCCGAGGTAACCCTCAGAGAACTGGCGGTGGAGAACGAGCCGCAGTCCGCGTGCACGGCGGCAGGAGTGCCGTCTCCCAGCATCTCCGCAAGCCGCTGAAGGGACTATTGCAGGGTTCGGTGACGCCTTGACCCGCCCCGCCTCTGGGCTTCCAGTTCTGGTCGCTAGCCGGCAGCTCCTCACGGAAGGCCGGCAGTCATGCCTCGTCACTCGCAGAGCTACTACAAGCACAAGCGCACGCCGACCACTCCACGGCAGCTACGGCGGGACTGGCTGACCGGGCTGATCCGAGAGGCTGATGACTCAGGCCGGGATCAACGGCCTGCCCGGACCGGTGCGTATCAGGCGACTGAGTGGCATCGTCACCGCCGAAGATCTGGTCAATCGCAAGTTCCATCAGTTGCGTCCTGACGAGCTGTGGGTCACCGACCTCAACCGCTGCGCGGAAAACTGGTCCGACTGGTCGACCGGGGCTGGCTGCGGAAGCCACCCGGCGGCCGGTTCACCGCATGCCTGTGACCGGCGACTGCTGATCACGTACTTCGCCCCATCCGGCAGATCTTTGCCAGCGGATGGGGAGCTGCTCGGCTCTCCTGCTGAAACTCACGGTAGAAGCTACCCATCACCGCGGCGACGGGTGCATAACGGACAAGGAGCGCGGCGACCGACGTGGGAACCCCCTCTGGGGGCACCCCTTGGGCGCACGCGTTCACGAACGTTCTGCGTTCTTCCGGTGTATGTCCATGGAGCGCGACGGCCAGCCAGTTCACCAGGTGGGTGATGGCGTAGTACTGGTCGTAGGTGCGGTGCTGGTCAAAGAAGTCGGCTTCGTCTCGTGTGAGGTCGAAGCGTGAGGAGATCGCGAGGCCGTAGTCGGTGAAGAAGACCCGCTGGCCGTTGGTGAGGATGTTCTCGAAGTGGGCGTCGAAGTGCAGCAGTCCGCGGGCGTTCATGAACGCGATGCCGGCTTTCAGCTCGGCGTCCACCATGGCGCAGGCCCGCTCGGCCGCCTCGTCGCCGGCCCCGATCTGGACGCCCAGCCAGTCGTGCAGGTTCTGCGGGATGTATTCCAGGAACAGCACAAGGCTTGCTGTGGACTGCTGGAGAGCTTCGATTCGCCGGCGTACCGCTGATCCGCCTCCCCAGTAGGCGACAGTTCGGTCCACATCGGCCAGTTCCTCGGGCAGCGGCTGGCCAGAGTCCGGGATCACCCGCCAGTGGTACAGCAGAGGGAAGCCCTCGTAGTCCCCCGCGACCACCCAGTTCGTCGTCATGGTGTGTGCGGCCAACTCCCGCCAGGCTCCGAACCCCGGGCCGCCGATGGTGCCGATGCCGTAGTGACAGAAGGCCGGGAGCCCGAACAGATTCGCGGTGGAGTGAACATGCTCCGGCCGTCTTTCCAGATCGGTCAGCCGTACCTGCTTGACGAAGACCCGGGTTCCTTCGACCTCCAGCAGGACCGTTCTCCCGCCGATACCCGACCCCAGCCGTGCGCCGGCGTCCACGAACCCGCGCAGACTGCGGTCGCTGCGCAGCGCCAGCGATGTGGAAACGGCGCCGTGGGCGGCCAGACGAGCATCGCGGGACAGGTCAGGGCCCTTCACTCACGCCTCCTACCGTGCCCCACTCCTTGTTCGACGGTTCCAGCAGACACCGGGACGAGGGGCAAAGACCACCCTCCCACGGCGGAGCCGGTGAGATGTGGCGTAACTGGATACGTTCGACATGCCGCTGAGGCTATGACGAGAACTTACTGAGCCTCTTTCAGAGTGGCCACCGATCGGATGATGACCTTGGTGTCCGAAACGGACAGGGCTTCCGTGCCGTTGGGTGAGGTGTTCGAAGTCTCCGTGTCTCCTTGCTGCCGTGCACCGTTTCGCGGTCGTAGCGCCGCGCGGTGGCCTGCGTCCAGGACAACTACCTCAACTTCAGAACCGTCCGGGCTGGTTGGCCTTGATCAGAGCAGGTCGTGGGGCCCTTGTCCTCCATGAGGAACCGGGAGTGCTCGCGCTGGGTGTGCAGCGCGTCGGCAGTCACCGTCACGTCGGCCAGGTCATACGGCTCCAGCAGGGCGACGAGGCAGGTGATCTCGTTGGTCTTGTCCGGCACCCGCAACTGGCTGATGGTCTGCCCGGTCCCGGTCATCGCGGCCAGCAGATGGGGCGGCCGGGTTGCATGAGCCGCGGGCGCTCTTGCCATCGACGGCCAGGGTGTCTGCTCCGGCCGGGTCGGCACCGAGCAGCTCGGCGACTCCGCCGGGGCAGACGGTGTTCAGGACGCGGCCGGATGGCCACCTTGCGGCGCGATCCGGGTGCTGAACACGGTCGTCGTGCGGACGCCGAGGCGAGCGAGGGCGTCCTGTGGGGCGTTGCGGGCCCACTGCCCGATCGCGGCGAACGAGCGTGCCCCGGCCAGCACAGCCGAGCAGGCGATGAGCGGCACGCTCACGAACGGGTGACGCTTCCCGCACCGATGCCGCGGGTCGGCCAGCGTGGCCAGCCGCTGCGCAGTCACGCAAGGGTGCGCTGCTGACGCGAGGGCGACTTGATCAGACAGACACTGGCAGACTGACGGCACATCGAAGCTCCGGTTCGGCAGGGCGTCTTGAGAGGCCACCGCACCAACCGGAGCTTCGTTGCGTACGAGACGGGACGGCAGCCGGCGTCACACCACCATGACCCGCAACTTCCCACTACCACTGGTCCTTTGAAACAGCCCCACGGCCCGCCTACTGGCCAGATGCACGACTGTGTCCAAGGCTGTGTTGGTGAGGGTCACACCGCGAGGGCCGAGCACGCAGTCCTGGCGACCCAACGGTGCGAACCTATGGCGTTGTTGACGGAGCCGAAGTTTCTGTCTCCGAGCCAGTAGTCGTCGGTGAGATCCCGGACGAATCCCTCGGCGCGAGTGAGGCAGATGTGGAAATTGCTGTTGCCTCCCGTCCCCAGGTAGAACTTCACCTCAGAGTAGTTGCCCTTGTTGACGACGGAGCTGGCGCTGTAGGCGTCATTGCCCCGAAAAGAGCCGGAGCTGTCGCCCCAGTTCAGGTCGTTGCCCTCAGCCATGCCGATGAAGCCGTCACAGTTGACCTGCGAGTAGGCGGACATGTAACCGCTGACGGCGTTTTCGTAGTTGTCCCAGCAGGTCCCGGGGGTTTCGGCTGAAGCACTGGGGCCGAGGCCAAGGACCGCGACCCCCGTCAGGGCCGCCACGACGGCAGCCGAGCCAAATGTGGACATGCGCATGCTGATCTCCTCTGTTGCAGGTGTCTGCTTGCCGGCAGTCGAACGTCTGCCGGAGTCGTGGTCAGGACGGGACGCCCTGGGCCTGCCGCAGGGCGTGCAGGCGCATCTTGCGGTAGGTGGACC
Organism: Streptomyces sp. NPDC058985; assembly: GCF_042740985.1. Classification (NCBI taxonomy): domain Bacteria; kingdom Bacillati; phylum Actinomycetota; class Actinomycetes; order Kitasatosporales; family Streptomycetaceae; genus Streptomyces; species Streptomyces sp. NPDC058985. The sequence goes on along the minus strand of NZ_JBHYJX010000005.1, from coordinate 221,341 downwards.
ACTCTTCGCTGTACGGCTCCAGCGTCGAGGCCCGGTAGTCGGTCTCCAGGTCGCGGAGCACCTTGCCCAGGGAGGACTCGACAGCGCAGGTCGCCTCGGTGACGGCGAGCTTCCTGTCGAAGGCGTCAGCTTCGGTATCCGGCATCTCCTCGACGGCCGCCGCCCTCTTCTGCCGGAGATCGTCGGGGCTGTCGAAGGACCGTCCGGCTCTCGTCATGCAGTCGGCCCACCGACGGAGCGCTTTCGTGAAGCGTTCGTCCTGCTTGAGGGCCTGCACGTAGAGGGGGAGGGCGCTCTCCACGGTCCGGCGTGCGGTGTACCAGATCGTGGCATCGCCGTAGAGTTCGGCACGTGCTTCGTTGGTACATCCCCCGCGTGGGGTTTCTACCTTGCCAAGGTGTCCGGGGAGTTTGACTGTCATCCTCTCCCTGTAGTCGCCGTCGAGAGCCTGGGTATAACTGACACGCCCTTCCTTGGGCAGTTTGTTCTGGTATATGACGGTCCGGTGGGAGGTTCGAATCTTTTCGCCACGTTCTTCGAACTCTCGACCGTATCCGTGCATCTCGGCCCACCGCACGGACTCGATGACGTAGTTTCCGGACTTTCGCTCGTCAACGCTGGGCACTGGGAACTCCCAGTAGGGGAACCCCTTGCCCCTCATACACGTCTTGATGAGTTTCTGTTCGGCCCGCTCGATCTCGACGACTTCCTCGTTGGTCAGATCCCGCACCCTGGAGCCTGAGATGTCCTCCCACGGTCGCGGTTCATCAGCGCAACCTGCGAGCAGGAAGAGAACCGTAAGCGTGAACGTGGCCGAATACTTCCGCCTCACCGATGTGCACCTTTCCATGTTCCGGTCAGAGGTTCATCTCTCCCGAGAACTGCTCAGAACTACGTGACCAACAGACGGCAACGGCACACCGAACCTGCCGGAGGTGACACCACTGGTTCCGCGCGCCCACCCTCTGCCGATGGGACGGCGCGGAAGCCGCCACGGCCGTGCCCGCGGCGGCCAGGGCGCCAACAGCGACCCCGACCGCGGCGGTGACACTGACGAGTGCCTTCGAGAGAGCGCCCCTGCTGCCTCCTCCGATGACGTGCGATGAACGGAACCGACCACACCGGTCGACCCGCAACGAGACTGCGGCTCTGGCGCGATGCCCGGCCACAGTCGGCACAGAAGTGGCCTCATCCCGGGACGTCCCAGACGCTGACCTGCTGAAACACAGCCTGCCGAGTCACTACGGCGGGACGACCGCGAGCCTGCGATGGGCCTGCACGAGGGCGGGACGTCCACTCGCCGTGACAGCTGCCCTTCTCTGGCCTCGCCCATGGACCCTAGGGTCATCTTGGCCTTCGGACTTTGTCATCCGTGCTGGGAACCTGGTCAGTTGTGCACCACCTGAAGATGACGCTGCGTCAAGTGAGGGCGATTCTCGAAACCGGGTGTGGGGCCGGGGGTTCCGTAGCGGTGTGCTGTTCGGGCGATTGTGGATGCGCGAGGCATGAAGGCAGGGCCTCTCGGTAGCACAGAGGGTGTCCACCCCACTGCTCACCGGAAGGCCCAGTTGACGCAGTTGTATCGGTCTCTTGCGAGACCACAAGTACGGTAACTCCGCGGATAATCCGCCGGTCCGTTCGCCGGGGACGTCGAGCAGGACAGGGTCGATGTAACGGTCATCGCCAAGCGCCTCTCGACCTGGTTTCCCAATTCCTGATAGTTGCTGTCGTGCGGTGGGGGACGAAAGACGTACCTGGGGCAAGGCACGGGTGTCACGGCGCGCAGCCACGTTGCCGATCTGGTTTTGCCGGACCGCGGCCGACGTGACTGCGGTGCAATGAACCGGCACCGCCGGCTTCCTGAAGCCGCCGCCCCTGCTTGCTCGGTACCTCTATTCGTCGGCTCACGGCGGCATCACCTCCTCTAACGGTCGTCTCAGCTTCGCTCGTTAGGAAGTAGGCCATCGAACAAGCGATGCAACCCGTATGCAGGAGGCTAGTGATGGCAGTCAACGCAGCGCCGTCCGGGGAAGCGCCGGCCAGCCGGTTGGCAGGCCGGTGGGTGCCGTGGTTGGTGATTGGCTTGTGGCTGGTGCTGGCGGCAGGCATGGTGCCGCTGAGCGGAAAGTTGAGCTCGGTCACCACCGACAGCGCCGTAGACACCCTGCCGGCCGGCGCCGAGTCGACCAAGGTGGCGGTGCTGGAGGACAGTCTTCCCGAGGGTGACGACAACACGTTCCTCTTCGTGTACCACCGCGCCGGCGGCATGACCGGCGCCGACCGCGCGACGGTCGAGCGCCACTACAACACCCTTGCCAAGCGGTACCCGCCGAAGGCGACGGCCGGCGAGGACGACGAGGGCTCACCGGCGAGCCCCTCCACCGATGGCCAGGCGATGATGTTCACCCTTGAGGTGAGCACGGCCTACGGCGCCCCGGAGGACATCGTCGGCCCGTTGCGTGACGCCGCGAAGGACCGCCCCGCCGGCCTGGAACTCGACGTGACCGGCCCGGGCGCGATCGACGGCGACATGGATGCCGTCTTCGACGGCATCGACGTGCAGGTCCTGCTCACCACCATCGTCGTCGTCACGCTCCTGCTCATCCTCACCTACCGCAGCCCGGTGTTGTGGATCATCCCGCTGGTGGTGGTGGGCGCGGCCGCGCTGACCTCGATGGGGACCGTCTACCTGCTCGTCAAGGGCTTCGGCATCGTGGTCAACGACCAGAACTCGGCGCTGCTGACGATCCTGGTGTTCGGCGTCGGCACGGACTACGCGCTGTTGCTCATCGCTCGATATCGGGAGGCACTGCACCACCATGAGAACGTCCGGGTCGCAATGGTCCGCGCGCTGCGCAGCGCGGCGCCGGCCGTCGTCGCGTCCGCGGCCACCGTGGTCGCCGGCCTGCTCTGCCTGCTCGTCGCGGACCTGAACAGCACCAGCGGGTTGGGCCCGGTCGGTGCGGCCGGCATCCTGTGCGCGCTGGTGGCCATGCTGACGCTGTTCCCGGCGATGCTCGTGGTGCTCGGCAGGCGGATCTTCTGGCCGACCATCCCGCGGGTCAGCACGGCCTTGGAGGAGAAGCCCGGGCTGTGGGGACGGCTCGGTACCGCCATCAGCCGCCGCCGGTGGGTGGCGACGCTCGGCTCGCTCGGAGTCCTCGGCGTGCTCGCCCTCGGGCTGGCGGGCAACACCGGCGCCCTGCGGGAGCAGGACCAGTTCCTGTCCGCGCCGGAGTCGGTCACCGGCTTCACCGTCCTCCGCCAGCACTTCCCGGAGCTCGGCGGCCAGCCGATGACGATCTTCACGCGGCCGGCGCACCAGGAGCGGGTGCTCGACATCGTCAAGGACACCCGGGGTGTGGCCCTGGCCGTCCCGGAGCGGACCAGCGGTGGCTGGGCCAACATCTCCGTGTTCCCGAAGGACACGCCGGACACCGTCGCGGAGTACGACACGATCAAGCGGGTGCGCACCGCCGTACACGCGGTGAGCGGGGCGGAGGCGATCGTCGGCGGGCCCAGTGCGGAGAACCTCGACACCGAGGTGACCACCAAGCGCGACGAGAAGCTGGTGATCCCGCTGGTGCTCGCCGTCGTGCTGATCGTCCTCGGGCTGCTGCTGCGCGCGATCGTGGCCCCTCTGGTCCTGATGGCCACCGTGATCGTCTCATTCGCCGCGGCCTTCGGCGGCAGCGTGTTCGTCTTCGACACGATCCTCGGGTTCAAGGGCGTCGACTCTTCGGTGCCGCTGCTGGCATTCCTGTTCCTGGTGGCGCTCGGCGTCGACTACAACATCTTCCTGGCCAGCCGGGCCCGGGAGGAGACGGTGCGCCTCGGCACCAGAGAGGGCATGCTCAAAGCCCTCTCCGCTACCGGTGGCGTCATCACCTCGGCAGGCCTGGTCCTGGCGGCCACGTTCGCGGTCCTCGTCACACTTCCGCTGGTGATGCTGATCGAGGTCGGGTTCCTGGTGGCCTTCGGCGTGCTGCTCGACGCCCTGCTGGTGCGGTCGGTCCTGGTGCCCGCCCTCACCCTGCTGGTCGGCCGGCGGATCTGGTGGCCGAGCCGGCTGTCCCGTTCAGCGGAGGAGCTGCCGGACAGTCATCAGCCGCTCGCCGACGGCGAGGAGCCCGCGCTGCATCGGTGAGCACGGCGGCACGGACGAGATCCTGGACGGGGACCCAGGCCCGCCCCGGATCTCTTCACGGGCCCGACGGTCGCCGCCCTTTGGTCCCGCGCCGCGCCGCCGGGGCGGGTCAGCGCACCGCGGTGTCCTCCCCGGCGGTGAGTCGCGCGCTCGGGGCGGGCGGGGCCGCGGCCGGAAGGTCGACCAGAAGCAGCGCGCCACCACGTGCGGAGCGGGCGACGGTGGCCCGGCCGCCGTGGGCGTCGACGACCCGCTGCACGATCGACAGCCCCAGGCCGGAGCCCGGCAACGACCGGGCGCTGTCGGCACGGTAGAACCGGTCGAACACCCGCGGTACGTCGACGGCGTCGATGCCCGGCCCGGCGTCGTCGACCTCGAGCACCGCCGACGCGCCCTCGGTACGGAGCCGGACCTGGACCGGCTGGTCCGCGGGGGACCACTTGCCGGCGTTGTCGATGAGGTTGAGCACCGCTCGCTGGAGCGCGGCGGGACGCCCGCTCACCCACACGGAGGTCACGTCGAGCGCGACCTCGATGTCGGGCACGCGGGAACGCGCCCGGGTCGCGGCGGCCACCACCACGTCGGCGAGGTCGAGCAGCTCAGTGTTCTCGTCGCTGACGTCACCGCGCGCCAGGTCGGTCAGCTCGGCGGCAAGGGTGCTCAACTCGGCCACCTGGGCGCCGAGATCGTTGAGCAGCCGGGTCCGGCTCTCCGCCGGCAGTGCGCTGTCCAGGGTGCCGCGCCGATCGAGCCGGATCAGCAGCTCGACGTTGAGGCGCAGGCTGGTGAGCGGGGTCTTGAGCTCGTGGGCGGCGTCCTCGGCGAGCAGCCGCTGGGCCCGCCGGGAGTCCCGGAGCGCGGCGAGCATGTCGTTGATCGACTGGATCAGCCGCCGGATCTCCCCGCCGCCCTCATCCGGGATGTCGGCGTCGAGATCCCGGGTGCGCGCGACACGTACCGCGGCGGCGGTCAGCCGGTCGATCGGTGCCAGCCCGGTCCGCGCCACGGTCCGCCCGACAAGGGCGCCGCCGACCACGCAGAGCAGTCCGATCAGCAGCATGCCGAACCCGAAGCGGTTGATCGGGGTGTCGTCGGCGACGCGGGCCACCTGGACCGCGCCGTCGCCCGCCCGCAGCGTGTAGATGAGGTAGCCGTCCTCGTCGCTGTCGTTCGACTCCATCAGGTCGGCCGACGCTCCCTGCGCCACGCGCCCGGCGTGCTCGCTGACGGGGGGCAGGGCGGGTTGGCCGGCCGGCGTCCGGGTCGAGCCGTCGGGCAGGATGACCCGCACCAGCCGACCGGATCCGGCATACGGCGGTAGCTGGACCTGCGCCAGACCGGCGCGCTGGGCGTTCGTCGCCAGGACACGGGAGTCGGCGCGCAACTGATTCTCGGCGGTGTCCCGCAGCTCCCAGTCCAGTAGCTCGCTGGCCACCTGGAAGGCCCCGAACACGCTGACCGCGATGGCCGTCGCCGCGATCACCGTCAGCCTGGTCCGCAGGGACCGCAGGCGCCACCATCGGGTCAGCCGGTGCGGTTCCCGGCCGGCGGGCCTGCTCACGGAGGAGTCTCCCGCAACGTGTATCCCAGGCCACGCAGCGTGTAGATCATTCGCGGCTCGCCCTCGGCCTCCATCTTGCGGCGCAGGTAGCTCACGTATACCTGCAAATTGTTGGCGGTGGCGCTCATGTCGAAGCCCCAGATCGCCTCGAACAGCGCGTCGCGGGTCAAGACCCGGGTCGCGTTGCGCACGAGGACCTGCAGGAGGGAGAACTCGGTCCGGGTCAAGCGCAGCGGCCGCTCGCCCCGCCACGCCTCGAACCGGTCAGGATCGAGCCGGACGTCGGCGAACGACAGGATCTGCGACTCCTCGTCGGCCGGCGTGCGCCGGCGCAGCAGGGCCCGCACCCGGGCCAGCAACTCCTCGGTGGCGAACGGCTTGGGCAGGTAGTCGTCGGCGCCCGCGTCCAGCCCCGTGACCCGGTCGGAGACCTGGTCACGGGCGGTCAGCATCAGCACCGGCAGATTCAGACCAGCGGCCCGCAGACGCCGGCAGGTCTCCAACCCACCGAGGCGGGGCATCATCACGTCGAGGATCAGCAGATCCAGTGTGTCACCGCCGGCCCCACCGACCCCGTCGAGCACGGCGAGACCGTTGGCGACAGTGCTGGTGTCGTAACCCTCGACCTGGAGCACCCGCTCCAGCGACTCACGGATGGCCGCTTCATCATCCGCGATCATGATCCGCACGCCGGCCCGCCCCCTTCCAGTCGATGCGTTTGCCGCTCATTGTCCCCGATCAACCTGAAGCCAGGATTAGAGCGTCGTTGAGACCCCGGTCTTCGCTTGACTCCGAAGCTCAGGAAAACCTGGCGGGCTTGCGGACGGCGCCCGTGGGTTCCCACGCGGGTGACACCGGTGGCGGCTTCGAGTTACTGCTTCAGGCGCCGGTTGTCCAGGGGGATCTGCTGGATACCCATCTCCTGGGCGGCCTGCCCGTCGAGGTCCTCGGCCGGCTCCGTTCGGATCGGGTGATGCGGCGTCCGGCACCCTCGCGCGAAGAGTTTCACCCGGCCAACCCCAAGGACGGCCGGCCACCCAAGCACGGCGGCGAATTCGTCTTCGGTAACGCCGCAACCTGGGGCACCGAGCAGGCCGTGACCGCCACGGCCACCCGGCTTATGGAAAGGCGACCGCGCAGGCATGGGACCGGCTGCACCCGCGGCTGACCCACTGGGCCGCATGGCTCGACCACGACGGACCACTCCCCCTCATGGAAGGCACCGTCATCCGCCTGGTCGTGGAGAAGCTGCCCAGCGGTGGGGTCAACAAGCCGCTATGGCTGTGGTGGTCGGGCACCGGCGACAGCCTCCTGGCATTCCAGTCTCCCTACTGCTGACTTGCTGGCCACCTTCCCCATGTGACCGGATTTCCCGGCCTCGGAGCGACCACCGAGGAGCGCTGGTGATCGTGCACTGCGTCCGGCCCAGATCCGCCAGCTTCGAGCCGGTGTCGTAATTGCGGGGCGTCAGGCAGTACCAACCCGTCCCGGCGTTGTCGGGGCTGCTTACCGTTCGACTCGGCATCCCCCGAACCGAACCGCCTCCAGCTTCGACCGGATTGCTACGACAACCCGGCGGTGAAGGTCTCTCACCTCACTCGATTCCATGGCGCCCCGTGGCGCACCCACCCGCTACGACAAAACCGGCGAGTCCTACCAGGCGGCCGTCACCATCGCCTCAATCCTGCTCTGGATCTGACCTTTGAAGACGATCTCCAGCGGCGGCCGTCGTCCTGCGGCTCCAGGGTGACAACGCGGGGCACTCGTCGCTGAATCGGCGCGTCACCGACCACAGCATCGGGCCAACGGGCGACGTCCTGGACTGAAGGGGCGGGGCGGTCGGATTCGAACCGACGTCCTCCGAGATGATGTCGCGGCGCACTACCTCTGTGCTACGACCCCGCCTTGCTGGTGATCATAGTTCGTATTCGCAGACTATCTGGCACTCGAAATGAGACGACGTCTGAACGCACCCCACCACCGTTGGTCCCGCCGCGAACTTTGCCGCGGCTCGCGGCCGCTCCTCGGCCGAGAAGCCCTCGCACGTGCTCTTCCCAGCCCAGTGGCAGCAGGCCCGGAATGTCACGACCACCACCGCGTCCTCCCAGTGACACACTCCCTCCGTGGCGTGTACACCACCGGAATCATTGCTTCGCCCTTTTACATATCCGGCCTGTGGTGGGTACCTGCTCCGCCGTACGAGATCAGCGAGTGGGAGTTCGGGGCACGAAAGTGGAATGGGTACGAGGCTGCAGGGCATGGCTGCGCAGGGCGTGGGATGCGCCCGGGCACGAGCGGAACACGGCGCTTCTGATCGGGAAGAGCGCATTGGCGGCGACACTGGCGTGGTGGACGGCGCAGGACCTCCTGCACGCTGCCTCGCCGGCGTTCGCACCGTTCTCCGCCGTACTGATCATGAATGCGACGATCTACCAGTCGGTTTGGCAGGCGTTGCGTTACACCGCAGCGGTCACCGTGGGGGTGGCCGTGCAGGCGGCCGTGGGGTTCGTCGCCGGCCCGGATCTCGTCGCGTTCGTTCTGGTCGCCGTGATCGCCCTCACCATCGGACAGTGGCCCGCCCTGGGTGAGCAACGCTCGCAGGTCGCCACCGCTGCCTTCTTCGCCTTCTCCACCTACGCCGCCGCGACCAGCACCGGCGAGCGGGTGACCGAGCTCGGGCAGATCGTCCTGCTGGTGCTCGTCGGCTGCGGTCTCGGCCTCCTCGTGAACCTGACCATCGCGCCGCCCCTGCGGTACCGCGGCGCCGAGCACGGTCTGCAGGTCCTGGCCGCCGAGATCGAGAGCCTGCTGGACGACATGGCCGACGGCCTGTGCACGGGCGACGTGGACGCCGAACGGGCCAAGCAGTGGCGTGCCGCCGGCGAAAGCGCGCAACGCGCGGTCGGGCAGGCCCGGGCGGGTATTGCCACCGCGGAGAACAGCCTCCCCTTCAACCCGCGCCGCCTGCTGCCCGCCCACCGCCGTTACCTGACGTTCGGGCGCTATCAGCAGAGTGTCGACGCCCTGGAACGCGCCGTCTATCAGCTGGGCTCCCTCACCCGCAGCCTGGGGCGCTGGCGCGAGACGGAGAACACCTACACCTACGCCCCGACCTTGCGCGCGTATGCGCATTTCGCGAGCAGCCTGCGCGACATCGCCCACATCATGGCGTCCCTCGATGCGGACAGCCTCACCGAGCAGGCCGCGGAGATGTGCCACCTGGCCACGCTCGCCCAGGACGCCCTGCAGAACGTGCTCACAACGGCGCACGACGACTCGCTTCCCCTGTCGGACGCCTCCCGCCCGTACGGGGTCCTCGTCGTCGAGGCCACCCGGCTGATGGAGGAGTTCCAGAACACCTGCGACGTCCTGAAGACCACCGCCGACGGCTGAAACGAGCCGTATCCGGCAACTCCGCGCCGCTCGCTCGTCTCCGATGCGCCGGTCGGGCGAGCCTGCCGGACCTCCGGGGTGCGGCGGCCGCCGCCTTCCGCGCGCGCTCGGCATGATGTGGCGGGCGCGGGACTCCGTGGTCGAGGAGTCCGTGCTGGTGGACCGTCGGGAAGGGGGAGGATGCCGAGACTGCCGTCACTCACCCGGTCGTTCGGCGGAAGCGTGCACGCGGTGCGGGTGGCGCTCGCCGCGGCCGCCGGTTTCTACCCTGCGGCGTACCTCATGGACCGGCCGGTCGTCGCTCTGTACGCCCTCTTCATCCCCATCGCCTTCGGCGTCCTGTCCTCGCTGCCGGGCTCGGGGCGTCACCGCGCGAGCAGCGTGCTGCGCCCGCCGCCGCGGCGCTGGTCGCGCTCGGGACCGCCCTCGCGGTGACGACGTGGGCGGCGGCTGTGGGCATGCTCCTCGTCACCCTCGCCCTGGCGTTCGGTGCGGCCTGCGCCCCGCGGCTCGCGAGCGTCGTACCCGGGCTGCAGCTCTGCTACATCCTGGCCTGCTTCCCGCCCTACGCGCCCGCCACGCTGCCCGAGCGGCTGCTGGGCCTGTTCCTCGGCGCCACAGCGCTGCTGGTGGGCGAGCTGCTGCTCTTCCCGTCACCGCGACGGCCCTCTTACGCCGAGCGGGTCGCGGACGCCCTCGACCTGGCCGCCCACACGGCCCGGCTGCTGCTCCGGGCCGAATCCGTTGACGACGGGAGGGCACGCCGGCTGCGGACGACCGGGCGGGAGCTGCGGTTCTCCCGGCAACCCCACGGGAGCCGGCCGACCGGTGCCGGCCGGAGGGACCGGGCGCTGGCCCAGGCCGGATCGGCGGTCCGCCGGTTGCTGGACCAGCTGGCCACCCTCGGGGAACTGCCGCCTGCTCCCGCCGACACGGCCTCGCAGACCCTGCTGCACGGTGTCGCGGTGACCTGCTCCGACGCCGCGGCTGTGTTGCGTGGTGGCCGTTCCGTCCGGGGTGCCGAGTTCGTCGAGGAGATGACGGCGCGCTTTCTGGACGAGCGGGCCGGCGAGCCGGAGGGCCGCGGCGATCCTCCTTATGCGCTCCTGCGGCGCAGGTCGACGCTGCTGACGGTGGCGGTCTCGGCGGTCACCGTGCGCACCGCCGCCGACCTCGCGACGGGCGGCGGTCGGGCTCTGCCCGGACTCCCCCACGAGCAGTTCTGGTACGCGAGGGTGCCGGTGGTGCCCCTCTGGCTCGTGCGGATCCGCGGCAATCTCACGCCACGCTCCGTCGTGTTCCAGAACGCGGTCCGTACGGCGCTGGGGCTCGCCCTCGCCCGTCTTGTGGCCGGGTCGCTCGATCTGTCACACGGCTTCTGGGTTCTGTTGAGCGTGCTCACCCTGGCGCGGACGACGGCGGTCGGCACCTGGTCTGCCGTGCGGTCGGCCGCCGCGGGCACGCTCATCGGTGCCGTCGTCGCGGGGGCGCTCATCATCGGGGCGGGTGACGCGACGGCGGTCTACGCCGGCCTGCTGGTGCCGATGATGGTGATCGCCTTCTCGGTGGGACCCGTCGGCGGACCCGCGTGGGCGCAGGGCCTGTTCACGCTGGTGGTGTCGACGGCGTTCGCCCAGATCGCCCCGGTGACGTGGCGGCTGGAGGAGGCGCGCTTGGTCGACGTGCTGACCGGCAGCGGCATCGGGCTGGTCTGCGGGCTCCTCGCCTGGCCGGCCGGGGCGCGCACCGAGATGCGGCGCAGTGTGGCGGCATTGCTGCGGGCCACCGCGCCTGTGGTGCGGGACACCGCCGACTCCTTGATCGGCCGCCGGGCCGCGCCGAGTGCCGAGGTCGCGGAGCGGCACACGGCCGGCCGGCCCACGGCCGGCTCCCTGTGGCCCGCCCTGCATCGGCTGCGCATCGCGGAGGCCGCGTACGCGCAGTTCCGCACGGAGCCCGCGCTCCGGTCGGACGACGACGGCCCGGACTGGCTCGCCGCCCTCAACTACGGTTCGCGCGTGCTCACCGGCGCCTACTGGCTGCCGCCTCCGCAGGGCGCGCCCGACCTCCCGCCGGGCGCGCGGCGGTGGGTGGAGACGGCGGGGCGGCAGGTTGCGGCCGCCGCACTGCGGGCGGCCGATCTTCCGTCGCGAGGGGTCACGTTGCGGATCGCACCGCTGTCTCCGGTCGTCCGGTCCGCGACGGCGCCCGGGGCGCGGTCCCTCCTGGTCGACCTGGACGTGTGGCTGCACGCCCTCGCCGCGGATCTCGCCACCGCGACCGGCGCAGGCCGTCCGGGACCCGCCGACGGAACGTACCGGCACGAGGGGTGAGGCCCCTGGGAAGGCGGGATCGGCCTGCCTGCGCCGGCGTCTCCTGCGGGGCGGACCGTGCCTGCTATTCTCGGCAGCCGCGTAGACCGTCTATGGAGGAGTTTCAGACGTGGTGGGTGACGACGACATCTCCGGGTGAGATCCGGATCTGACGGCCACCGGCCGGCGCTCGGAAGCGCTGCCGAAGTGGCCCGTCCCGTCGTACCTCTTTTCCCACGTCTGCCCAGGGCAGGGGACAACGCTCTGCCCTCGTTTCCTCAGAGGTCTCCTCTTCATGTCCGACGCCGCCATCGTCTGTTCGAACCTCTCCTTCGCCTGGCCCGACGACACGCAGGTCTTCGACGGTCTGTCCTTCACCGTGCCGCCGGGCCGCACCGGTCTCGTCGCCCCCAACGGTTCCGGCAAGTCCACCCTGCTCAAGCTGATCGCCGGTGAACTCCGGCCGCGCACCGGCTCGGTGTCGGTCAGCGGTACCCTCGGACACCTCCCGCAGAGCCTGCCGCTGACGGTGGATCTCACGGTCGCCGAGGTGCTCGGCGTCGCCGAAGTGATCCGCGCGCTGGACGCCGTGGAGTCCGGGGACGTCGACGAGGGGCACTTCGCCACCATCGGCGACGACTGGGACGTCGAGGAGCGCACCCGCGCACAGCTCGACCGTCTCGGCCTGACCGGCCTCGCACTGGACCGCGGCCTCGCCACGCTCCGCGGCGGCCAGGTCGTCTCCCTCGGCCTCGCCGCCCAACTGCTCAAGCGGCCCGACGTCCTCCTCCTCGACGAGCCCACCAACAATCTCGACGCGGAAGCCCGGCACAAGCTGTACGACGTCCTGTCGGACTTCACCGGCTGCCTGCTCCTGGTCAGCCACGACCGGGCGCTCCTGGACCGCATGGAGCGCGTCGCGGAACTCGGCAGCGACGAACTGCGGCTCTACGGCGGCCGCTTCACCGAGTACGAAGCGGCCGTACTCGCCGGGCAGGAGGTCGCCGAGAAGAACGTCCGCAGCGCCAAGCAGGAACTCAAGCGCGAGAAGCGGGAGATGCGGCAGGCCCGTGAACGCGCCGAGCGCCGGGCCGGCAACGCACAGAGGAACCTCAAGGACGCAGGTCTGCCGCGGATCTTCGCGGGGAACATGAAGCGTGGTGCGCAGGAGGCCGCGGGCAGGTCCGGCACGATGCACGCCGCCCGGGTCAGCGAGGCCGAGGCCCGCCTCGACGAGGCCGGCCGCGCCCTGCGCGAAGAGGTCAAGCTCAGCCTGGAGCTGCCCGACACCCAGGTGCCCGCCGGACGCAACCTGTTCCTCGGCGAGGGCGTGCGGGTGCGGCTCGGTGACGCGGACGTGTTCGCCGCGAACGGCGTCGACCTCACCGTCCGGGGCCCGGAGCGCATCGCGTTGACCGGCCCCAACGGCGCCGGAAAGACCACCCTGATGCGGCTGATCACCGGCGACCTCCTTCCGGACAGCGGAGAGGTCAAGCGCAACGACGGACGGATCGCCCACCTCTCGCAGCGGCTGGACCTGCTGGACCTGGGCCGTACGGTGGCGGAGAACTTCGCCGCGTTCGCCCCGGAGCGGCCCGAGGGGGAGCGGATGAATCTGCTCGCCCGGTTTCTCTTCCGTGGCCCGCGTGCGCATCTGCCGGTCGGTGTGCTCTCCGGCGGTGAGCGGCTGCGCGCCACCCTGGCGTGCGTCCTGTGTGCGGAGCCGGCGCCCCATCTGCTGCTGCTCGACGAGCCGACGAACAACCTCGACCTCGTCGGCGTGGGCCAGTTGGAGAGCGCGCTCAACTCCTATCGGGGAGCCTTCATGGTGGTCAGCCACGACGAGCGGTTCCTCTCCGAGATCGGGATCACCCGGCGGCTGCGGCTGGCCGGCGGGACGCTGGAGGAAGCCGAGGCTCCGGCGGTGTGAGCCGTCACGACCGATCCATGCCACAGCCCGCACTTCTCGCCCGCGACCTGATCCTCAACCTGGGTGGACGCCGTGTCCTCGACGGTGTCTCACTGAGGGCCTCCCCCGGCCACCGCATCGGTTTGATCGGGGAGAACGGTGTCGGCAAGTCGACCCTGCTGCGGGTCCTCGCCGGGGTGGACGCACCCGACGAGGGCAGCGTCACCCGCCCCGCCGACCTCGGCTTCCTCCACCAGGAGTTGCCTTTCGACGCCGGTACGACCGTCGCAGCCGTCCTGGACGGGGCGCTGCGCGAGGCCCGGGAGGACCTCGCCGAGCTGGACCGCCTGGGCGGGGAACTCGCCCGGGTTCCCGAGGACGACCCCGGCCACCAGGACGTCCTCGACGCCTACGGCAAGCGCCTGGAGCAGGTCCAGGACCGGGAGTCGTGGGACGCCGACCGCCACGCCGCCCTGGTCCTGGACGGGCTGGGTCTCGGCGCCGTGGACCATGCCCGCACGCTCGGCTCGCTGTCGGGCGGGCAGCGCGGCCGGCTCGCCCTGGCCGCGCTGCTCGTCCGGCGGCCCTCGGCGCTGCTCCTGGACGAGCCGACCAACCACCTGGACGACGGTGCCGCCGCGTTCCTGGAGGAACAGCTCCGGTCGATGCCCGGGGCCGTCGTGTTCGCCAGCCACGACCGGGCGTTCCTCGACGCTGTCTGCACCGACCTGATCGACCTCGACCCGGCCGTGGACGGCCCGGTCCGCTACGGCGGCGATTACAGCGCCTACCTGTCCCAGAGGCGCGCGGAGCGGGAGCGCTGGGAGCGGCGGTACGCCGAGGAGCAGGATGAACTGGAGGAACTGCGCACGTCGGCGGGGGTGACCGCGCACCGGGTGGCTCCGGACCGGGGCCGCACCGACAACGAGAAGATGGGCTACGGCCACCGGGCGGGCCGGGTCCAGTCGTCGATCTCCCGCCGAGTGCGCAACGCCACCCGGCGGCTGGAGGAACTGGAGCGCGTCCAGGTCGGCGAACCGCCACGGCCCCTGCGGTTCGCGGCCGGCGACCTGACGGCCCGGGTGGACGAGGGCCCGCGGCCACTGGTCGCTCTGCGCGGCGTGCGCGTGCCGGGGCGGCTCGCGCTGGACGGGCTGGAGGTGGCCGCCACCGACCGGCTGCTGGTCACGGGTGGCAACGGAGCGGGAAAGTCGACGCTGCTGGCCGTGGTCTCGGGGCGGATGACGGTCACCGAGGGCGAGGTGCGCAGGCGGCGCGGTCTGTCGGTGGCGCTGCTCGCCCAGGACAGCGTCTTCGACCGTCCCGAGCGCACGGTCCGTCACACGTACGAGACGGCGCTGGGCGCCGCCCGGGCGGAGCGGGTGCCGCTGGTGTCGCTCGGCCTGCTGCACGCGGCCGACCTGGACAAACCGGTCGGGCGGCTCTCGGTGGGGCAGGGTCGTCGGCTGGCGCTGGCACTGCTGGTCGCCCGTCCGCCCCAGTTGCTCTTGCTGGACGAGCCGACCAACCACCTCTCCCCCAGGCTGTGCGACGAACTGGAGGACGCGCTGGCCACCGGACCGGGCGCGATCGTGGTCGCCGGCCACGACCGCTGGCTGCGCCGGCGTTGGCGCGGTCGCGAGATCCGGCTGGTCCCGGAGCACGAGCGGCGGACCGCACCGGTACGGCGATAGGGAGGCAGAGCGATCAGGGCGACGGGATGCGGAGGACGAGGAGCGCCACGTCGTCATCGTTGTCGGCGGGACGGGCACGCCGCAGTAGCTCGTCGGCGAAGCTGTCCAGCGGACGGTGGGCCAAGGAGGCCGCATGCCGGCGCAGGTTCTCCATCCCGGTGTCCAGGGAGTGGGTGCGGGACTCGATCAGGCCGTCGGTGTAGAAGACGAGGGTGGAATCGGGGGGCAGGTCGATCTGGGCGTCGGTCCGGGACTGCTTCATCGCGGTGCCCAGGAGCAGACCGCGGGCCTCGTCCAGATACCGGGTCAGGCCGTTGTGGTCGACGAGGAGAGGCGGCGGGTGTCCGGCGTTGGTCCATCGCAGATGCCACACCCCGGCGGGGTCCGGCTTCAGGCGGGCCATGATCATGGTGGCCATGCGGACATCGGTGATGTGAGCCAGGGCCTGGTCGAGTTCCTCGACGATGCCCTGCGGCGGCCGGTCCTCGGACCAGGCGAACGCTCTCAGCATGTTGCGCAGCTGTGCCATGCCGGCCGCCGCCTCGAGGTCGTGTCCGACCACGTCTCCGATGACCAGTGCCGTATCGCGGCAGGGCAGCGGGAAAGCGTCGTACCAGTCTCCGCCGATATGAGACGCATCCGGTGCGGCCAGGTAGCGAGCGGTCATCGCGATACCCGGCAGCTGCGGGAGCTGGGGCAGCAGGTATCGCTGCATGGTCTCGGCGACCTGGGCCTGGCGCTGGTAGTGACGTCCGTTCTCCAGAGCCAGCCCGACGCGTCGGGCGATGTCCTCGAGCAGGGTGAGGTCGTCCGCGGTGAAGTCCTGGTCGCTCGCGTCCGAGCGCCCCAGCGTGAGGGCGCCGACGACCTCCCGGGGACCGCGGATGGGAGCGATGGCCGCGGTCCTGATCCCGGTGGCCTCGAACAGTCTGCGCTGCTCCACCGCGATGCCGCTGTCGGGAGGCCCCTGGTAGGTCTCCGGCCCGGCCAAGTTCGAGGCGACACCGCGCAGGGCCCGAGACAACGGCATGGGTGAGTGTTCGGAGACCGGCGGCATAGGGCCTTGAAGGTCCTCGCGTCTCACGAGCTTTCCCTGCTCGGCATGGACCACCAGGTGCCGCGAGACCTCTTCGGCCGCTGTGACCAGGTCGATGACGGCCCAGTCCGCGAGACGCGGCACGATCAGGGCGACTACGCGATGAAGTGCTTCGTCGACATCGATGTTGGAGATCAGCTGGGCCGTGGTGTCGGCGAGCAGCGCCAGCCGCTCCAGGACCGACAAGGAAGCGGGCGCCGTGAAGCCCGCTTCGTCCCGGTCAGTACGGTCGGACACGGCCACCCCTTTGATCACACGGAAGGAGGACTGCTCGTTCCCAACAGCCGGACCTGCGCACCGGCCACGAGGGGCCGAGGAGGCATTTGTAGCACGAACGCACGCTCCGCCGGCCGGCAAGGCCCACCCGCCGTCAGTCCGCCGAGGCGGGCGGTGCACTCAGCGAGGCGATGCATTCCCTGAGCAGGCGCCGCATCTGATCCTGATCGGCCGCGTTCAGATTGGCCAGCATGTCCTGCTCGACGCGACGGACCGCGGCGCTGGCCGCCTGGAGCTGGCGACGCCCGGCGGCGGTCAGCTCCGTGGGCAGGGCCCTGCCCACGGGTGCCTGTGCGGCGCGGACGACCAGCCCCTGGCGTTCGAGGGCCTGCAGGAGCACGTTCATCGACTGCCGGGTGACGAAGGTCCCGCGGGCCAGCTCGGAGTTGGACAGGCCCGGCCGCTGGGCGAGCAGCTCCAGGCAGGAGTAGTGGGTGATCGTCATGCCCATCGGCTTCAGCACGGCCTCCATGGCGGAGTGCAGGGCGCTCGAAGCCGCTTTCAGCATGTACCCCAACGACGTGTCCAGCTCGATGCCGGGCTCACCTTGACTCATGTCAGCAGTCTGACATACGGTGAGGCATGTCAGAAGACTGACATTCAACGAAAGGCGCAGATCATGGCCGTCACCGGACCCGACTTCGTCTCACTGCAGGTGCGCGACCTGGAGCGCTCCGCCGCCTTCTACGAGCGGTACCTCGGATTGAAGCGCTCCAACGCGGGACCGCCGCACGCCGTCGTGTTCGACACCAAGCCCATCGCGTTCGCCGTACGCGATGCCGTCGCGGGCGTCGACCTGGACGCGATGGCGCAGCCCGGCCGGGGAATGGCCCTGTGGCTGCACGCCCCCGACGCGCAGGACATCCACGACGCCCTCGCCGCCGCCGGTACGACGATCGTCTCGACCCCCGTCGACGGGCCGTTCGGCCGCACCTTCACCTTCGCCGACCCCGACGGCTATCAGGTGACCCTGCACGACCGCGGCTGAGCCGAGCGCCCGGACGCGTCAGCCCCGGGGGGCGTCGCCCCTAGGGGCCGGGTCCGTGGTGGTCGGTCGCGGTCCCGTCGGCGGGGGCGGCGTCCCGGAGGGCCCGGGTACGCACGAGAACTCGCCCGCCCACAGTGGATGCTCCCGCTCGGCCCACGCCCGCGTGACCGAACCCGTTCGCATGCCCCGGCGGGCCTCGGGGTCGGCGAGGGCCATCCCGACGTGGCCCGCCAGGACGATGCCGAGGGTCAGGGCCAGCCAGTCGTGGACGAACGTGGCACTGGTGCGCCACACCAGGGGCGTGAGGTGGGTGAACCACATCATCAGCCCGGTGCCCAGCATCACCAGCGTCGCGCTCGCCACCCAGGCCGCGTAGATCTTCTGCCCCGCGTTGAACTTGTGCGCGGGACGGGAAGCCCGCCGTCCGTCCCTGCGCAATACGGCGAGCAGCCAGCGCCGGTCGTGCGGGCCGAAGCGGTTCAGCAGACCGAGGTCCGTGCGCAGGGCGCGCGAACCCAGCGCGGCCAGGACCGGAACCGGAAGTGCCACCCCGGCCCATTGGTGCACGGTCACCAAGAGAGCCCTGCGGCCCACGAGTTGGGCGAGCTGTGGAACGTACAGGCAGGCCGCGGTCAGCACGCACACGCCCATCAGCCCGGCCGTCACACGGTGGGCCCAGCGTTCGGTGAGGCTGAACCGCGGCACGCGGACGGAGGCGGGAGGGCGGTCAGGTCGTCGGCTCATCGTCCCGTCCGTTCGAACGGCCCACCCAGGCGTCGACGTCGTAGCCGCGCTCCTCCCAGTAGCCCGGCCGGACGTTCTCCGTGAGCCTGATCCCGGAGAGCCACTTGGCGGACTTGTAGAAGTACATGGGCGCCACGTACAGGCGTACCGGGCCGCCGTGCGCGTGGCCGAGGTCCTCGTCCCGCATGCGCAGGGCGACCAGGACGTCCGCCCGGCGGGCCTGCTCCAGGGTGAGGCTCTCCGAGTACGCGCCGTCGAAGCAGGTGAAGCGTACCGCGCCCGCCGTCCCGCGCACCCCCGCGGCCTCCAGCAGCTCGGACAGACGCACCCCCTCGAAGGCGGTGCCCGGCACCCGCCACCCGGTGACGCACTGGACGTCGCGCACCATGCGGGTCTGGGGCAGCGCCCTGAGATCGGCCAGCGAGTACGTCGTCGGCCGCTCGACCAGGCCGTCCACAGTGAGCCGGTAGCTCGCGGCGTCCTTGTGCGGTACGGAGGAGGTGACCGAGTAGTAGCGGAAGCCGCCGCCGTTGGGGAGGAGGTCCGTCAAGCCGGTGGGGTCCCGCTGGGCGGCGCCACCCAGGAACGCCTCCAAACCGCGTTGCAGTGTGGGTGCGGCGACGACCCCGAGCGCTCCGAGGCCGAGGGTGCCGAGGAAAACGCGCCGGCCCACGGGAGCGCCGTTCCGATCGGGTGGTTCAGGGTTCACCTCGTCATTGGAGCACCCCGGGGGTCACTGGGCCAGGGGCTCCGGGAGGACGTCAGACTTCGGTAATCCGACCGCCCTGGGCCGGCGGCGCACCCTCCGGGGCGAGGGCGGAGGGATCCGGGGACACCCTGGGCGAGCGTTGCGCGCGTACGGTCTCGGGTCGGCGGGCACACGTCAGCGGTGACCTTGGCTGATTTCCTCTTCACCGTGCTCGGGGCGGGTGCTCTGGCGGCGGCGGTACTCCCCCGGCTCGTGGCCCGGCGGCCGCTGTCCATGCCGCTGGTCTTCCTGGCCTGCGGGATCCTGCTGCAACTGCTGCCCACCCCGTTGCCGGACATCGACCTGGCGCGCGACCGGGTGTGGGTGGAGCACCTGACCGAGATCTGCGTCATCGTGTCACTGATGGGCGCGGGCCTCGCGCTCAACCGTCCTTTCGGTGCGCGCCGGTGGCGTGCCACCTGGCGGCTGCTCGGCGTCACCATGCCGCTCACGATCGCGGCGACGGGGCTCCTGGCCTGGTGGCTGCTGGACTGGCCGCCGGCCGCGGCGCTGCTGCTCGCCGCCGTGCTCGCGCCCACCGACCCGGTGCTCGCCTCCGAGGTGCGGGTGGGCGCGCCCACCGACTCCGAGCACGACGAGGACGAGGTCCGTTTCGCCCTCACCAGCGAGGCGGGCCTCAACGACGGTTTGGCGTTTCCCGTCGTCATGGCGGCGATCGCGCTGACCGCGGCGGCCGGGACCGGCCTTTCCGGCGGCTGGGTGGGTCACTGGCTGCTGGTCGACGTGCTGTACGCCTGTGTGGTCGGCGTGCTGGCCGGCCTGGCCGTGGGCAAGCTGCTCGGCTGGCTCTTCTTCCGTGCCGCCCGGCAGGCCGTACGGCTGTCCGAGCACCGGGAGGGCTTCGTCGCCCTGGGTGCCACGTTCCTCTCCTACGGCGTCACCGAACTCGCCCACGGATACGGCTTCCTCGCCGTCTTCGTCACCGCGTGCCGCATCCGCGCCGCCGAGCGCGACCACGGCTACCACACGGTGCTGCACGACTTCGTGGAGCAGGTCGAGCGGCTGCTCACCGCCGGTCTCCTCTTCCTGCTGGGTGTCTGTGTGGCGCAGGGCGCTCTGGAGGACCTGACATGGCGAGGTGCCGTCGTCGGTCTGCTCCTGCTGCTCGTCGCCCGGCCCCTGACCGGCTGGGTCGCGCAGTTCGGCACGGCGGCAGGACCCCGGGAACGCCTGGTCACCGCCTTCTTCGGAGTCCGCGGGATCGGGTCGCTGTTCTACCTCGCACACGCACTCGGAACGGAAGGCTTTCACGTGCCCTCCGGTGAGCTGTGGGCCGTCGTGGCCTTCACCGTCCTCGCCTCCGTCGTCCTGCACGGCGTCACCGCCACGCCCGCGATCTCCCGCCTCGACCGGCTGCGGCGGCTGTGGGCCCACGACCGCGCCCACACGGGGCCGACACCGAGCGAGGACGACGTGGCCGACGAGCGACCCTGACCCGGCGGCGTGCGCTTCGTGGCGGTGCCGGCAGCGGCGCGGGCCGGACCCCCGCACCTCAGGAGAGCCAGTCGGCGTACCGGGTCGGTGCCAGGTGGGCGTTCGTGTCGGTGAGGACGTCGCCCCTGACGGCCGCGAACATGCCGGCGGTGGGGTCGGTGACGACCGAGCGGGCGTCGCCCTTGTGGGAGAGGGTCAGCCGGCCCAGTTCGTCGAGGGCGAAGACCTCGGGTCCGCCGATGTCGCGGATGCCGTTCAGCGGGGCGCCGAGCGCGACCTGTGCGACCGCCTCGGCCACGTCCTTGGCGGCGATCGGCTGGATGGGCGTGGCCGGGAGACGGACGGTGTCGCCGTCGGCCGTCCAGGACAGCACCGCGTCCATGAACTCCATGAACTGGGTGGCGCGCACGATGGAGTAGGGCACCGGCCCGGACCGCAGAAGCTCCTCCTGGAGGGCCTTGGCACGGTAGTAGTCCAGCTCCGGCACCTTGTCGACGCCGACGATGGAGAGGACGACGAAGTGACCCACCCCGCCCTCGCGGGCCGCGGTCAGCAGGTTGCCCATGGAGGTCCGGAAGAAGGCCGGCGAGGCGTCGTCGAAGGTCGGGCTGTTCGTCAGGTTGACGACGACGTCGGCTCCCGCGACGGCCTGGGCCACGCCCTGCCCGCTGATGACGTCCACGCCGGTGGACAGCGAGTGCGGCACCGCCTCGTGTCCGGCCGCGTCCAGCTTCTCCACGACCTGTGATCCGATCAGGCCCGTACCGCCGATGACCGCGATCTTCATGGCAATCCTCTCCTCATGGGATGTGTGGCTCACGGACCACTGTGTGGGGAGCCGGGTGCGAAGGCTCCTTCAGGCGCCCGAAGGAATGAGTCTCAGACGTCGACGAACGTGACCGTCTCCCGCACCGGAGCCCGGCCGGTGCGGGGGATGCGGGCATCGGGGCACTCGTATCCGATCGACATGCCGCAGAAGAGGGTCAGGTCCCGCGGGGGCATCACGGTCTCGGCGACGGTCCGGTGGAACTTGGCCCACGCCATCTGTGTGCAGCTGTGCAGCCCCTCCGCGCGCAGGAGCAGCATCACCGTCTGGAGGAACATGCCCACGTCGCTCCACTGCGGGCGGCCCAGATCGCGGTCGATGTAGCAGAACATCGCGGCCGGCGCCCCGAAGCAGTCCCAGTTCGCCGAGGCGGCCCGCTGCCGTGCCTCGACGTCGGCCCGCGGGATCCCGAGGGCACCGTAGCGCTGCTCCCCGAAGGCGTTCCGGCGCTCCTGGTACGGGGACTTGAGGTCGGGCGGGTACTGCTCGTACTCGGGTTCGTCCCAGGGACCGCCTGCGGCCAGCCGGGCAGCCGCCCGCTTCTTGACCGAGTCCAGCGGCCCACCCGTGAGGACGAAGGCGTGCCAGGGCTGGAGGTTCGATCCGGAGGGCGCCCACGCGGCGGCGGACAGCACGCGCTCGAGGACTTCCCGCGGGACGGGCCGGTCGGTGAATCGGCGTACGGACCGTCGGCTCGCGACCGCCTCGTAGACGTCCATGAAGACGCATCTCCCTAGTTGCTCACGATCATGGGCTCGAATGCGACAGTATCATTCGCGACCATCTCGTGTATAACTTCATTGCGTGAGCAGCCCGGCCATCGTCCGGGCCCCGACACCTCTGCACGGAGACGCTTCATGGCCACACTTCTGCACATCGATTCGTCCGTCTTCCCCTCCGGGGCGTCCGCGTCCCGGTCGGTCACGGCCGCCTTCCGCCGGAGCTGGGAGGAGCAGCACCCGGGCGGCACGGTGGTCTACCGCGACCTCGCCGCCGAACCCGTCCCGCACATCACCCACGACGCCTGGTCGGCCGGTTACGCCGATCCGTCGGAGCGCACGGCCGACCAGTCCGCCGCCTTCGCCGCCCGCCTGGAGCTCATCGAGGAACTGGAGCGGGCGGATGCCGTCGTCATCGGCGCCCCCATGTACAACTACACGGTGCCGTCAACCCTGAAGGCGTGGCTGGACAGCGTGCTGCTGCTCGGTCGCACGGCCGGTGAGGCGCCCTCGGCCCAGGGGACCCCGGCCGTGGTGGTCGCGAGCCGCGGCGGCTCCTACGCGCCCGGGACGCCACGCGAGGGCTTCGAGTTCGTGCGGAACTACCTGGAGGCCGTCCTCGGGCGCACTCTCGGCCTGGACGTCGACTTCATCGTCCCGGAACTCACCATGGCTCCGCGCAATCCCGCCATGGCGGAACTCGTCCCCCTCTTCCAGGCCTCAAAGGAGCGCGCGCACCGCGAAGCGGTCACGAAGGCCAAGGCGCTGGCCGAACGCCGCGCCGCCGATGCCGATGCCGATGCCGACAGGTGAGCGTGTCGTGTCCTCGGTTCATCCGGTGTGAGCCGGCGGGGCCGGCTTCTGCTCGCCGGGGTGGGCCAGCACGGTCAGCAGACGTGTGAGCTGCTCCGAGCCGTCGGGCCCCAGGTCGGCGACCAGCCGCTCGGCCAGCGGCTCGGCCGCGACGTGTGCGGCGTCGAAGAGCGCCAGCCCCTCGGGGGTGATCTCCACCGACCGTGCCCGGCGGTCCCCGGGCACGGCCTTGCGCACGGCGAGGTTCCGGCGCTCCAGGTCGTCGACGACCCGCATGATCCCCGCCTTGTCCGTCCCCGCCGCCTCGGCCAGGTCACGTTGCACCGTGGGACCGCGATCGACCAGCACGATCAGCACGGCGAAGTGCCGCAACTCGATGCCGAGCGGGCGCAGCGCCTCCGACATCAGGCCGGCCGCCCGCCAGTGCGCACGCCGCAGGAGCAGGCCGAGCGCGAACGGAGAGGCGTCGCCGGGGCGGTCGCTGGCACGCGTCTCGGCGTCGCGGCGGGAAGCTTGGGAGGCCATGAGGGCATCGTACAGCTACCGAAACGTTCGCGACCGTTTCACGTGAAACGGATACCGGGCCCAGACGGTGACCGTGCGTTCGTGCCGCCCGGGGCGCATCCTGGGAGGTGAGCCCTGACGGTTCCGCCTTTCCGAACCAAGGAGCGGGTCATGCCATCCCTGCACTTCCACATGGACTCGTCCATGACACCTGCCGAGGTAATGGGGGTGCTGACCAACTTCACCCCCTCGCGCGTAGAGCAGTGGCCGTCGATCGACGCCGCGCACTACCAGGTCCACGACAGGGGCGACACCTGGGCCGAGGTCACCGAGGGGAATGACAAGTCCTGGGAGAACGCGCGCTACGAGTGGGATCCCTCGCACAACCGGGTCACGGTCACCACACACGACTCGACGCCCTTCGGGCCGGGCGGGTGGGACTTCCGGCTGACGCCGACGGATGACGGCACCCGCATCGACGTCAGCCTGGAACGGCATCCCAGCTCGCTCAAGGCGAAGCTGCTCTCGCCGGTCATTCCCTTCGCGGGGCCGATGTTCCGCAAGTCCTTCAGGGAGCCCCTGAAGTCGGCTTAGCTCCCGGTGCCGCCGGGCACCCGCACGGGAGTCGGCCCCGCCGCCGGGTCAGTGCTCGGCGGACTCGACCGCGTCCCTGATGCCTTGCAGGGCTTCCTGGAGCCCCTCGTTGATGTGTCCGCCCTCGGCCCGCTGCGTGTGCAGCTCGACCTTGAGGCGGGAGGAGGCGTCGCTGGGGCCTTCGCTGATGTGGAGGCGGCCGTGGTAGTCGTGCGGCCCGGGCGCGCCCCACTCCAGGGTCTTCCCGTCCTCCAGGACGTGGATCCAGGCCTCGCTGGTCACGTCCTGCTCAGGGGCGTCCGGAGGGTCGATGTGGGCGGTGACGGTGACCCGGTCGCCGTCGTGGGGATGCGCGGCCGTCAGGCGCGGCATGTAGGCGGGCAGGTTCTCCACGTCGGAGAGGTAGGCGAAGAGCCTGCGGGGAGGGACGTTCACCGTGATCGCGTTGTCGTAGTCACCCATGCCGTGCCCAGTGCCCCGGCTCCCGGGAGGGCAAAACCGGCGAAGGGGCCGCTCACCCGACAGGACGCGCTCGGGCGGCCGGGACGCACGGACTGTGCATCGAGGTCCCGCCCGGAACGACGCGGCGACGTCACCGTCCTCGGAGCCGACCGGTCGGCCTGGTGAAGTACTGCGACGGAGGCTCGGCGGTGTCCGGCAGTCGCAGGCGGTGGTCCGCTCCCGGGAAGACCTCGACCGTCGGCGGGGCGTGGCGGGGCGTGACGCGTGGGCCCTGGTCCATCGCGCCCGTAGCCGCCGGAACTGGGCGGCTACGGGCACCGGGCCGCGGCGACGGGCCGCCATGCCCGCTTCCGGCGGGGTCCCAGTCCTTCGTCCCCGAGTGGAAGGCCCCGCCGGTGTCGTGCAACCGGGTAGTCCGGCCGGGCTTTAGCCGAACGGGATCGTCAGTGTCGAATCGGCGGTCCCGTTGCGCAGCTTCGCCGGGGCGTTGCCGATCGCCGACCAGACCTCCAGGCGGACCGTGCCGCCCGTCAGGTTCCCCAGCGTGCCCGTCGCCGACTTGAGGCCGCTGCTCTCGCTGTAGGTCTCCCAACCGGTCACAGGATCAGTCGCGAAGTACCGATAGGTCTCCGTGCGTTCGAAGGAGCCGTCGCCCGTGAGGTCGTAGCTGATCCTCGCCTGCTGGCCGAGGCCGACCGCGTTCCCCGCGTCCACCTGGATGCGGAAGGCCGTGGACGCGCCGGCCGCGTACGTGCCGTTGACCTTCTTCGCCTCGTAGACCAGCGGCTGGTAGGGCGTGCCGTCGTGGTTCGTGCCGCCCGCAGACGGGAGGGTGTCGCTGCCGGCAGTCGTTCCGTTCGCCGTGGTCAGTGCGCCTCCCGTACGGAGCTGGAAGACGTTCCCCGTGGGCGGATCCGGATCCGGATCCGGGTCGCCGCCGCCCGTTCCGGTGCCCGTCGCCGTGGAGCGGGCCGGGACCGTGAGGGTCGCCCCGTCGGAGAACGTGACCGTGCGAGGGGACGCGCCGAAGTTGTGCGCCGCGTAGGTACGCACGGTCCCCTTGCTGAAGGCGGCCGCTGTCGGGATGTCGCCCGTCACCGTGGTGTCCGGGGCTCCGAGCGTGTCCAGGGTGCCGATCCAGTGATAGGTGTGCGCCTTGGACTCACCCTGCTCGGGGGTGTAGGCGGCCTGGCCCGCGTCCCACTTGGCCCTGGCCGCGGCCGGGTCGGCGAGCGACTCGAATTCCCAGAGGATGTCACGCCACTCGACGGCTGGGCCGCCGTTCTCCCGGACCAGTTCGGAGAGGTTGCGCCGGATCGCGGCCTTGTGTCCGGACAGGTGCAGCGAGCCCCCGGTGACGGGGAGGACGTTGATGCCGTGGATCTCCTCGGGGTTCGCCGTCCACCACGTCGCGTAGGCCGCTCCGCTCCCCCACACCATCCCCGCGGTGTCATGACCGAAGCCGGAGGGGAAGACCTGTTCGTCGGCGTCGAACCAGTACTGCGCGATCGCCTCCGACTCGGTGGTGAGCAAATAGGCCCCCAGGTCTCGGAGTTCGTTGTTGCCGGTGGCCGACCCCCAGAGCACGAGGGCCGCGCTGAGGTTCGTCGACTCGGACGACGATTCCTGGTTGTTGCCCGCGGCGAAGCCCTGGTGACCCGAGGCCCAGCTGTGGCCCGCGTAGACGTCGAATCCGCGGAGGAAGGGGAAGGCCGTGTCGTCGCGGGCCGGGTTGGCCGCGTCCTTGATGAGGGTCTTCACCATGCCGCCCCATGCCGAGTCGGCTGCCCAGGCCCGGTCGTACTGGGCGATGATCGCGGCCGCGTAGACGTAGTAACTGTAGTGGAAGTGGTGGTCGTTGAGTTCCGTGTCACTGCCGTACGACGCGGGATAGCCGGTCAGGGTCTTCCAGTCCCTGTCGTAGGAGAACTCGCTCGCGCCACCGGCGGTGAACCACTCCTGGAGCCGGCCCTTGAGCAGGCCCAGGAGCTTGTCACGGGTGGCGGTCTCCCCGATCTGGTCGGCGACGGGGACCAGCTGGGCCAGTCTGCCGAGCGCCTTGCCCGTCCAGTACGTGTCGGTCGCCCCGGAGAAGGGGTCGGCCGCGTTGGCCACTTCGTCGAGGTGGGTCTTCAGGCGCGCCCGGTCGACGCCCGATGACTTCGGGAGTGCGGGCAGGACGGGCGACGACTTCTGCGTGGTCGTGAACGTCTTCCCCTCGCGCACCTTCATCGTGCCGCGCGACGACACGTAGGTGTAAGAGGTCAGCGGATCCGTCGTGTGCAGCCACTGGTGGCGGTAGAGCGCCTGGAGGGTCCCCGTCTCGCTGCCCTCCTGCGCCTGGGTGGTGAGCGTGTAGCCGGTCCGGACCTGGCCCGCCGCGTAGGACCAGCTCGCCTTGGAGCCGGTGACGAAGCTGTACGCGTACTTCTTGTAGGTGGCCAGCGCGTCGGCCGACGGCAGGACGGCCAGCGAGAAATAGTCCTTGGCGCCCAGCGCCGCGGTGACCGTGGAGCCCGAGAGGTTCCAGTCGCTGCCGCTGGGGGCGAAGAGGGCGTAGTGGTGACCGCCGACTGTGATCCCGAGGACGTTGCCCTGGTCGACGAAGACCGTGGGCGTGGAGGCGGTGGTGATCTGGGCGTTGCCGCCGGATCCCTTGGCGTACACGAAGGGAAGACCGTGGCCGATGGTGGTGCGCAGGGTGCGGGTGCCGTCGGACCAGTAGGGCGTGACGGTCCAGTCGGACCAGGCGTCGGCCTTCGTGTCCGGGGAGTTCAGGCCGGTCAGGCCGAGGGTCAGGTCGCGCTTGTGCGCGTACTCGTACTGGCGGCCCTCGCCGACGACGGCAGGGGTGGTGGGGTAGCCGATCTCCAGCCCGCCGGCGGTCGCCTGATAGGTGAGCGGGTGCCCGTACATGGGGGTGGAGTAGGGATTGTCGCCGTACCTCTGGAAGGCGAGGGACGACCACCAGTCGTTGGTCGGGACCGGTTTGCCCTGGGCGCCCGGAGTGACCTTGGGGGTCACCGGAGCACCGGTGTTGGTGGTTGGCCCGGAGGTCCCGGCGGGACGGGTGTCGGAGTAGCTGCCGGAGCCCACAGGCACGTCGGCCGCGGCCGCGGGAGTGGCGGCGGGGCCGAGCCCCACGGCGGCCAACGCGGTGACCAGCACCAGAGCGGCGACGGGTCTGCTTCGAGAGGCGGATCGCGAGCGGGAGACTGACATGGGGGAAACCTCAAAGTCTTGACGTAAGCGACGTCTTGAGAGCGCTCTCACACGAAGGAAAGTAAAACTCTCACAAACAAGCGTCAATAGCTGTTGCGTGAGGGGAGTGAGAGCGAGCAGCTCGTCGTCACGAGGAGCCCGTCTTCCTTGACGAGGGCTTCGTTCGCCCGGTTGGCCGCGCCCGGGCGGGCCGTCGCAGGCCGGGCGCTGTTCGTCGGGGTCAAGGCGACCGGTGACGAACTCATCGGCCTCCTCACCGACCTGTGCTGCCAGAATCGCGTGGCCCGGCGCCTACCGCTCACGGGCCCCGCCCCGGCTGCGGTCCTCGCCGCGATCTCGGAGCCCGTGCGGGAACTGCTCATCGAGGCCGAGGGCTTCGGTGTCCCGGTGCTCGGACTCGGCCTCGCCGTCTCCGGCG
Organism: Streptomyces sp. NPDC058985; assembly: GCF_042740985.1. Taxonomy (NCBI): domain Bacteria; kingdom Bacillati; phylum Actinomycetota; class Actinomycetes; order Kitasatosporales; family Streptomycetaceae; genus Streptomyces; species Streptomyces sp. NPDC058985. The sequence continues at coordinate 193,460 of NZ_JBHYJX010000005.1, read as the reverse complement.
ACGTGGACCGCGCCGAGGGAATCGTGCGCTACTCGCCGTTCCTGGAGTGGCGCGAGGTGGCGCTCGGCGAACTCGCGGGCGTCGCAACCGGGTTGCCGGTGTTCATTCCGGACAACGGCGTCACCGCCATGACCGTCGCCGACGTCGACGGCGTGAAGATCGCGGGCGTGCTCTTCGACGCCGGAACCACCAACTCGCGCATGCTGATGGAGGTCGGTGCGGTCGGCTCCGCCGCCGACCACTCGGCGAACCCCACCTCCCTGCACGACGTGTACTTCCGGGTCGGCGGCGCGGCCGTCGGCAAGGCGACCACCGGCCTCGTCGTCCACAGCGACGACGTCATCGGCGACCACATGTGGATCTGGCGCGGCGACCACGGCAGCGGCATCGGCTGGAACACGAACACCGCCGACACCGGACTCGTCGTGGGCGGTGACGACGTGACCATGTACGGCCTGTTCGTCGAGCACTACCAGAAGCACCAGACCATCTGGAACGGAAACGGCGGGCGGACGCACTTCTACCAGAACGAGATGCCCTACGACCCGCCGAACCGGGCCGCCTGGATGAACGGCTCCACCCGGGGCTACGCCGCCTACAAGGTCGCCGACTCCGTCACCAGCCATCAGGCCTACGGTCTCGGCAGCTACTGCTTCTTCAACGTCAATCCGCAGGTCACCGCGGAGCACGCCTTCGAGGTCCCCAACAACCTGAACGTACGCTTCCGGAACATGGTGACCGTCTCCCTCGGCGGCACCGGAACGATCCGGCATGTCGTCAACGACCGGGGCGGGCCCTCCAATTCGTCCACCAACGTGGCCAATCTGGTGAGCCATCCCTGAGACACCGGGCGCCAGGGCCTCGGCCGGCCCAGTGGTCCGACGGGACGGCCGAGACCCTTTTTGACAGGCGCTTGACAAATACGTCACGCGTTGCCAGCCTGCATAAGAATCGCAATTACTCGAAAATTCTCACGTGCCACCCGCAATCACTGCACATTGCACGCAGTGCTCGGACGGCAATACGCGCATCCGGCGCGCGCCTTGCCTGACAACCCCCATGACGTCAGGAAGGAAACACCCGCATGTCCCAGCGTCCTCGCCCGAGACGCGGAACGATCACCGCGCTCGCCCTCCTGGTGGCCGCTGCGGCCGCGGTGGGCCCTCCGCCCGCCTCCGCGGCCCAGGCTGCCGACATCCCCACGTCCGACTACCAGCAGGTACAACTGGCCGCCGGTGCAGCGGAGTTGGGTGAGCCCATGTCGCTCACCGTGCTGCCCGACCGCTCCGTCCTGCATACCTCCCGCGACGGCACGATCCGCCGCACCGACGCCGCCGGCAACACGAAGCAGGCGGGGAAACTGGACGTCTACACGCACGACGAGGAGGGTCTGCAGGGCATCGCCGTGGACCCGGACTTCTCCGTGAACCGCCACGTCTACGTGTACTACTCCCCCAGGCTCAACACCCCCGCGGGCGACGCGCCGGTCACAGGCAGCGCCGCCGACTTCGAGGCATGGAAGGGGCACCTGAACCTCTCGCGGTTCACGCTCAAGGCCGACGGCACCCTCGACACCGCTGCCGAGAAGGTGATCCTGGAAGTCCCCAACGACCGCGGCCAGTGCTGCCACGTCGGCGGCGACATCGACTTCGACGCGGCCGGCAACCTCTACCTGACCACGGGTGACGACACCAACCCGTTCGACTCGGCCGGATACGCCCCGATCGACGAACGCACCGACCGCAACCCCCAGTTCGACGCCCAGCGCACCTCCGGCTCCACCAACGATCTGCGCGGCAAGCTGCTGCGGATCAAGCCGACCGCCGACGGCGGCTACACCGTGCCCGCGGGGAATCTCTTCGCACCCGGCACCCCGAGGACACGGCCCGAGATCTACGCGATGGGCTTCCGCAACCCCTTCCGGATGTCCGTCGACCGGCCCACGGGCATCGTCTACCTGGGCGACTACGGCCCCGACGCCGGCGGCACCGCTTCGGACCGCGGCCCCGGCGGCCAGGTGGAGTTCAACCGCATCACCGGACCGGGCAACTACGGCTGGCCCTACTGCACGGGCACGAACACGGCGGCCGAGACGTACAACGAGTACACCTTCCCGAACGGCCCCTCCGGCAGCAAGTACGACTGCGGCGGCGGGCCCGCCAACAACTCCTTCCGCAACAACGGTCAGGCCACGCTGCCCCCCGCGAAGCCGAGCTGGATCAAGTACGGTCTCGAAGGCTCCCCGCCCGAGTTCGGCGGCGGATCCGAGTCCCCCATGGGCGGCGAGGTCTACCGCTACGACCCCGCCCTCGACTCCTCCGTGAAGTTCCCGCAGGCACTGGACGGCCGCTACTTCGCGACGGAGTTCGGACGTCAGTGGATCAAGGCCGTCGAGGTCACCGGCAACGGCGGCTACGGTGCGATCGAGGACTTCCCGTGGAACGGGACGCAGGTCATGGACTCCGACTTCGGCCCCGACGGCGCGCTGTACGTCCTGGACTACGGCACGGGCAGCAACAATCAGGCGCTGTACCGCATCGAGTACCTGGCCGGCAGTAACCGCAACCCGGTGGCCAAAGCCTCCGCCGACCGGACCTCGGGCGGCCTGCCCCTCACGGTGAAGTTCTCCTCCCAGGGCAGCTCCGACCCCGAAGGCAAGCCGCTCACCTACTCGTGGGACTTCGGCGACGGCTCGACGTCCACTCAGGCCGATCCCAGCCACACCTACACCACCGAGGGCACCTACCGTCCCACCCTCACCGTCAAGGACCCCGAGGGCCTCACCGGCACCGCCAGCCTCGTCGTGACGGCCGGCAACACCGCCCCGTCCGTCACACTCCAGCAGCCCCTCAACGGGCAGTTGTTCTCGTTCGGCGACACCATCCCCTTCCGCACACAGGTGAGTGATCCGGAGGACGGCAGCATCGACTGCTCCAAGGTCAAGGTCACCTATCTGCTCGGGCACGACAGCCACACCCACGCCATCACGTCCACGAACGGGTGCAGTGGCTCTCTCACGATCCCGGTCGACGGCGAGCACGACAGCGCCGCCAACCTGTACGGCGTCCTGGACGCGGAGTACACCGACTCCGCGGGCCTGACCACCCACGCGCTGCGCACGCTGCAGCCCCGTCACCGTCAGGCCGAGCACTTCTCCGCCCAGTCGGGCGTCCAGGCCGCCGCCCACGGCAACGCGGAGGGCGGCAACACGGTCGGCTTCACCGACGACGGCGACTGGATCTCCTTCAAGCCCTACGCGCTCACGGGCGCTTCCGGCTTCTCCGCCCGGGTCTCCTCCGGCGGAGCGGGCGGCACGCTGGAGGTTCGTGCGGGGTCGGCGACCGGAGCGCTGCTGGGCCGGGCGGCCGTGCCGGTGACCGGCGGGTGGGAGAACTTCACGGACGTCTCGGCACCGCTGTCCCAGGTGCCGCCGGACAGCACCGAGCTGTACCTCGTCTTCCGCGGACCCACCGGCCAGGGCAACCTCTTCGACGTGGACGCCTTCACCTTCACCGCGGACGGACCCGCCACCAGGACGTGGGAAGCGGAGTCCTACACCTCGTCATCAGGAGTGCAGCCGGCCGCGCACGCCGCGGCGAGCGGCGGGCAGACCCTCGGATACATCGACAACGGGGACTGGGCCGGATACGACTCCGTACCCACGGCCGGCGCCACCTCGATCTCCGCGAGGGTCTCGTCGGCCGGGGCGGGAGGAACCCTGCAGTTCCGCTCCGGTTCGCAGAACGGCCCGCTGCTCGGCTCGGTGCCGGTCCCGGTGACGGGCGGCTGGGAGACGTTCACCACCGTCAGCACGGCGCTGGCCACGACGGGGACCGGCCCTCTCTTCCTGACGTTCACCGGCGGCAGCGGGTCCCTGTTCGACATCGACAGTCTGACGCTCACCGCGTCGACACGAAAGGGGCGGTGAACCGTGTCCACGCTCACGAGACGCCTGCGTCGCGGAGCGGCGACCCTCGCCACGGCGGTCGCATGCGCCCTCGCCGCACCGGCCCCGGCGACGCACGCCGACCCGCTGCGAAGTGCGGCGGCCTTCGACGTCCTGGTGTTCACCAAGACGTCCGGCTTCCGGCACGACGCCATCCCGGCCGGCATCGACACCCTGCGCGAGCTGGGCGGCCAGGGTGACTTCACCGTCACCGCCACCGAGGACGCGGCCGCCTTCACGCCCTCCGGCCTGACCGGATACGAGGCGGTGGTGTTCCTCAACACCACCGGAGACGTCCTGAACGACTCCCAGCAGGCCGCCTTCGAGACGTACGTCGACTCCGGCGGCGGATTCGTCGGGGTGCACGCCGCCGCCGACACCGAGTACGACTGGCCGTACTACGGCCGGCTCGTCGGCGCCTACTTCGACAGCCACCCCGCGATCCAGCAGGCAACGCTGGCGACCGAGGACCGCACCCATCCCGCGACCGCCCACTTGGGTGCGACCTGGACACGCACTGACGAGTGGTACAACTACCGCGCCAATCCCCGCCCCGGCGTCCACGTGCTCCAGACCCTGGACGAGACCACCTACAGCGGCGGCAGCATGGGTGCCGACCATCCCATCACCTGGTGCCACAGCCAGGGCGACGGCCGCTCCTTCTACACGGGACTCGGTCACACCGCGCAGTCCTACAGCGATCCGGCCTTCCGCTCCCTGCTGCTGGGCGCCGTCCGCTACGCGGCCGGGCAAGCTCCGGCCGACTGCTCCTCGCCGGGCGGCGCCGACCGGATCGAGGCGGAGTCGTACACGGCAGGCTCCGGTGTACAGGCGGCCTCGCACACCGGTGCCAGCGGCGGGCGGACCCTGGGCTACATCGACCACGGTGACTGGGTGGGCTACGCCACCGTCTCCACCGAGGGGGCCCGCTCCTTCTCGGCGAGGGTGTCGTCGGCGGGTGCGGGCGGCACCATCGAGGTCCGGTCCGGCTCAGCCACCGGCACCCTGCTCGGCTCGGTACGGGTTCCGGTGACCGGCGGCTGGGAGACCTTCACAGACGTCTCGACCACGCTCGGCGCCACCGCGTCCGGTCCGCTGTTCCTGCGGTTCACCGGCGGCAGCGGCGCACTGTTCGACATCGACACCCTGAGCGTCACCACCGAACCCACCGCCGAAGCACTCAACCCGAACGTGCACCTCTTCTACTACCCCTGGTACGGCAACCCGGCGACGAACGGCAGCTGGCGCCACTGGCAACAGGGCGGCCAGACCCCGCCCGGCGCCATCGGAGCCGACTTCTACCCGGCTCTCGGCCCCTACGACTCCGGTGACTTCACCGGCGCCGTGGCCCAGCACATGGAATGGATCGCCCGGTCCGGCGCCGGCGTGCTCGTCTACAGCTGGTGGGGCCGGGGCAGTTACGAGGACCGGCTCACCCGGGGTGTCCTCGACGCCGCCCAGAAGAAGGGCATCAAGGTGGCCTGGCACCTGGAGCCGTACGCGGGCCGAACCGCCGCGTCGACGGTGGCCGACGTCCAGTACATCAACGACACCTACGGCAGCCACCCGGCGTTCTACCGCTCCCCCGAGCACGGCGGCAAGAACGCCTTCTACGTCTTCCAGAGCCTCGACATCACCGACTGGTCCCCGCTCGATCAGGTCACCGGCACCAGCAGCGTGCTCGCCCAGACCACCGACACCACCAAGATCGCGCACTTCTCCGGGATGTACACCTACGACGGGATCGCGGGCGCCACGGCTCCGGGCTGGAAGCAGGCCGGTGACTACGCCCGGGCCCACGACCTGATCTGGGCTCCCTCCGTCGCACCCGGCTACCTCGACGACCGTGCCGTGCCCGGCAACACGACGCCCACCGTGGAGCGGAACAACGGCGCGGCATACGACCGGCAGTGGAACAACGCCCTCGATCCCGCCATCGGCTCCTTGCCGACCTGGGTGTCGGTCACGTCCTTCAACGAGTGGCACGAAGGCAGCCAGATCGAACCGGCAGCCGCCGTTCCGCCGCAGAACCCTGGGTACCGGACCTACGACGGCGCCTACGGACTCACCGGCGCGGCAGCCCAGACGGCATATCTCGACCGCACCGCCTACTGGGCCGACCGCTTCGCCGCAGCCGGCTGAGTGCCCGCATCGCGTCGCCTGCTTCAACAGCTGCCGCGACGAGGCGGCCACCCGCGTCCAGAGGGTGGCCGCCTCGGCCGTCCACCGGCCTGTGAACCGCTCCGCCCGGCACGCATGGGCCCCCGTCCACAGGGCAACCGACAGCTACGACTCACGTTAGGAAGTCTTGTCATGATGATCGTCGGAATCGTCGCCGTGTGCGTCGTTCTCGCCGTGCTCGCGTTCCTCGTACCGCGCCTGTCCCATCATCCGCAGCGCGGCACCCAGCGCACGCTGGGCGCCGGCTCCCGGGCCGGCGGCAAGGCACCCGGCATCCTGGGCCGCGCACTCAGCAAGCCCTTCCGCAGCAGCTCCAAGGCCGTCGGTCGCAGCGGTTCGGCCGGTCGCCGGGCCCGTGGCCACATGCCGTTCTGACCCCGCGGGGTCAGAACGGCAGGGCGGTGTCAGCGGCGGTGGACGCTCACCGCGTAGCCGCCGCCGTCATACGGGTCGGCGTCCGAGGTGGCGAAGCGGTCGGTGAGGGTGAGGCCGGCTCCGCTGCAGTGGGCGTCGTACTGCTCCAGGGTGAGGCTGGGCGCCACGGGCAGATGGTCCCGGTCGAGGCCGAAGCCCGCGACGAGCAGGCCGCCCGGGCGCAGCGCGCGGGCCAGCGCGGCCGCGACGTCCGCCTCGGTGCCCGGAGCGAGGAGCGGAAAGACGTTGCCCGCGGCGACGACGAGGTCGAAGCCGGGGGTGACACCGGCGGCCGCCGGGTCGAAGTCCGACAGGTCGGCTTCCAGCCAGGTCAGCCCCGGCGCGCTTCTCCGGGCCACGGCCAGCATGGAGGCGTCACGGTCGACGCCGACGCCGTCGTACCCGAGTCGGGCGAGCTGGATCAGGACTCGGCCGGTACCGCAGCCCGCGTCCAGCACGCGTGCCCCGCGGGGCACCAGCGTGGCGCACAGTCGCGCCTCACCGTGTACGTCCTGTCCGTGTTCCGCCAGCTCCGCGAAACGAGCGGCGTACTGCTCACCTGACGTGCCACCGGTCAGCTGTTCCCATCGGTTCATGGCGGCGAGTCTAGAGTCCACGATCGTTCGGCTCGTACGTCAGTGCCGTATGTGCGGCCAGTCGGCGAGTTCCTCGGCACCCGCGGGCTGTGCGACGGCCTGATCCACGGTGTCGTGGAAGGAGTAGACGGGACGCAGCCCGCCGAGGGTGAAGACGCGGAGCAGCCGCTCGTCGTCGCAGGCGATCCGCAGGGAGCCATGGCGTGCCTGGATGCGCTTGGTGACCGCGACGATCATGCCGAGGCCCGCCGAGTCCAGGAACGGAGTACCGCACAGGTCCAGGACGAAGTGCAGGTGGCCCTCGTCCAGGAGCTCGACCACCGCTGCTCGCACGACGGGCGCGAACGCGATGTCGATCTCACCACTGGCACCGACGACGGTCCAGCCGTTCGTCACGTGGTGGGCGACCGATCCGTACTCGTGCGGTCCTGCCAGGCTCTGGTCAGTCACTTATCCATCCCTCACATGTGCGTCCGATTTGCCCTGTCTCATCCAGGAAACGAGACGCGGCCACCCCCTCACAAGAGCCCGGATTTCAGATGGTGAGCGAGAGTCCTCGGGACACCCGTTCCGCGGTGCCGAGCAGCCGCGCCACGGCATCGTCGAGCGAGGCGGAACGGCTGACGTTCACGGAGATCCCGAGCGCGCCAATGGTGTCGCCCTGGCGGACGGGCACCGCCACGCACGCGGTGCCGAGGGCGTACTCCTCGACGTCGGTCACGGCGGGTCCCTGAGCCGCGGCGTCGAGGCGTCGTAGCAGTTCACGACGGTATGTGATGGTGCGCGGGGTGAGGTCGTGCAGTGTGTGACGGGAGAGATAGTCGGCGCGCGCCCCCTGGTCCAGTTCTCGCAGCACGCACTTGCCGAGCGCCGTGGCGTGGCCCGCGTCCTCGAAGCCGACCCACAGGTCGACGCGGGGGGCTTTCGGGCCGTCCACGATCTCCGCGACCCGGATCTCGCCCTCTTCGTAGAAGGTCAGGTAGGCCGCGGCCGACAGGCCGTCGCGCAGTTCGGCGAGCGTCGGACGGACCCTGCTGAGTGCCGCCTGTTCGCGGCTTCCGCCGTGCAGCGCGCCCAGCTTCTCACCGAGGACGAACGTGCCGTCGTCGAGTTTGCGCACGTAGCCGTCGTGCACCATCGTGCGCAGGAGGTGGTAGGTGGTGGCCAGGGCCAGCCCCGTCTCGCGTGCCAGCTGCTTGGCCGGGACGCCGCCCTCGTGCGCGCCGACCGCTTCCATCAGCCGGAAGGCTCGCTGCACCGACGAGATGAGTGTGGGACCGTCCTTACCACTCATGTCTCCACCGTGCTCGCGCGCACGGCGACCCGCAAGTCCGGACCGCCCTCGACCAGGACCTCGGCCCCACGGTCACCTGGGCTCCGGGTCCAGCCAGGGCCGCCGCCCCGGGCCGGTCGGGTGCGTGCCCGTGACCCCCATGACGACCGAGTAGAGGCTGGTCTCCGCGGTGATGAAGAGGCGGTTGCGCTTGGGTCCGCCCCAGGAGATGTTGGCCACCGTCTCAGGAATGTCGAGCCGCCCGATCAGCGTGCCGTCGGGGTCGTAGCAGTGCACCCCGTCGGCCATCGCGGCCGCCCAGAGCCGGCCGTCGGCGTCGAATCGGAGGTTGTCGAAGCGCGCCTTCTTGCGAGGGGCGGCCTCGGCGAAGATCTTGCCGTCGGAGAGGGTGCCGTCGTCCCGTACGTCGAAGACCCGGATGCAGCCGGCCCGGGTGTCGGAGACGAAGAGCTGACGCTCGTCCGGAGAGAAGACGAGCCCGTTCGGCGCCGCGAAGCAGTCGGCGACCAAGGCCACCTCACCGCTGTCCGGGTCGATCCGGTAGACGTTGTTGGCCGCGATCTCGCTCTCGGCGCGGTAGCCCTCGTAGTCGCTGGTGATGCCGAAGTCCGGATCGGAGAACCAGACGGAGCCGTCCGACTTCACCGCAGCGTCGTTCGGGCTGTTCAGGCGCTTGCCCTGCCAGCGGTCGGCCAGCACCGTGACCGTGCCGTCGTGCTCGGTCCGTGTCACCCGGCGGTTGCCCTGCTCGCAGGTGATCAGCCGGCCCTGCCGGTCGAGCGTGTTGCCGTTGGTGTGCCCGGCGGCGCGGCGGAAGACGCTGACGGCGCCGGTCTCCTCGTCCCAGCGCAGCATCCGGTCATTGGGGATGTCGCTCCAGATCACCTGCCGCCAGGCAGGCAGGTAGACGGGCCCTTCGGCCCAGCGGCAGCCGGTGTACAGCACCTCCAGGCCGTCGTCGCCGTTCATGCACCGCCCGGTACGGAACCGGTCGTCGAGCATCTCGTACAGCGCAGGGCTCTCGTCGGTCATGGGTCCCCTCCCACAGATCGGCCGAACAGTCTTCGGCAAAGCATGCCTACTCTAGAATGGCGTATGGTGCTCGATCCTGCAGGCCGAATGGAGAATTGTGGATCACATTGATCGTGCCCTCCTGACGCGACTCCAGCACGACGCCACGCAGTCCTACGCCGTACTCGGCCAAGCCGTGGGCCTGTCCGCCGGGGCTGCTCACGAGCGTGTACGCAAGCTGCGGGAGAGGGGGGTCATCCGACGGACCACGGCCGAAGTGGACCCGGCGGCGGTCGGGTGCGGTGTCCTCGCCTACGTGATGGTCGACTCGACGGCGTGGATGGGCGAATCCGCACAGGACTTCGCCGCGCTGCCCGAGATCCTGGAGGCGCACGTCATCGCCGGCAGCGCCTCGGTGCTGGTGAAGGTCAGGACCGCGACCACCGCGCAACTGCAGGACGTGCTGCGCCGGATCCACGCCATCGACGGCGTCAACGGGACCAGTGCGACGGTCGTGCTGGAGACGTTCTTCGAGCGGCAGGTTTCCCCGGGGACGGGCGATCAGACGTGAGTCGACGCAGGGGCCGGAGGGGGTTACGAGGTCGCGGCGGGCGGACGGAAACAGGCGATCACGGTCTTGCCGTCGGGGCAGGGCCGGGCCTCCCACTCGTCCGCCAGTGCCTCGACGAGGAACATGCCGCGCCCGCCCAGGCGGTCGGGGCTCGCCGCCCGGGCCAGGGGGAGATCGCCGGAAGAGTCGTGCACGGCGATGTGCAGACAGTGCTCGTCCCACATCATCATCAACTGTGCGCTGCTGCGGGCGTGTACCTGCGCGTTGGTGACAAGCTCCGAGACGGTCAGCAGCACGGCGTCCACCGTCTCCGGAGCCGTGGCGGTCCACCGCATCTTCCGCAGGTGGCCGCGGGCCCAGTCCCGTGCCGTCCTCACATCGCTGGTGAGCGGCAACGACTTTGCCCAGCCCACTGCCCGTAGGGATGATCCGCTCACGTCGGCACCTCCTGCTCCGGTTCCCGTCCTCTGCCACGACTACCCCGGCACGGCGGATCGAGGCACAGAGAGAGGGGCGAGGGCGACCGACCGTGTCGCGTCCAGGCTGTTCACCTTGGACCACGGCGGCCGGCTCGCGCAGCCGGCCCGGTCACCCGTCGAGGAACTTCAGGAGCTCGGCGGTGACGTAGCGGGGGTTCTCCTCGACGAGCCAGTGTCCGGCTCGCGGGACGTCCACCGCCCGCTCGATGTTGGTCATGCGCGGGACCACTGTGCCACGGATCGCGTCGAGTTGTCCTTCCGCGGTCATGAGCAGGGTCGGGACGCGTACCGGTGCCGCGGCCACGGTGTCGCGGACGTCCCGGTCAAGGGCGCGGTAGAGCTCGAAGCCGCCCGCGAGGGCCCCCGGCCGACTGTAGGTACGTGCGTACTCGTTGATCTCGGCGCGGGTGAACGGGGAGTCGTCGGACGTGCCGCCGAACGCCGTGCCACCGTACGAGACCTGGGGGTAGAACAGCGCCAGGTACTCCCTGACGTCGTCGCCCACGACCGTCTCGGGGACGCGCCGCTGGGCGTGAAAGGCGATGTGCCAGCTCAGTGAGCGGTAGGTGGGCGCGTCGATCGCGGGCCCGGGCAGCGGCAGGTCCAGGTAGCCGAGGCGCGCGGTGTCGCCGGGGAACTGACTCGCGTACTGGAAGGCCACCGCGGCACCGAGGTCGTGCCCGATGACACGGGCGTCGTCCACCCCGAGCCGATCGGCGATCAGCTTGTGCATATACCGCGCCAGCGTGGCCTTGTCGTAGCCGGAGGGGGACCCGGTGCTGTCGCCCAGGCCGGGCAGGTCGACGGCGTAGACGGTGTGGTGCTCGGCGAGTTCCGGCATGATCGGCCACCAGCCGTACCAGGTCTGCGGCCAACCGTGGATCAGCACGACCGGCGAGCCGCTGCCGCCTCTCACGTAGTGCATACGGACACCGTCGACGTCGGCGAACTCGTGCCGGAAGCTCTTCTCGAACCGGGGATCGTCCCGGGTGACGGCAGCGTACGCGGGGGCGCCGTCCTCTGCCGCCGGTGCGGAACAGGCCGCTGTGGCGACGGTGAGCAGGAGGGGGAGGAAAAAGCTTGCCACCGTTCGCGCGGAAGGGCAGAAGGTGTGGCGCATCGGCCGTGGTGCTGGGGTCATGGGTCGCAGTCTTGCCAGCTCTCCCCTGACCTGGCACGCAATCTTGCGGTTGCGGCAAGAAGCAGCCCGGCCCGTGCTACGTCGGCCACGGCGCCACGGCCGAAGCACCCGATGGCTGACCGGGCGTCACAATGGCACGATGGATCATCACTTCGTTGGCATACCGGAGTTGACCGACGTCCCCCGTGTCGCGGTCGTCATCGACGTCATGCGGGCCTTCACCGTGGCCGCCTGGGCCTTCTCACGTGGTGTGGAGAGGATCGTCCTGGCCTCCACGGAGCGTGAGGCGCTCGAGTTGAAGGAGAGCCGGCCGGGCTGGCTCGCCCTGAAGGACGGTGCTCCGGCGGCCGGGTTCGACGCGGTGAACTCGCCGGGCCTGCTCAGGTCCGCCGATTTCGCCGGTCGCACACTGGTGCAGAAGACGACGGCGGGAACCGTGGGCGCGCTGGCCGTCGCGGACGCGCCGCTGGTCCTGTGCGCGAGCTTCGTGGTGGCCGGACCCACCGCGCGGTTCCTGCGGAGCCAGGAGGCCGGTCCGGTCACGTTCGTCGTCACCGGGGAGGACGGCAGGGCCGACGAGGACCTGGCCTGTGCCGAGTACATCGGCCGTTGCGTGGACGGTGGCGGTGTCGACGCCGCCCCGTACGTCCACCGTGCGCGCACCTCACGCGCCGCGGCGGAACTCGCCGGAGGGCTGCGGAGCGGGTACCACCCCGATGATGTCGGCCTCTGCCTGGAGGTCGACAGGTTCGCCTTCGCCATGGTGGCTCGTCAGGAGGGCCCCCTGACGGTGCTCCGGCCCGTCTCCGTGCCTGACTCCGGCCGTCCCGGGCGGTCCTGAGTCGCTGCCGCCGGCCCTTTGGCCGGAAGCGCGCGCCCGGCCGGATCGGGCGGGCCACACCCCTGGACGGTCGTCACGGGGTGTGCTCTGATCCTCAGTGCGCTCCCGTCTTCCAACGATGTACAACTCCGCGGCCTCGTACGCCCGTCGGCACGGAGCCCTGCCCCCGTGCGGCCCTTCACGGGACCGGCGGCACTGAAGGATTCGAGTTCACAGTCAGGAGACCCGCATGTCCGTCAGCAGACGCGCCCTCCTAGGCACCGGCGCTCTGGCCCTCGGCACGGCGGCGCTGGGCGGCCCGCTCGTCCCCTCCGCGGCCGCCGCCACGGCGAGGGCGTCCGGCGCGCTCGCGCCGGACGCCTTCCGCAAGCTGCCCGCCGGCAGCGTCACCGCGCGGGGCTGGCTCGCCGGTCAGCTCGGACTCCAGCTCGACGGCCTCTGCGGCCGGTTCGAGAGCAAGTCGCACTTCCTCGACTTCTCCGCGACCGGCTGGGTGCACCCGGAGCGCGGAGCCTGGGAGGAAGTGCCGTACTGGCTGCGCGGGTACGTGCCCATGGCGGTCGCCACCGGGGACCGGGACGCGCTCGCGCGCGCGGGCACTTGGATCGAGGCGATCCTGGCCACCCAGCAGAGCGACGGCTTCTTCGGGCCGCGCGTGCTGCGCACGTCACTGAACGGCGGTCCGGACTTCTGGCCGTTCCTGCCGCTCCTCCAGGCCCTGCGCACGCACGAGGAGTACACGGGGGACGAGCGCGTCGTCCCCTTCATGACCCGGTTCCTGCGCTTCATGAACGCCCAGGGCCCCGGCGCCTTCAACACCAGCTGGGTCTCCTACCGCTGGGGCGACGGCCTCGACGTCGCCCTGTGGCTGCACCGCCGCACCGGCGAGGCGTTCCTGCTCGACCTGGCCACCAAGATGCACACCCTGGGCGCCGACTGGACGGGTCCCACACCCTCCCGGCACAACGTCAACATCGCCCAGGGCTTCCGTGAGCCCGCACAGTACGCGCAGGTGGCCGGTGACCCGGAGCTGATCCGGGCCACCTACCGGGCCTACGACCGGGTCATGGACGTCTACGGGCGGTTCCCCGGCGGCGGCATGGCGGGCGACGAGAACTACCGGCCGGGGTTCACCGACCCGCGGCAGGGCTTCGAGACCTGCGGGATCGTCGAGTTCATGGCCAGCCACGAACTGCTCACCAGGATCACCGGCGACCCGGTCTGGGCCGACCGGTGCGAGGACCTGGCCTTCAACATGCTGCCTGCCTCCCTCGACCCGCAAGGCAGGGCCATCCACTACGTCACCAGCGCCAATGGCGTCGACCTGGACAACCGGCCGAAGACACAGGGGCAGTTCCAGAACGGCTTCGCCATGCAGTCCTTCCAGCCCGGCGTCGACCAGTACCGCTGCTGTCCGCACAACTACGGCATGGGCTGGCCCTACTTCACCGAGGAGCTGTGGCTGGCCACCCCGGACGGCGGACTGGCCGCGGCGATGTACGCCCCGAGCGAGGTCCGCGCGCAGGTCGCCGGGGGTACGACGGTCACCGTCACCGAGGAAACCGGCTATCCCTTCACCGAGACCGTCGCGCTGACCGTGTCCACGCCCCGCCCGGTCTCCTTCCCACTGCGGTTGCGGGTGCCGGGCTGGTGCGACGGGCCGGAGGTCCGCGTCAACGGCCGTTCCGTCGCCGCGCAGGCGGGGCCCGGCTGGGTCACCGTGCGGCGGACCTGGCGCAGCGGCGACACGGTGTCCCTGCGTCTGCCCCAGCGGACCACGCTGCGCCACTGGCCCGGCCGGCACGACGCCGTCAGCGTCCAGCACGGCCCCCTCACCTACTCCCTGAGGATCGGCGAGCGGTACGAGCGGTACGGGGGCGACGCCACCTTCCCCGAGTACGCGGTGCACGCCACCTCGCCGTGGAACTACGGTCTCGTCGCGTCGCCCCGCCTGGAGTTCACCCCGGCGCGCGGACCCGTGCCCGACAATCCCTTCACCCACGAGACGGTCCCGGTCCGCATCAGCGCCGAGGCCCGTCGCGTCGAGGAGTGGATCGCGGACGACGAGAACGTGGTCGCTCCCCTGCAGGCCGGGCCGGCGCGCAGCGACTCCCCCGTCGAGACGGTCACGCTCGTCCCCATGGGCGCCGCGAGGCTGCGCATCACCTCCTTCCCCACGGCCACGCCGGACGGCAGGGCCTGGACGCCCGAACCCCCGTTCCGGCGCGTCCAGAACAAGCACAGCGGCAAGGTCCTCGCCGTGGACGGCATGTCGCTGGAGAACAGCGCGCGCGTCGTGCAGTTCGACAACTCCGGCACGAGCGACCACGCCTGGCAGCTCGTGGACCGGGGTGAGGGCTGGTACCTGATCCGTAACGGCAACAGCGGCAAGGTCCTCGGCGTCGACGGGATGTCCACCGCCGACAGCGCCCGCGTCGTCCAGTACGAGGACAACGGCACCGCCGACCACCTGTGGACCCTGGTGGACGACGGGGACGGCTGGTACCGCATCCGGAACCGGCACAGCGGCAAGGTCCTGGGCGTCGACGGCATGGCGACCGGCAACAGCGCGCAGGTCGTCCAGTTCGACGACAACGGGACCGCCGACCACCTCTGGAAGTTCCTGTGACACGGCGGAAGTGAGCTTTTGCCGCGCCTGGGTTGACGGCGGATCAGCGAAGTGGTGCGCGAGGTCTGGACAGGCGCGGAAGGGCGTGTTGTCATTCCGCTGACACAAGCTTTCCAACGTTGCAAAGAGGGCTTCCGAGGAAGGGTCCGATGACGAGACCACACACCCGCCCACGAGCCAGAGTGTGGGCCATCCTGACAGCGGCGGCCCTGGTGCTGCCCACGAGCGGCCTCACGGCCTCCGCCACGGCCGCGGAGTCGGCCACCGGCGCGTCCGCGGTGCGGGCCGAGAAGGACGGTCCGGCCGCCGTCGAGGTGCAGGGACTGAAGGGCGAGTACTTCAGCATGTCCGCGCCGGGGGCGAGGGACTTCGCCGAACTCGGCGGTACCGTGCTCGACCCGCAGGTCAACTTCTCCGGCCTGACCAGCACCTTCCAGGAGCTGACCGGCAGGACGGAGCACACGACCGCCCGCTGGACCGGGCAGATCGCGGCGCCGGCCACCGGCGACTACACCTTCCACGCCATCGGCGACAACGGCTTCCGGCTCTTCGTCGACGGCGAGCCGGTCATCGACCACTGGGAGCCGGACTGGGACAACGAGCAGACGAGCGCCGCGGTCCACCTGAAGGCGGGTGAGAAGCACGACTTCCGCCTGGAGATGTTCCAGGACACCGGCGGCGCCAACATGTTCCTGCGCTGGTCGACGCCGACGACGGCCAAGCAGATCGTGCCGATGTCGGCGTTCACCCCGCCGGACGACTTCGAGGTCTACCCGCTGGAGCTGAACGTCGGCGAGGACGGCCGGCAGGTGCGGGCCCGCTTCGAGGGCGGGGTCGGCGACGTCACCGGACTGGCGGAGCATCTGAAGGTCGAGGCCGACACGACCCCGATGCCGGTCAAGTCGGTGCGGGTGGCGCCCGGCGACCGCAATGCGCTCCTCATCACGCTCGCGGAGCCGATCCAGAGGAACCAGCAGGTCAAGTTCTCCTACGACGGCGAGGGCGGCCTCACCGACGGCGGCGACAAGGTGCCCCAGGTCGTCCGGTACGCGCAGAACGAGTCCGCCCACCGGCTCACCACGCCGTGGGGCGACCGGCTCGACGAGAAGAACCCGCTGCCCGAGTACCCGCGGCCCCAGCAGGTGCGGTCGAAGTGGAAGAACCTCAACGGGCCGTGGCAGTTCAGCGCCGCGGAGGCCGGGGAGCAGCCGGTCTTCGGCAAGAACCTCGACGAGAAGATCATCGTGCCGTTCCCGGTCGAGTCGCAGCTCTCCGGTCTCGAGCGGCACGAGGACCACATGTTCTACCGCAAGCTCGTCGAGGTGCCGAAGAGCTGGAAGGTCGGCAAGAGCGACAAGGCCGGCAACCGCCTGAAGCTGAACTTCGGCGCCGTCGACTACCAGGCACGCGTCTTCGTCAACGGCAGGAAGGTCGCGGAGCACACCGGCGGGTACAACGCCTTCAGTGCCGACATCACCGACGCGCTGAAGGGCAAGGGACCGCAGGAGGTCGTCGTCGCGGTGACCGACACCGGCGGCGCCAACCAGCCGATGGGCAAGCAGTCCCGGAACCCCGGCGGCATCTTCTACACCCAGTCGTCCGGCATCTGGCAGACGGTGTGGATGGAGCCCGTCGCCCGCGCGTCGGTTGACAACGTAGTCACGACTCCGGACATCGACACCAGCAGCCTCGCGGTGACCGTCGAGTCCGGTGACGCCTCCGACAAGGCGCGGGTCGAGGCCGTCGCGCGTGACAAGCGCGGCAAGGTGGTCGGCAGGGTCAGCGGGCCGGCCAACGAGAAGCTGCGGCTGCCGGTCGCGAAGCAGCACCTGTGGAGCCCCGACGACCCTTACCTCTACGACCTGGACGTGAAGCTCGTCGACGGCAGGTCGACCGACCGGGTCGGCGGCTACTTCGGCATGCGGAAGATCAGCGTCGAGAAGGTCGGCGGGTTCCCGAAGCTGGTGCTGAACGGGAAGCCCGTCTTCTCGCTCGCCACCCTCGACCAGGGCTTCTGGCCGGACGGTCTGTACACGGCACCGAGCGACGACGCTCTCGCCTTCGACCTCGAGGCCCACAAGAAGCTGGGCTTCAACGCCGTACGCAAGCACATCAAGGTGGAGTCGCCGCGCTGGTTCTACCACGCGGACCGGCTCGGGCTGCTGGTGTGGCAGGACTTCGTCTCCGGGAACTTCCCCGACGAGTCCGGGCAGCAGGCGTTCGTCGAGCAGGGCACGGAGATGATGCGGCAGCATCACAACTCGCCCTCCATCATCGGGTGGATCGTCTTCAACGAGGGCTGGGGAGAGTGGAACCGGGAGGCCACCGGCCGTCTCGCCGAGTCCGTGAAGGCCGCCGACCCGTCCCGGATCGTCAACGCCCACAGCGGTGTCAACTGCTGCAACTCCAAGGGTGACTCGGGCAAGGGCGACATCATCGACCACCACGACTACAACAACGAGGATCCACCCTTCCCCGACGGGACCAGGGCCGCCATGGACGGCGAGCACGGTGGCTTCACGCTGCGCACACCGGGGCACATGTGGCCGGGAGCGCCGACCGTGATCTACAGCGGTGTCGCCGACAAGGAGGCGCTGACCCGCAAGTACGTGGAGAACACGGAGGAGTTCTACCTGGCCCAGGCCGGTGCGGAGCTGTCGGGCTCGGTGTACACGCAGATCACCGACCTGGAGAACGAGCTCAACGGCCTGTACACCTACGACCGCCGGGAGATCAAGGTCGATCCGGACCGGGTCCGCGAGGTCAACCGCAAGGTCATCGCGGCCGGCGCGGCCGCGGGCGACCAGGAGCCGCTGACGGGCGGCGGCAGCTGGTCCCTCGACGAGGGCTCCGGCACCACCGCCGCTGACGGCGGGCCAGGCGGCCGGGACCTGACGCTCGCCGCGGGCACGGCCTGGACCCCGGGCGTCAGCGGCAGCGCGCTGAAGTTCGACGGTCAGGGCCAGTCCGCGCAGACGAACGGGCCGGTGCTCGACACCACGGGCAGCTACTCGGTGTCCGCCTGGGTACGGCTCGACGCGCTGCCCGGCAACTACGCCACCGCGGTCAGCCAGGACACGCGGCGCCAGGCCAGCCCGTTCTACCTCCAGTACGGTCAGGGCGCCTTCGCCTTCAGCACGCCCGGCGAGCAGCGGGCCCGGATGGAGACCACCGCGGAGACGGGCCGCTGGTACCACCTCGTCGGTGTACGTGACGGCGCGGACGACCAGATCGGCCTGTACGTCGACGGTGAGCCGGCCGCCACGGCGGCCGCCGGACCGGCCTACCCGAGCACCGGCCCGCTGACCGTGGGCCGCGCCCAGTGGGACGGCAACCCGACGGACTTCTGGAACGGGGCGGTCGACCAGGTCCACGCCTACGACAAGGCCCTCACCGCCGAGGAGGTGAGGGCTCTGTACACCGAGGAGAAGCCGTAGGTTCCAGGCGCTCCGAGGTCCCGGCGGGAAGCGGGTTCGCCCCGCTTCCCGCCGGATGTTCTCAGCGGGCCGGGCCGACCGCCACGTTGTCGAAGGAGGCACCGGTGTCGAAGACCCGGACGCCGTTGGCACCGCTGCGGTACGTGCCGTCGGTGACGGAGATCCTCGGGGTCGTCATGTCGTCCACGTACACCTTGATGGAGGGGCCGACGGCCGTGACCCTCACCCGGTGGGTGGACCCGGGGTCGAGGGACGTGTCCGCGGTCGCCAGCGGTGTCCAGGAGTCGGCGACCCGGCCGAGCACGACCCCGCCGTCCCGGCGGATTCCCGCGTAGTACCCGGTGTAGGCGTCCACGCCGACCGACGGCCGGGTCACCCGGAAGGTCAGGCCCGCGTCCCCGTTGCCCGCGCCGAGGCGTACGTCGGCGTCGTAGGTGAAGTCGGCGAAGTCGGTGTCGAGCAGTGTCTTGCCGCCCAGGGAGTGGCCCGCCCGGTAGCGTCCGCCGTCGGCCGACCAGGAACCGCCGTAGGTGCGCCAGCCGAGGGCGTTGCCGTCGGCGAAGTTGTCCCGCACCCCCATCTGGATGCGACGGATGGTGCCATCGCCGTTGAAGTGCATTCGGTCATAGGCGAGTTGGCGGTGGTTTCCGTCGGTCTCGCTGAGCGGGCGGCGGTGGTAGACGATGTACCAGATGTCGGTGCCCGGCACGTTGATCACGGAGTTGTGCCCCGATCCCTTGGCGACCGCGGGGTCCTGGGCGAGCACCCTGTCGATCTTCTCGAAGGGGCCGGTCGGTGAGTCGGAGATCGCGTAGGAGACCGAGTAGTCCGGGCCGGTCCAGCCGCCCTCTGACCACATCAGGTAGTACTTGCCGCCCCGTTTGAACATCTGGGGCCCCTCGACGTAGTCCGCCGGGGTGATCTCCTTGTACGTGGACCCGTCGGCGAAGGTGCCGAGGCTGGTCATGTCCCGGTTGAGCTTGACGACGTTGGCGTGTCCCCAGCCGCCGTAGTACATGTAGGCCTGCCCGTCGTCGTCGATGAAGACGTCCTGGTCGATGGGCTGGGCGCCGTTGTGGAAGCGGGAGACGAGCGGGCTGCCAATGGCGTCCTTGTACGGTCCCTCGGGACGGTCCGCGACGGCCACTCCGATGCCGCCGGTCTGGGAGTCGTTCTGGATGTCGTTGGCGGCGAAGTACAGGTAGTACTTGCCGTCGCGCTCGATCGGCGCCGGCGCCCAGAGCGCGTACTTCGCCCAGGAGACGTCGGCCGTCTTCAGGACCTCGCTGTGCTTGGTCCAGTGGACCAGGTCCGTGGAGGAGAACGCGTCGAGGTAGGTCTGCTCGGCGTAGCTCTTGGAGGTCGTCGGGAAGACCCAGTACCGCCCGTCGTAGCGGGCGGTGTCGGGGTCGGCGTACCAGCCGTCGACGAAGGGGTTGCCGGCCTCGGAGGTCGAGTACTCGGGTGCGGCGACGGCGGCGGAGGGCGAGAGCATCGCGATCAGTCCGGCGGAGAGTAACAATGCGCAGGACTTGGCGACGAGCCCGGTCGCTTTGACGGTGGTCATGGCTGGGCGTCTCCTGTCGGTCGGTGGTGGGGGGGCACCGGCCGGCGGGTGTACGTGGCACCGGCCGTGGAAGCCGGACGCGGCAGCCGGGGCGAGTGAGGCCCGGCTGCCGCGTCCGGGGCTCTGTCACATCAGCCGGCGTCTGCGCCCCAGCCAGGTCTGGGCGATGACGACGAGGGCCAGGAAGGCTCCGCTGACGACGAGTTGGTAGGAGGAGTCGAGGGAGCCGATCTGGTTGATGACGTTCTGGATGACCTTGAGCAGCAGGACGCCGACGAGTGAGCCGCTGACATAGCCGAGGCCGCCGGTGAGCAGGGTGCCGCCGATGACGACGGCGGAGATGGCGTCCAGTTCCATGCCGTTGCCGAGGATGGTCACGCCGGAGGCGAGCCAGGCGGCGTTCAGGGCGCCGGCCAGTCCGGCCAGCAGCCCGGACAGGGTGTAGACGAGGATCTTGGTCCGGGCGACCGGCGCCCCCATCAGGGCGGCCGCGTCCTCGTTGCCGCCGACCGCGTACACGTGCTGGCCGAAGCGGGTGCGGCGCAGTACCACGGCGCCCCCGCCGAACAGGGCGAGCGTGATCCACACCGGGTTGCCGAGGCCCAGCGTGCTGCCCTGGCCGAGTTCGGCGAGGAAGGATCCCTTGGCGATGAGGTACGTGTTCGCGCCTTCGTCGGTGATGGCCAGCATGAGGCCGCGGGCGCCCAGCATGGCGGCCAGGGTGACGATGAAGGGGGCGAGGCGGGAGCGCGCCACGAGCAGTCCGTTGACGACGCCGATCAGTCCGCAGACCGCGAGCGGGAGCAGTAGGGCCACGAGGGTTCCGTGGCGTGATCCCCAGGCGGCGAGGACTCCCCCGAGGGCGAACAGGGAGCCGACGGAGAGGTCGATGCCGCCGGTGATGATGACGAAGGTCATGCCGAGGGCGACGATGGCCAGGAATGCCGAACTGGTCGCCATGTTGCTGATGTTGTCGCCCGTGGCGAAGGAGTCGAAGGAGAACGACGCCACCAGGGAGACGATCACCAGGACGGCCAGGGCACCGTGCTGCTGGACCAGGGCGCTCAGCCGCTCGGAGCGCGCTGAGCCGGCCGGCTCGGTGGCGTCCGTCGGTTCGTTGCTCGCGGTGACCACGGGCGCGTCCGTCTTCGTCGCGCTCATCGCTTCCCCCGTCCTCGTGCCGCGTAGACGGCGCACACGATCACTATGGCCTGGGCGATCTGGGTCCACGAGGGCGGCAGATCGTGCTTGATCAGCGTGGCGGTGAGCAGCTGGATCAGGACGGCGCCCGCCACGGTACCGGCGATGTTGACCCGGCCGCCGGTCAGGGGCGTGCCGCCGACCACGACCGCGGTGATGGCCGAGAGTTCCATCAGGTTGCCGAGCGACGTGGGGTCGCTCGCCTGGAGCCGGGCGGTCGCCAGGACGCCCGCGACGGCCGCGAGCAGGGCGCAGGCCACGTACACGAGGATGAGGACGCGGCGCACCGGGAGTCCGGCCAGCTCGGCGGCGGGCCGGCTGTCGCCGATGGCGAGGAGCTGGCGGCCGAAGGTGGTGCGGCGGACCACGAAGGCCACCAGCATGGCCAGTCCGGCGGCGATCAGGATCAGGTACGGGAAGCCGAGCACGTCGCCCGAGCCCAGGGAGGCCAGCGTGGGGTTGCGCAGGTCCTCCAGCTGGGGAAGCAGCACCAGGGCGAGGCCCCGGCCGCCGACCATGAGGGCCAGGGTGGCCACGATCGGCTGGACGCCGACGAAGGCGACCAGGGCGCCGTTGGCGAGCCCGACGCCGGCCGCGAACAGCGCCACCACCAGCAGGGCGGGCAGCAGCCCGTATCCGAGGTAGAGGGCGGTGGCGGAGGCGGCCAGCGCCATCACGGCGCCGACGGACAGGTCGACGCCCTCGGTGCCGATGACCAGGGCCATGCCGAGGGCGACGATGATGACCGGGGCGACCTGGACGGCCTGGGTGCGGAAGTTCTCGGCGGACAGGAAGTGCGGGGTGATGACGATGTTGACGATCAGCAGCAGTGCCACGCCGGCGTAGACGCCGTACGTCTGCAGCCACTGCATGAGGCGGGCCTTGTCCAGCGGGGCGGTGCGGAGGGTGGCCTCAGCCATGGGTGACCGCCTCCTCGGCCGTGTCCCGCGGCGGGGCCTCGCCGGCGATGGCGCGCATCAGCTGGTCCTCGGTGACGTCGTCGCCGGTCAGTTCGCCGACGACCGCACCGTCCTTCAGTACGACCACGCGGTCGGACCCTTCGATCAGTTCCTCCAGGTCGGAGGAGATGAGCAGGACTCCCAGGCCGTCCGCGGCCAGTTCGTCGACGAGTTTCTGCACCTCGGCCTTGGCGCCGACGTCGATGCCGCGGGTGGGTTCGTCGAGGAGCAGCACCTTCGGGTTCATCGCCAGCCAGCGGGCCAGGAGCACCTTCTGCTGGTTGCCGCCGGACAGCTCACCGACCTTCTGGTGGGGTGAGGAGGCCTTGATGCGCAGCCGTTTCATGAAGGTGTCCACGATGCCGTCCACCCGGGACTCGGAGACCAGGCCGAAGCGGGAGAGCCGGGGCAGGACGGCGAGCGCGATGTTCTCCCGCACCGAGAGGCCGGGGACGATGCCCTCGCTCTTGCGGTCTTCGGGCAGCAGGCTGATGCCCGCCCGGATGGCGGCGGGTGTCGAGCCGCCGCGCAGCGGTGCCCCGGCCACCGTGAGGTTTCCCGAACTCGGCGCCAGGGCACCGGAGATGGCCTTGGCCGTCTCGGTGCGTCCGGAGCCGAGGAGACCGCCGAGGCCGACGACCTCGCCGGGCCGGATGTCGAGGGAGACACCGTGGAGCTTGTGCCGGACGGACAACTCCTGCGCCGACAGCACCGGTTGGTCGTCGGCGATCAGGTGGCCGCCGGAGAACTTGGTCTGCCCCTCCGCGCGTACCTCCCCCAGTTCGCGGCCGAGCATGGTCGACACCAGGTCGATGCGGTCTAGGTCGGCCAGGTCGCCGTGGTGGACGCGGCGCCCGTCGCGCAGCACGGTGACCTTGCTGCACACGGCGTACAGCTCGTCCAGGCGGTGGCTGACGTAGATGACGGCGATGCCCTGGTCGCGCAGTCGGCGGATGACCGAGAACAGGGTCTCCACCTCCCGCGGTTCGAGGGAGGAGGTCGGTTCGTCCATGATGACGACGCGTGCGTCGGTGGCCACGGCGCGGGCCAGGGCCACCATCTGCTGGGCGCCGACACCGAGGGTGCGCAGTGACTGGCGGACGTCGACGCGGACGCCGTAGGTGCGCAGGATCTCGTCGGCCTCGCGGTTCATGCGGGCGAAGTCGAGCAGGCCGAGGCGGGTGCGGGGCTCGCGGCCCAGGAAGAGGTTGCGGGCCACGCTCAGCAGCGGGATGAGGTTGACCTCTTGGTAGATGGTCGAGATGCCGGCCTTCTGCGCCTCCAGCGGGGTCTCGAAGGAGACTTCCCGGTCCTGGAAGGTGATGCGGCCGGCGTCCGGTCGGTAGACGCCGGTGAGCAGCTTGATGAGGGTCGACTTTCCGGCGCCGTTCTCGCCGATCAGGGCGTGGACCTCGCCGGTGTGCACGGTCAGGTCCACGTCGTCCAGCGCGCGGACGCCGGGGAAGGTCTTGCTCAGTCCGCGGACGGCGAGGACTTCGGCGGGGGGTGCCACCTGTGCCTCCAGGAAGTGTGGTGCGGGCAGGACGACGGGGCCCGGGTGTCCCGGGCCCCGTGGAGGTCAGTAGGCCTTGCCGATGTCCTGCTTGGCGTTGTCCGCGTTGTACGCGCCGTCCTCGATGACGATGTCCTGCGGCACCGCCTCGCCCTTGGTGAAGGTGTCGAGGGTCTGGAACGCGAGCGGCCCGAAGCGGGGGTTGGACTCGACGACCCCGCTGATCCACCCGTCGACGATGCCCTGGACGGCGTTGCGCGTGCCGTCGACGGTGATGATCTTGACGTCGCCGGCCTTCTTGCCGGCCCCCTTGAGCGCGGCCACCGCGCCGAGGCCCATCTCGTCGTTCTCCGCGTAGATGCCCTTGATGCCGGGGTTCGACTGGATGAGCTGCTCGGTGACCTGCTGGCCCTTCTCCCGGGCGAAGTCACCGGTCTGCTCGAAGACCACCTTCAGGTCCGGGGCCTTCTCGGCCACGCGCTCCTTGAAGCCCTTGGTGCGCTCGGTGGTGACGTTGTTGCCGGCCGCGCCGAGGAGGATGGCGACCTCGCCCTTGCCGCCCGTCGCCTCGATCATCTGGTCGGCGGCGCGGCGCCCCTGCTCGACGAAGTCCGAGGCGATGAAGGAGACGTAGTCCTTGCAGGCCTCGGCGTTGATCTTCCGGTCGATGGTGACGATCGGCACCTTCTTCGCTGCGGCGGCCTGGAGCACCGGGTCCCAGCCGTCGGAGTTCAGCGGTGCGATGACCAGCAGGTCGGCACCCTTGGCGAGCAGGTCCTGCACGTCGGTGATCTGCTTGGAGAACTGCGACTGGGCGTTGGCGGTGAGCAGCTTGACGCCCCGCTTCTTCGCCTCGTCCTTGATGGACTGGGTCTCGGCGATGCGGAACGGGTTCGCCTCCTTCTCCGACTGGGAGAAGCCGACCGTCGCACCCTTCAGGTCCAGCTTCTGTGCGCCGTAGGCGTCGATGGTGCAGGTCTTGCTGCCCGGCTTCTGCTCGACGGCCTTCTGCTCCGCGCCGGCCGCGGACGACCCGGACTGCTTGTTGTCCGACGCGTCGTCCTCCGACTTGGCGCAGGCGGTCGCGGTGAGGGCCACGGCGGCGGCCAGGGCCACGACGACCGGGCGGCCGAGGAGGTGTGGACGGTGAGTGGTGCGCTGCATGGTGACCCCGATCCGGGTGGCGCTGAAAGGGAATTGGGGAGCCGGACTACGTGCGACGACTACTGCTTCTCCCCCAGCGGAGGACGGTGTCCGGTCCGCCGCACAGAGGTTTTACATCGTTGCAAGGATGCTGTAAACCCCCCGTGCGCGACCTGCGGGCAGAGCGTGCGGACCGAACTCGCTTTTCAGGCGGCCCCGTTCACCGAACCCCGGCGAACACGTGGCGGTCTCTTGACTTGTTGCCGCCGTTCCGCTGAGACTGGGTCATCGGCAAACGTGACAACGATGTCAGCTCGACCGACGCCTGTGCCGTACGGCCCACCTCCCGGGTCCAGGTCGGTGCGTGTGTTCAGACGCCTTCGGCGCCGCGGCCCAGCGTGCTCTCCCGCTCCACGAGCCGGTGGTCGGCCAAGAAGCGGCGGGGTTCGGCCGGCTGGCCTCCCAGCCGGGCCAGTACCGACTCCACCGCGAGCCGGCCGATGGCCTCCTTGTCCGGTGACACCGAGGTGAGCGTCACCGCACCGAACCGGCCCTCGACCACGTCGTCGAATCCGACGACCGCGATGTCCTCGGGCACCCGCAGCCCTCGCGCGTGCAGGACGCGCATCGCCCCGATGGCCACGAGGTCGTTGTAGGCGAAGACCGCGTCGGGCCGCCGGCCGGCCTCCAGGATCCGGGCCATGGCGGCCGCGCCGTCCGCATGCCCCCAGCCGTCGGTGGCGGCGACGAGGCCGTCGTCGGCCGGGAGCCCGGCGGCGGCCAGTTCCTCGCGCCAGCCGCGCACACGCAGCTGGGCGGGCTCGCTGCGTCCGAGCCGGTCGCCGATGAACGCCACCTCCCGGCGGCCGAGGCCGATCAGATGGCGCACCGCGGTGCGGGCCGCCGCGACGTTGTCGATGGCGATGTGGTCGTAGGGCAGGTCGTAGTCCCGCTCACCGAGGAGCACCAGCGGCACGTTCTCCGTGCGGTCGCGCAGGTCCTCCGGCTCCAGTTCGATGGGGCTGAGGATGAGTCCGTCGATCACCCGGGCCCGGAATCCCTGGCTGACCAGGATCTCCTGCTCCCGCAGCCCACCGGTGTGGTCGAGGAGCACGGTGTAGTCGTGCGCGGCGGCCGCGTCGATGACGGCGGCGGCCAGCTCGGCGAAGTAGGGGTTCCCCAGCTCGGGCAGGGCGAGCGCGATGATGCCGGTGCGTCCCTTGCGCAGGTGGCGTGCCGTCAGGTTCGGCCGGTAGCCCAGCTCGTCGATGGAGCGTTGGACACGCTCCCGCATCGCGGCGGTGACGTAGGGATAGTCGTTCACCACGTTGGAGACGGTCTTGACGGAGACCCCCGCGTGCGCGGCGACGTCCTTGAGGCTGACCCGCACGTCGAATCCCTCCGAAACGTCCCCACTCGGTGTTCGGTGCGGGGCGGGTGTCCCCACGGTGAGCCGGACTCCAAGCCCCTGGGCACGAGTTTACAACGTTATACAGCTCGTCTCCCGGCGCTGACAAGCATGGTGGCCGACCGGCACCGGACTATCCGGGATGGTCGCACACCCGGCCGGGAGGCGACCGCACGGACGCGCTACTCGAAGAACTTGAGGCTCCAGCCGGTGTCGCTGTTCGGGCCGGGGACGTTGGCGCGGCTGTAGGTGGTGTTCCCCCACCAGGCGAAGGTGCCGGTGTACCAGTACCGGTTCTCCCAGGAGTACGGCGTGCCCTTCGGCACCGCGTGGAACATCAGGGGGAAGCGCGGGCCGGCGGGCGGGCTCGTGCCGATGTCGCCGTCGAGCAGTACGAAGGTGTGGTGGCCGGGTCCGTTGACGTGCAGGGTCGGGTCCCAGCCGGACATCATGGTGGCGCGGTTCGAGCCGAAGAGGCAGCCGTTGGACTTGTACCAGTCCCACACGTACGTAGGATCGCCGCCGGCCCGCAGCCGCAGGTCGGCCAGGCAGTACTGGTCGCTCCAGCTGCCGTTGGCGGAGTACGCGATGTGCAGCCGGCCGCTGGGGTCCCTGATGGGCTCCGGCCCCTCGTTGATGTACGGGTTGCCGACCACCCGTTCCCAGCTCTCCCGGGGCTGCGAGATGACGTGGCGCGCGCCGGTGGGCGTGGTGGGGCTGCTCATCCGCGCGATGTACAGGTTCTGCTCGACGTTGGTGTCGCCCGCCCAGCCGGACCACACGAACCACCGCTGCCCGTTGAACGTGAACAGGGTGCCGTCGATGGCCCACTTGTCGTCCGGCAGCGCCAGCTTCGTCTCGGCGGTGTACCCGCTGTCCGGGGAGGCGGAGCTGATGACGTACATCCGGTGGGCGGCGCCGCGGCCGGCCGAGAAGTAGATGTAGTAGCGGCCGCCGTCCCGCACGATCTCGGGGGCCCACACCTCCCCGCGGTTGCGGGTGTCCGACCAGACCTGGCGGGCGGGCGCCGACGCCAGTGCGGCCGTCGACGGGGCCTGGCGCACGACGAGGCCGCCGCCCGCCGACTGCACGGAGACGTAGGTGCCGCCGACGCGCAGGACGCTGGGGTCGGCGGCGCGCAGCCCGGTCTGGTCGGCGGTGGCGGGCTCGGCGGACGCCAGGGACAGCGCGGCCGCGAGGATGCTGGAGAGGCCGAAGGCGACGGCGGCGTGGAGCAGGCGAAGAGGTTTCATGGTCCCGTTCCCTGATCGGTCTCCTGTTCGACGCCGGCCCGGCCGTGGCGTGACGGGTCGGGCCTGGCATCCGGTCAGCAGCGGGTCGGCGGAGTCTGTGGGGTCGGCCCGTGACCGTAGAGCGGGTCGTCCGTGCGGTCGGCAAAGAGCGTCGAGGGGGTGCGCCGAGCGGCTCGCACGAGACCTTTACATCGATGGAAGTCAGCTGTCACAGGATCGCGAGGGGTGCTGAGCATGTCAACCAGTCCGGCACGAAGCCGTGTCGGCTCGGACGACACCTGTCGACCGGGTATCCTCCGTCGCCGCTGAGAGATCCGTTCTGGAGGTCGCCGCCGGCCTCCCTCGACGGCCTCCCTCGACGTGGAGCTCACCCTTCCGCGAGAACCTCCGCGCCTGAGCGCTCCGCGTGCGTGCCGCCGCCGTCCGGCCCACCCTGAGACCATGAGCGAGCAGCCGATCGTCATCTACCCCGCCGGAGCGGACAGCGGCAGACGTGTCCGCATCCATGGTCACTTCGTCGGCATCGCTTACACCACCACCGACATCGCCGCCTTCATACAGGAGGCCGGGTTGCAGGATTTCGACGACATGGACGTCGTCCGGTCCAAGGGCATCGAATGGCGGGGCGAGGGGCCCGACGACTGGGACACATGACCGCGGCGCCGGGCTCCCCACCCACCTACCAGGCGCCGTCTCTCAGCGCATCCTCTGATGGTCCGGACTCGGGTCGGACGGCCGTCACACCGCGTAGGCGCTGCACGAGGTGCGGTCGACGCAGATATGGGCGCTGATGCTGTTGTGGGCGCTGCCGAAGACCGGGTCCTCCATGAAGTAGTCGTCGCTGAGGTTCGAGGCGTATCCCTCCGCTCGGGTCAGGCAGATGTGGGAGTTGAAGCCGGAGGAGGTGGTCGGGTTCGCGAAGAACTTGACCTCCGAGCAGCGCCCATGTTCAGGACCGAGATGCACTCCCTCACGAGCCGCTCCTCGGCGCCTCCGATGCGGATCTCCTCCCGGACGGTGAGGTCCCGGACCTCCGCGTGCGAGACGGTCTGCCGTTCCGCCGGGGCATGGCAGCCGGCCGCCCAGCACACCGCCGCGGCGACGGCTGCGGCGACGAGGAGCTGCTTCCTCACGAACGTGACACCTTTCCCGGCCGGAGGATCGGCGGCCTGTGCGCCGGCTCTCCGGACGTGCCGTGGATGGCCCTAGGGCGGTCGCGGGGAGCAGGCTTTTGTCGTGTGTGCGGAGTGCTGTGTCAGGCGTGTGCGAACGTGTGCGTCGCGCCGTCGCCGGCCAGTGAGGGGCCGGCGAAGCCCCACGGTGACATGCCGGAGACGCTGTTCAACGCCAGAGCTTCGGGTCAGAATGAGGCCGGGATCCGTCCGTGCCGAGGGGGACTTGTGGGGGAACGGGCCGAGCGGCCGCGGGGGCGGCGCCATGACCGGCGCAACGGGAGATCTGCCTCATGAGTCCGGTTCTTGACACGGCGTTCGTATCGCCGCGGGACCGGGAGGAGGTGGTCCGGCATGCCGTGTGGGAGTCCCTGGTGGCGGTCGACATCGACCACCGGCCGCCGGTCGAGGAGATCTCCGTCCGCATCGGGCTCGGCGCCGTCGGGCCCGTGAGGTTCTGTTCGGCGCGGGCGTCCGCGGTCACCGTCCGGCGGACGGAGCGGCTGGCCCGGCAGGACGAGGAGCCGGCCGTCTTCCTCGGCCTCCAGGTCGCCGGCACCAGCCTCGTGGTGCAGAACGGCCGCGAGTGCGTGCTGGAGCCGGGCCAGTTGGCCGTCTACGAGTCGATCTCTCCCTACACGCTGCTCTTCGACAACGGTGTCGACCACCACTTCCTGCGCTTTCCCCGCTCATCGCTCGCGTTGCCGGACCGGTTGCTCCGGGAGACCGGCGCGGTGGCGATGGGAGCCGACAACCCCGTCGCACCGCTCGCCTTCAGCTACTTCTCCCAGCTGGCCGTCTCCGACGCCTTGCACCGGGGCGGGCACGCCGACGCCGTCGTGGAGCCCAGTGTCGAGCTCCTGCGCGCGGTCCTCACCACCCAGTACGGCAACTCCGGACGGGCCCGCGGCCCGTTGGAGGCGACACTGGACCTGCGGATCACCCAGTTCATGCGGGAGCACCTGGCGGACCCCGACCTGTCGGCGGCCCGGATCGCCGCCGCGCACGGCATCTCCGTGCGCCACCTCTACGCCGTTCTGGCCCGCTCGGGCATCAGCCTGGGAGACTGGATCCGTACCCGCCGCCTCGCCGAATGCCGGCGGGAGCTGGCCGGCCCGGCCGGTCGTCGGCGGACCATCGCGGCGGTCGGCCGCAGCTGGGGCTTCGTGAACGCCACGCACTTCAGCAAGGTCTTCAAAGGGACGTACGGCATGTCGCCCCGGGAGTGGCGCGACCAGAACCGGGCGGGTCCGGCGGGCGGTTGAGCGGTTCTCCCGAGGCGTGCGGGGAGGCCGCGATCTCGCGATGGCCTCCCCGCACGGCGCTCGGTGCTACGGTCCCGTCAGGTGACCGGGCGCTATCCGGTCAGCACGTGCGGCCGGTGTACCAGGCGCCGTCGACACCGGAGCTGGAGCCGATCCAGGTCACACCCGGGCCCACGCACCGTTCGCTGTTCGGCCCCCAGTCGTCGATCTCGATGACGATGCGTGAGCCGTCCGAGGTGCAGTGGTTGTAGTAGGCGTCGGAGTGGGTCTCGTAGAAGCCGCAGGGGTTCGCGGCGGCGGGACCCGCGGTCAGGGTGACCGCGCCGGCGGACGCGAGGACGAGAGCGACGGAGCCGAGGGCACTGGTCGCGATACGACGAAGACGCAAAGAGAGCTCCCAACGGTAGGAGGATCGGCGTCTCCTCCGCAAAGTGTCCGCCGATCCGCTGTCGGTGTCCGAGACTCACAGCTCGGAGCAGTCGTTTCGGCTCCTCCGGGCACCGTTCACCCGCCGAATCGATTCCCTGCTGCGCCGACCGAATGGACTTCGCCGCTTCCTCCTGCGCCGCTCGTCCGACGTGTGGTGGCTCGCGGGTCGCACTTCCCCCCGGATCCTTGGCGGATCCGCTCACTCGGGCCAGTCGGAGCCCTCGATCACCTCGACGAAGTCGGTGCGGCGGAAGCCGGGGACGAAGTGTTCGAGGACGTCCGCGTTCACCGTCCCGAACGTGGTGGCCGGACGGTGCCTGAAGCCCTCCGTGAAGGCGTGGAGGATCTGCCGCTTGAAGTCCGGGCGGGGGTGGGCCGCCGTGACCTCGTCGATCTGGGCCCGGGTGAGGTTGCCCAGGTTCAGGCCGAGCACGTCCGTCTCCACCCCCGCCGTGGTGGCCGCGATCTCCGGCGCCAGCTTGTAGGGCACCTCGGGCGTGGTGTGCAGGGCGACGGCCGTCCAGACCGTCTCGGCGTCCGACGCGGACGCTCCGCGGGCCAGCAGGAAGGCGCGGGCCTGGTCGGCGCCGTCCATCTCGAACCGCTGGTCGTCGCCGCGGTAGGGCGGGACGAGCCCGGTGTCGTGGAACAGCGCCGCCACGTACAGCAGCTCGGGGTCGGGGCGGAGCCCGAGCGCGGCGGCCTGCAGGCTGCCGAACAGGTAGACCCGCCGGGAGTGGTGGAAGATCAGCGGTGGTGTGGTGGTGCGGATCAGCTCCGTGGCTTCACGGACGAGGGCGCTGTCGGGGATCTCGACGCCGGCGATCTTCTCACTCATGACGGCACTCCTTGGCAGTGGTGATCGGTGGTTCCACCCTGCGTCCGCCGGTGTCCGCGCGTCCGCTTCCGGATGGCCGACAACCCCTCGCGGACGGACACGGCCGCGCGACGCACCCCGGCGTGTCAGCGAGAGGCGCGCGAAGCCCGGGTACCCGCCCCGGTCGTGGTGAAGCGGCGCTGGTACCTGGTCGGTGAGACGCCCAGATGCCGGGCGAAGGCGCGGCGCAGGCTCTCGTAGCTGGGGAATCCCGACCGGGCGGCCGCCTCCGTCGCGTTGTGCCCCGCGTCCAGCAGCGCTTTCGCCATGTCGAAGCGGATCAGCTCCACGTACCTCATGGGCGTCGTGTCCAGCTCCGTACGGAACATGCGGGTCAGGTGCCGGGGGCTGACCCGCACCCGCGCGGCGAGGGCCCCCAGGCCGTGATCGGCCGTGGGATCGGCCTGTACGGCGTCCTGGACCTGCCGCAGGACCGGCGTGCGCGGGGGCGGCCCCTGGAGGGAGGCGGAGAACTGGGACTGCCCGCCCGCCCGCTGCATGTACACGACCAAGGAGCGGGCGACGCCGCGTGCCAGATCAGGTCCGTGATCCTGCTCCACCAGGGCCAGTGCCAGGTCGATGCCCGCGGTGACGCCGGCCGAGGTGTAGAGCGCGCCGTCCCGTACGTAGAGCGCGTCGGGCTCCACGCGTGCGGCGGGGCAACGACGGGCCAGCAGCGCGGTGTGCTGCCAGTGCGTCGTCGCCCGCCTGCCGTCGAGCAGCCCCGCGGAGCCGAGGATGAACGCACCGGTACAGATCGACGCGACCCGGCCGGACCGGGAGGCCAGCTCTCGTGCGGCGGCGGCGAGGTCAGGGGCCACCGTGCCGTGCGGCACCTGGTCACCGCCCACGACCAGCAGGGTGTCGAAGGCGGAGGCTCCGGAGACCCCGGCGTCGACCGGGACGCGGACGCCGATGGAGGTGGCGACCCCTCCCCCGCCGACCGACACGAGGGTCAGCCGGTAGCGGGCGCCGTACCGGTTGGCCTCGCTGAAGACCTCGGCGGGCCCGGACAGGTCCAGCATCTTCATCCCGTCGAACACGAGTACGCCGATGCTGTGCTCATCCGGCTCCATCGTCCTCACCCTCGTCGCGGCTCTCTCGCGGGAACGCGTTGGTCCCATTGTCCTCGCCGACGGGGCGAGACCGGCGTCAGCCGCGGCTCAGTGGTCCGCCTTCGGCGTCCAGCCGGGCGGTCCGAAGACGTGACCCGCGCGGTCCCGCCAGCGGGTGGCGGAGCGCACGTCGCGCCAGGTGGCCGCGTACTCGTGGAAGGCGACGCGCAGCGGGTTGTAGGTGTCGATGTTCTTCGTCAGACCGTAGACAGCCCGCTCCCCCTCGGCCTGGAACGTACCGAGGAGCCGGTCCCAGACAATCAGGATGCCGCCGTAGTTGCGGTCCAGGTAGGCGTTGTTGGAGCCGTGGTGGACGCGGTGGTGCGAAGGGGTGTTGAAGAGGAACTCGACCGGGCGCCAGAGCTTGTCCACGCGTTCGGTGTGCAGGAAGAACTGGTAGACGAGACTGATCGACTGCTGGAGCAGAATCATCCACGGGGGTACGCCGAGCAGGGCGAGCGGGAGCCAGAACGGCAGCGTGGTCATGGGTGTCCAGCTCTGCCGCAGCGCGGTGGAGAGGTTGAAGCGCACGCTGGAGTGGTGGACGACATGGCTCGCCCACAGCACCCGGATGCGGTGGTGCGCGCGGTGGAAGACGTAGTAGGCGAGGTCGTCCGCGAAGAACAGGAGCACCCACGTCCAGGCCGAGCCGGGGGACAGTTGCCAGGGCGCGAGGGTGTAGAGCCCGGCGTAGGCGACGATCGCGACCGCCTTCCACGGGAGGCCGACGACCTGGCTGCCCGCACCCATCGACATGCTGGTGACGGTGTCGCGGGTCTCGTAGCCCCGTTCCTCGTCGTCCGGCAGGAAGCGGTACGACAGCGCCTCCACGGCGACCAGCAGCAGGAAGGCGGGTATCGCGTAGACGACTGCGGGTATCACGCCGGTCCTCCTTCGCGTTCGGGGGCGACGGGTGCGGTGGGCACACTGCGGGCGAGCAGGGCGCGTGCCGCGGCCTCCGCGCCCTGCTCGTCGCGCGTTCCGATGAGCGCGGCGAGCCGCACGTGGCCCTCGATGTCCAGCAGTTCGGCCGCGCGCAGTTCCATCGGCACCTCACCGGCGATGAGGGAGCCGTCGACGAGGGTGTTGAAGGCGAGGAGGTAGGCGAGGTTTCCGGAGCCCTCCACGATCAGCCGCCACCACGCGACGTCCGCGGCGCCCAGTTCGGCGAGGTCGGGTCCGCAGCCGATGTATCCGGCCGCGCCGCTGACGATGCCGGCGGCGGTCTCGCGCGAGCAGCGGGCCGCGCACAGCCGGGCGGCGTCCGCGCCGAGCGAGGCCCGCATCTCCAGGACGTCCCGCCGCAGGTCGTGCGTGGGGGACCCGGTCGCGCGGGCGAGCTGCACGGCGAGGTCGAGTCCGGCGGTGCGTCGCCACTCCAGGACCCGGGTGCGTCCGCCGTGGCTCACCTCGACGAGCCGCGCCTGCTGCAGCCGCTTGACCGCCTCCCGTACGGCGTGCCGGTTCACCCCGAACTCGGCGGCCAGCTCCCGTTCGGCGGTCATGGGCGCACCGGCGGCGAGCGTGCCGCTCAGGATTCGGTCTCTCAGCAGCGTGAACAACTGGTCGGAGACCGCCTCACGCCGGATCGGCTGCTCTGTCATGGCGCAGAGCCTGAACCGTGCGCGGCATCTGGTCAACTGGTTGGACCAGAGTGAACCGGACGGGTTTTGAGGGTCGTTGTGCGCCAGCCATGTCCCCCGACTCCAGTCGCGGGGCCGCGCGCCGTGGTCTCGATCGAACGGACATCGCGTCGGCGCCGTACCGCATCTGTACGAATTGCGTACACGCTGTATAGCGGTGGCCGGCAGCGGCTGACCGCGAGTCGGTAGCTCGTCGCCGATGTCCACACTCACCCGATTGGTGCAGTCCGAGGTGTGGGCTTACGGTCGTCGTGGGGCTCCTGCAGCCCGCCCTCAGGCCCTCGCCATAGGGAACGCACATGTCGAACCCTCAGCCTGTCCCGGCCGATTCGATCACTCAGCCGCGACGAAAGCGTGGCAGAGGCGTAGCACTGCTGGTCATCGCCTCGTGTCAGCTGATGGTGGTCCTGGACATCACCATCGTGAACATCGCCCTCCCCCACATCCAGACCTCGCTCGGTTTCTCGACCGAAGGTCTGTCGTGGGTGATCAACGCGTACACCCTCACCTTCGGCGGGCTGTTGCTGCTCGGCGGCCGGTCCGGGGACATCCTGGGCCGACGGCGGATGTTCGTCATCGGAGTGCTGCTGTTCGTCGGAGCATCGTTGCTGTGCGGGCTGGCACAGAACCCCTGGGAGTTGCTGGTGGCCCGGTCCCTCCAGGGCATGGGCGGCGCCATCGCCTCCCCGACGGCCTTGGCGCTGATCGCGACGACCTTCGCCGAGGGGCCCGAACGCAATCGGGCGTTCGGGGTGTTCGCCGCGGTGTCGGCGGGCGGCGGCGCGGTCGGGCTGCTCGCGGGCGGAATCCTGGTCGAATGGCTCGACTGGCGCTGGATCTTCTTCGTGAATGTGCCGATAGGCCTCCTCATCGCGCTGGCGACGCCACGGTACATCCGTGAGTCCCAGCGCCGGCCGGGCCGTTTCGACGTCACCGGGGCGCTGACCTCGACCCTCGGCATGGTCTCACTGGTGTACGGCTTCATCCGGGCGTCCGAGGACGGCTGGCGGGACGCGGTCACCCTCCTCGCCTTCGCGGTCGCCGTGGTCCTGCTGGCCACGTTTCTGCTGGTGGAACGGCGGTCCCGGCAGCCGATCACGCCGTTGCGGATGTTCCGCGACCGCAATCGGGCCGGCACGTACGCGATGATGCTCAGCCTGTCCGCGGCCATCTTCGGCATGTTCTTCTTCCTCACGTTGTACGTGCAGAACGTGCTGGGGTTCGGGCCGCTGGAGGCCGGGCTCGCCTTCCTCCCCGTGAGCGCCGTGATCGCGGTCGGCGCCGGCCTGGCGTCGCAGCTGCTGCCGAGAACGGGCCCCAAGCCGTTCATGGTGCTCGGCGGACTGCTCGCGGCGGCGGGCCTGGCGTGGCTGACGCTGACCGACATCAACAGCACCTACGCGGGCAGTGTGCTGGGGCCGATGCTGGTGTTCGGCCTCGGCATGGGCATGGAGTTCGTCTCCCTCACGCTGATGGCGGTCTCCGGGGTCGCGGAACGCGAGTCGGGGGCGGCGTCCGGGGTGCTCAACGCGACCCAGCAGGTCGGCGGTTCGCTCGGCCTCTCCATTCTGGTGACCACGTTCGGCACGGCCAGCCGTAACAAGGCCGAGTCGTTGCTGCCGAGGTTCCTCTCCGAGGCGACGCCGCAGGAGCAGGCGGAGGCGCGACGCACCGGGGAGTTGCCGGGAATCTGGGGCGATCAGGTGCTTACCGCGGGCGTGAGCGCGGCGTTCGTCGTAGCCGCCGTGATGGCGGGGCTCGCCGCTGTCATCGCGTTGTTCGTCATCCAGGTACGCGGGTCGGACCTGGAACGTCTGAAGGGCAACGGCAGTACGGGCGAACCATGACCGGTACGGGGAGGAACGTTGTTCAGTCCCGCGATTCCCGTGGCTGAACAACTCGACAGTCGGTTGAGTCTGGGACGCGACTACCCCGGCGGCCGCACGATCCGCGTCCGCTCGCCCCGACACAACCAAACAGGGAACCGATGATCAAGCACCGGCATGCTCCAACCACCTTGGCCACCGCGCTCACGGCAGTCCTGACACTGGCCGCCTGCGGAGGCGGAAGCGGGAACGGGCAGGCGGACAACGGCCGTACGTCGCCCAGGACATCGTCCTCCGCCACCGCCTCCCCCGCGTCGCCCCTCCCGCCCTCGCAGCCGCCGCCGGGTGCCGGAGCCTCGGACGCTCCCGCGACACCACCGGAGATCATGCCGGTCTACCAGACCGTCTACGGCCTCGTCGGAACGCCCGCGTGCACCGGTGTCCCCTGGGACGACGCCGGGTGTGGAAAGGACCTCACCGCGGCCGGCGAAGTCGCCAACGCGATGACCGGGCACATTGAGAAGCACTTTCCCGGCAGCGAGTACGCCGGCCCGAAGAAGGCCGCGGGTCAGGTGGCGCGGTCCGTGAACATGCTTCGGAACGCCGGCTGCTACGGGATGAGCCCGAAACCTCCGAGAACGAGTCCGGACAAGCTGCGTGAGCTGTGCCCCACGCTGAGCACCGTAGCGTCCCTGTCGTGGCTGAGCCTGGAGGGCAGCCTCGACGTGTTCTGACCCGGCGTTCGAAAGGGAAGCCGAGCCTGGCCATCATGACCCGAAGGGGGCGGCTGAATGCCGCGACTTGATTCTGAGCAGCAGTATCCCAGGAGCCGTGGCTCCCGAAAGCTCGCCGGACTCGCGTTCGTTGTCGCGGTCGGCTTGCTCGGGGCAGGGTGCTCGGGCGGGCAGACAGGTAAGGCGTCACCGACCTCGCCGGTCTCCTCCTCCCCCGCCGCGTCACCTTCCCTTTCCCCGACACCCTCGCCCTCACCCGCCGCAACCACCTCTGCTTCCGCCGCCGCACCTCGCACGTACACGCAGAAGGAATTGGCTTCACGGCCGTGCCAAGCACTCGACGCACGCGATCTCGCCGCCCTCGGAATCAAGGGCCGGGGTAAGCAGGAAGTCGGCGACCACGGCGCCTCGTGCATGTGGAAGTTGGCGGGCCAGAGCGTCAGCCTCGCAGTGGACCTCCCCCTGTCCTACGCCCGGACCATGACCAAGAATGGACGCGTCTCGCAGGTGCCGGTAGGACAGCACAACGCCATTCAGGCGGAGTTCCAGAACATCTGCTTCATCTTCGTCGCGGTCGACGACATCGACCGCCTGGTCGGCACCACGACCATTCCGGAACGCGGGGTCTCCCAGGACGGCACCTGCCCCGCCGGGGCGTCCGTCGCCGCGGCAGCCCTTACCCACCTCCGGTGAGTCGGCACCGACACGGACGGATCATCCAAGCGGCTCGTGGTTGACCCAGATCGCCTTGTACGGGTAACGGCTCTGCCAGCACTTGATGAGGTCGAGCGCTTGCGTTGAGGGCTTCGAGATCGGCCAGACGCAGTTGCAGGATGGCGATGGCGATGGCGATGGCCACTGGGGCGTGGTCGTCGCCCGGGACGCGGATGTGGTGCTGTCGCGCGAAGGGCTCGACCAGACCAGCATCCATCACGCATCGCCGCCATCTTCATCTGGTCCGCGAGAGGAACAGGAAGAGGTCTCCAGCGGCGATGCGCGGTGGCAGTGCGCTGCTCAGTCGTCGAACCACACGACGAGGCGCACGTTGTCGTCACCGTGCTGTTCCGCGAGTTCTTTCATGGCCTGCCAGACGGGTTGCCACTCGCCGGTTTCGGTGACGGCGTCTCTGCGGCAGATGGTGACTGATCTGTAGAGCGTGTCCCCGACGAGCCACTCACTTGCTTCGGGCCACTCCCGAACCTCGCCAGGTTTGAGACCGACAGCCTCGGCAAATGCGTCGCCATTCCAGGACGCTTTGCCCGTCATCCTCAGCCCGGTCGGCGTCTGGCGGTATTGGTGAAGCCGGCTGTCGGGCTTCTCTGCGGGCTCGTCCCAGTCGACGGCCTTCACCTCGGCCCACGTGATCCACGTCATGCCGTGAAAGCCGTCTTCGCCGTACCACTCGGTCAGCTGGGCAAACCGCGTATCCAGGGCTGCCGAGGCGTCGGCGGGAAACCCCCTGCCCGCCGCCAAGGGGCGGAAGTTCGCATAGTTGCGGACCCCGAAGAGACAACCGAACGCGTCGTAGTTACGGACATCATTGAGGGAGCTGAGGCCATGTGCGCTGTACCAGGTCGGCTCCTGATCGTCCTGCGGCGCCCGATACTCGATGAAGCCGCTTATGTCTGTACCCATACCAGGCATTCTCCTGACGCCGTCAAATGCTTTCGCCTCTGTCGGATCGACGACCGGCGCGAAAAGCACTACTGGCCGATCGAGAAGGTCGCACCGGGCAGGGCGTAGTCGACGGGACCTTCGAAGCGCGCCGCGGCACGCGCCACCGCCTGCTGCGGCGTGAGGAAGCGGCCGACGTGCGTGACGATCAGTCGGCCCGCCCCGGCCGTGTCGGCTGTGTCGCCGGTGTCCTCGGGCGTGTGGTGCACTTGGTCGCCCTCGACCGGCGCCTGAGCGCTCTCGGCTTCGCACAACAGCACGTCGCATCCCTCGGCCAGCTCGGTGAGGCCAGGGCACGGTGCCGTGTCCCCGGAGTACACCAGCGACTTGCCGGCCGCCTCGATGCGGACGGCGAAGGCGGGGATGCCGTGCGACACCGCCCGGCTGGTCAGTCGGAGCGAGCCGATGGCCGCCTCGTGCCCGTCGTGCAACTCGGTGACGGTGAAGGCCGATTCGATCGGGCTGCGGGCCGGAGTGTTGGTGAGGAAGTTGGCCAGCCGGTCGGCGATTCCAGGCGGACCGTAGAGAGGGATCGGCGAAACCAGGTGAATGTCCGCGTACAAAGCGCCGTAGTACGCGGTGAGCAGGTCCGCGCTGTGATCGGCATGCAGATGCGAGATCCAGATCGCGTCGAGCTCATCCAGCCGCACATGCCGCTGGAGCGGGCCGAGCGTCCCGCTGCCCGCGTCCACCCAGATACGCGTGTCCCCGCTCGACACGAGATAGCCGGAGCACGGATTGTCCACGCTCGGGTAGGGCGTCGCGGAGCCCAGAACCGTGAGGTGAAGCAGCTCGTCGCTCATCCCGGGATCCTAGAACACGCG
Source organism: Streptomyces sp. NPDC058985 (assembly GCF_042740985.1). NCBI lineage: Bacteria > Bacillati > Actinomycetota > Actinomycetes > Kitasatosporales > Streptomycetaceae > Streptomyces > Streptomyces sp. NPDC058985. The sequence continues at coordinate 154,318 of NZ_JBHYJX010000005.1, read as the reverse complement.
ATCCACAGGTCTTGACTGGGCACCGGGCCGGTCGTGTGCCTCACCGTCGTCGAAAGGGCGAGGAACCACCCGCCTGGAAGCATGCGCACCACCTCGCGCTCGCCGGATGGCGCCATGCCTGTCGCGAGAACATCGCTCGATCCGACCTCTGTACGTGGCTAGCCCGGTCGTAGATCCTTTGTAGCTGTGACAGACACGGCTAGCACCCACTCATGGCCCACAGGCATCAGCGCCATCACCCTCTTCGTGGAGGATCTGGACGCCACGAAGCGGTTCTACCGGGAGGTCTTCGGGCTGCCGGTGGCCTTCGAGAATGACAACTCAGCTGTCTTCGAATTCGGCAACACCATCATCAACCTGCTCAGGACCACCGCGGCACCCGAGCTCATCGCTCCCGCTCGCGTCGCCCAGGCTGGCGCCGGCTCCCGTCTCCAACTCACCCTGCCGGTGGACGATGTTGACGCGATGTGCAAGGAACTGGCCGCCCGCGGTGTCACCCTGCTCAACGGCCCCATGGACCGGCCTTGGGGCATAAGGACCGCCAGTTTCCGTGATCCCGGCGGCCACATCTGGGAAATCGCCAAGTGACTGCGTCGCCGGACCCTGAGATCCGGACCCTCCTGTCGTTCCTGCACGGACAGCGCCGCCACGTGCTCGGCATACTCGACGGCCTCGACACGGATGCCCTTCGCCAACCCGTGCTGCCATCAGGCTGGAACTGTCTCGGCCTCGTCCAGCATCTCGCCCTCGATGTTGAGCGGTTCTGGTTCCGCGCGGTGGTAGCGGGTGCCGAAGACGTCATCAAGTCCGTGGACGACGACGGCGACGCATGGCAGGTGGGGCGAGAGGTTCCGGCTGCCGAGATCCTCGACCGATACCGCACGGAGACCGGCCTGGCGGACACCATCATCCGTGCCACCGCTGTGGACACTCCCCTGGCTTGGTGGCCGCACCACCTCTTCGGCGAACCGCACCTGCACACCCTTCGAGACGTCCTGCTGCATGTCATCACCGAGACTGCCTGCCATGCCGGCCACCTCGATGCGGCGCGTGAACTCCTCGACGGCCGACGGTGGATGGTCCTGACCTGACGTGCCCACAGGCATGGCGCCAGGGCCAGGCGGAGATCGTTGAGGGCCGAAAGAGCCTTGCGGGTCAGCCCTTAGTCTTTGGGCATGGCCGGCCCGACGCCCGCCAGGTGGACATCCTCTTCGGCGGAGCCACCGACCGCGCCGACTACCTCCGCGACGGCCGCGCCGATGTCGCCCTGCTGTACGCGCCGTTCGACGACATGACCGGTCTGGATCACGAAACCCTGGCGGTCGAAGGACCTGTAGCGATCCTGCCGCCGGGCCACCGGCTCGCCTCCCGCTCGAAGGTCACTCTCGCCGACCTTGCCCAGGAAACACTGCCCCGTTGGACGTCAGTCGTCGCCGGTGATGAAGTCGGCTATAGCGGCAGCGACTGCTTCGGGCTGCTCATCGGGGATGAAGTGCCCGGCGTCGGGCACCACGACTCCCGTGGTGTTGCCGGCCCATGGGCTGATGGAGGCGGCCATGTCCGGGATGGATCCGTGGCTGCTGGAGATTCCGAGGATGGGCACGGACAGGTGCCGACGGCTCAGCGCCTGGTGGTTCTTGCGCGCCGACTCGGCGGCGTCTCGGTAGTAGGCGAGGGAGGCGCGGAGGCCGCCGTCGGCGGCGAGGGCCGCTGCGTAGTGGTCGAGGTCGGAGTCGTCGAACGCGTCGGGAGAGAAGGCCTTCGTCTTCAGGAACCAGCCGGCATAGTCCCGTTCGCGGCCGGCGAGCAGGGTCTCGGGCAGGTCGGGCACAAGGTGGAACGCGAAATGCCAGGTCTTCCACGCCCGGGCCGGGTCGGTTGGAATCGAATCCGGGAGGGTGATGCCGGGGATTCCGGCGTCGAGCAGGGCGACCCCACGCAGGTGGCTCTCGTAGTTGAGGGCGAGGGAGAAGGCGACCCAGGCGCCGACGTCGTGGGCGGCCAGCCAGTAGGACGGCACTCCGAGTGCCGTTGCGGCGGCGTGGACGTGGGCGGCGACCGTGTGGGTGTCGTAGCTTCGCTCCGGGCGCTCGGAGTGGCCCTGGCCCGGCAGGTCGATCGCGATGACGCGGAACCGGCCGGCGAGACGGGGCATGACCTTGCGCCAGGCCTGCCAGGTCTGCGGGAACCCGGCGAGCAGGACGACGGCGGGGCCGGTCGACTGGCCCCCTTCGACGGCATGAAGACGGATGCCGTCCGCGTCGACCCAGCGGTGGGTGAACCCGTCCAGGTTGTGCAGGGGCAGGTCGCGGACGGGGTTGGCTTCGGAGTCATGCTGAGAGGTGATCGCTGAGTCAGCCATGGGAGACCTTCATTGGTGTGGGACGTGCTGGTCGTGCCGGCGTCGAAGTCACGCCCGAGGCCCAGGGCGCAAGCACGCCCCTGGCGGCTGACGAGCGGGCCCGGGCACGGTCCCGCCGTCGGCTACGTCGGCGTGGCGGTGATGAGATCCGCAGCCATGTCGCCGAGTACCGCCAGACCAAGGTCGTAGCGCGGAACGGTCAGAGCCGCCTCGGACGGAGGAAGGGCCTGCGGTCGTGCTCATGTCTCCAACGTAGCACATATTGAACTGGTTAGTTCAAGATAGAATGGTGTGCAGTACGGCCCAGAGACATCAAGACACCGGCAAGGAAGTGCCACGTGGCAGGCAAGAAGCAGTTCGACATGGACACGGCACTCGACGCCGCGATGATCCAGTTCTGGCGCGCCGGCTACGCCGACACCTCTGTGGACGACCTGTCACGGGCAACCGGCCTGAACCGCAGCTCCATCTACTCCTCGCTCGGCGCCAAGGACACGCTCTTCCGGCGCTGCCTGGATCGCTACGCCGCGCGCTACGGCGAGAAGTACGACGCCGCCCTGTCGTGTGCAGCCTCGGAACCCCTCGCGGCTGTTCGTGCCTTCTTCGACGTCACCCTTGAGCGCATCGCCGATCCCGAACTCCCCGATGGATGTCTGATCGCCCAGTCGGCCATGGCGATCCCGGTGCTGAGCCCCGCCGTCGCGGCGCACGCCAAGGAGGCGCTCGGCCTCCAGCGTGTGCGCCTGCGCACCGCACTGAAGGCGGGGCGCTTGACTGACGAGGACGCCGACGCCTTCGCTGAACACGTGGCGGCCGTGAACCAGTCTCTCGCCGTCATGAGCAGAGCCGGGGCGAGCCACGCGCAGCTCTTGGCCATCGTGGGCGTGACCGTTGACGCGCTTTCGCAAACGTTGCGCGCGGCCGGGCAAGCCTAGGAGGCCGGGGGTCCGAGCCACACAGGCCACTTCTGGGCAAGCCCTGAATTGAAAAGCCGGTACGCGGTTCAGGCGTCGCTGCTCCGCGATCAGCTCCGGTGCCCGCCCTCGCCGAGTTCTGCTCGGATCCGGCCGAGCCACTCCGTTCCCATGCGTCGTCCGTCGGGGAACTGGTCGTCCCGGTCCCAGCGCCACGTTGTGATCATCGCCAGTACGAGGAGGCGGCACTCGCGCAGCAGGTCCTGGTTGACGCCCGGGTAGTGCGTGCCGACCTCCTCGGGGGCATGGGCGAGGTCGAATTCGACGGGGCCGCGGCAGCACGTCTCCAGGTCGATGAAGAGCAGTCCGTGCTGTGTCGTGAGGACGTTGCCCGGGTGCGGCTCGCCGTGCAGCAGTTGGTCGGTCTCGCCGCGCTCGCAAATCGCTCGCCTCAGGCTGTGCAGCGTGTTGCGCAGCAGTTGCCGGTCCGCTTCGGCGAGATCCGGGGTGCGGTCCCGGTTGGCGATGAGTTGTTGCGCCTGCTCGACCCGGTCCGTGAAGTGCGGCGTCGGGACGTCGATCCGGCTCATGCCGGCATGCAGACGCTTCAGCGCGTCGGCGTAGTCGACCGGTGACACCTCGGCGGGTGCCATGGGCTCGTAGTAGGTCCAGAGCGTGACCGCGAAGCCGTCACGCTCCTGGACGCGTGGCTCCACACGAGGTTCGAGGGCGGCCACCGGGCACCCGGATGCGGCGAGCCGCTGTGCCAGCTCGACCTCGAACTCCGCGACCTGCTGCGCCACGGGTGCCACCCTGGCCAGGACGTCGCAGGGCAGCAGACGCAGGGTGAGCTTGTTCGAGTCATGGAGGACGGTCACGTCTTCGGTGGCCAGGCCGAGTGATGAGGCAATCGACGTGGCCGCGGTCACCGCACGGCGGAACTCCGGCTCCTGCATGTGTCGCTCTGCTCCTCTCCACCAACGCCGCCTGCTGCAGCACACCGCGGCTCCGCGGCGCTCTCTGACGGTACTTCAGGTCGCGATCGCCATCGAGCGGGTCCGGGGCCGCACACGGCAGCGGCGGCTGAGCGCGGTCAGCCGCCCTGGCCGGCGCTGCCGATCGGGCCCACCTTCACCGGGGAGCCGGTGCCGTCCGTGACGGGCAGCGTGGCGGCGCCCGGCCAGTCGAGGGTGACGGACTTCGTCTCGTCGGGCGGGGTGACGACGAGCCCGGTGATACGGACGCCGGAGCCGCCCGAGTCGTTGATCGGGTAGTGGATGCCGAAGGCCACGGTCTCCCCGTCCTTGAGGGTGCCCGGGACGACCGGCTCGCCACTGCGCTTCGCGGACAGCGTGCCCGAGTTGGTCTTCAGGTCGACGCCGGCGTATCCCGAGATCGCGCACGCCCGGCCGCCGCCGTTGGTCAGCTCCACCGCGACGGTGCCCTCGGCGTCGCCGTCAATGGTGGCGTCCATCGCCTTGAACTTCAGCTCCCCGGTGCGGCACTTGCCGACCTTGTCGTTCTCCCCGGACCCGGAGCCAGAACCGGAGCCGGAGCCGGACCCGGACCCCGCTGCCGTCCCCTCCCCACCGGTGCCCTCCCCGCCGGACTCGTCCCCGGCGCCCTGCTGCGAATCGCCCGAGCCCGAACCGCCGCCCGAGGAAGCCTCGCTGGACGCCGCCGACAGGTCGCTCTGCCCGGTGGCGTCGTCGTCGTTCTGGCAGGCCGTGAGCGAAAGGCTCGCGGCAACGGCGAGAGCCGCGAAGGTGAGCTTGTGAACGCGCATCGTCACTTCCTCAGAATCGGTTGGGCGTGCCGGCCGTCGGTACCCGTCGCTGCTGTACCGGCGCTTGTGCACACGAAGAGCAACCCCGCCCGGCAGTCCGTTCCGCACAACCGCCCTTGCATACATTCCTGTTACACGCACAGCAAGGCGCGCCCACCACGCACCTCCGCCGGCGCACGCCCGGCAGGGCACGCCCTCGGTCGGCCAGACAGGCACTTCCAGCCGCCGTCCCTCGCCCGTTCAGGGCCGCCACCCCCTGGGACAGTGCTGTAACGAGGCGGATCTTGACCGGGCCGGTGACATGGCTGCACGAAAACTCTCCAGCATCCGGGCGTCGGCCGGCTCGCCCCCGGACGGGCCCGTCGCGAGACGCGCTAGCGTCCCGACACATGACGTCTTCCTCAAGCGCGCCGCTGGAGCGGCTGCGGTCCGAGCTGCGGGAGCTGGCCGAACCGCAGGTACGCGCCCAGCTCTTACGGGTACTCAGCCCCGCGGACGACGACGAGCTGCTCGGCGTAAGGGTCCCGGTGCTGCGCAAGCTCGCGCGGCGCTACCGCGGGTTGCGGCCGGAGGAGGTGAACGCCCTGCTGCGGGGCCGCGTCCATGACGAACGGTTCGCCGGGCTCCTGGTGCTGGCCGAGCAGATGCGTTTCGCCCGTGGCCGCGTGGAGCGCGGGGCGCTGGTGGACTTCTACCTGGCGCACACCGACTGCGTGGACAACTGGGATCTGGTGGACGGATCCGCGCCCGTCGTGCTGGGCAAGTGGCTTCTGGAGGAGTCACAGGACGTCCTGGAGGAGGTGCTGGACCGGCTGGCCGGGTCGGCCTCCCTGTGGGAGCGGCGGATCGCCGTCGTGGCCACGCTGACACTGATTCGCGCGGACCGCTACGAGCCGACGTTCTCCCTGGTCATCGCGCTCCGCCAGGATCCGGAGCCGCTCATCCACAAGGCGCTGGGGTGGATGCTCCGGGAGATCGGCCGCCATGACGCGCGGGCGTTGGTCCACTTCCTCGACCTGCACGCCCTCGAACTGCCGCGGATCACCGTGCGCCACGCCACCGAGCGTCTGGAGCCGGAGGACCGGGCGAGGTTCGTGCGTCGACGGTAGACGGCACGTCCCGGGGGACCGGGCCCGTCCCCCGGGCGGTGAGCTGTGCCGTGCCGTGCCATGGGTGGGTGGCCCGTCCGGCAGGGCTCTTCGTGTGTCAGGATGCGGTGAACTGGCCTTGGGGGAAGGGTTCAGCCGGGGGGGGCGGCATGGAACACGGGGAGCGCGGGAGACGCCGGGCGGTGCCCGGGGCGGTGGTCGCCGCCGGGGTGGTCGGGGCGTTGGCGGCCGCCGCGCTCGTACTGCGTCCCGCCGAGGGCCTGCTGCACTCCGGTCAGGGGCCGTTCGGCCACTGGAACATCGTCGCGATCGGGTCGTCCGTCGCCTGGGCGGTAGGGGTCATGCTCGTCGTCGAGCGGCTGCGCCCCAGGATCGCGGCCGAGCGCGACCCGCTGACACCGGGCGAGGAACGGCTGCGGCGGGCGGCCGTGCCGCTGCTCGTGGCCGGGCCGGGTGTCATCGGCGTACTGGCCCTGGTCATGCACCGGTTCAACCAGCGGAGCACATCACCCACTCCGCCGGTGGAGCTGCCGCCGCCGGTCTCACCGCCGCCGGTTCCCGGCAGGGCCGATCCCGAGGGGGGTTCCGGGCACGGCTTCTCCCTGCCGCTGTACGTTCTGCTCGGCCTGCTGGCCGCGGTGGTCGTCGTGGTCGTCACGGTGCTCGCCGTACGGCGGCTGCGCCGACGAGGTCTGACCGTGCCGGCGCTCCCCGAACGCGCGGGCGCACCGGCGGAGGACGAGGACGCGCGCCTGCTGCTGTCCGCCGTGCACTCGGGCCGCCGCGCCCTCGCCGACACCGGTGACGCCCGTACGGCCGTCATCGCCTGCTACGCGGCGATGGAGGACGCCCTGGTCGCGTCCGGCGTACGGCGGCACGCCTCCGACAGCCCTGCCGACCTGCTCACCCGCGCCGCCGACGCGGGCCTCGCCCCCGGCCCGGCCGCGCCACGGCTCACCACGCTGTTCCGCGAGGCCCGCTACTCCTCGCATCCGATGGAGCCCTCGCACCGGCAGGCCGCGGCCGGCGCCCTGGAAGAGATCGCGTCGCTGCTCCAGCACCGGGAGGCACAGCGGTGAACGGGCGCACGGAACGGCCCGCGGGGCAGGACACGTTCACCCTGCGCGGGCTCGGTCTGCTGGGCGCGGCGGTCGCCGCCTCCGGCGTCCTGCTCGTCCTGCTCCTCGACGGCGCGCGGGCGGCCGGCGCCATCGTGACCCTGCTCGCCGTCGCGACGCTGATCGTGGCCCGGTTCGTCGCCGGGGCGGGCGCCCTCGACTCCGGACGGCGGGAGGACGTACGGCTGCTGCGGACCCGGACGCCGGGCATGGGCGAATGGCGACGGAACGTACGCACCGCCACCGGTCCCGACGGCGCCCTCTACTACCGGGCGGTGCTGCGGCCCGAGCTGCGCCGCCTGTACGCCGCGGCACTCACCGAGCACCACCATGTCTCACTCGACCAACAGCCCCGGCGCGCCGCCGATCTGATCGGAGCCGACCTGTGGCCCTGGCTCGGGTCCGAGACGCCCCGCACCGGGCCCGACGGCGGCATCCCCGTCGACGTACTCGGCCGCCTCGTCGACCGGCTCGAACAGCTCGGCTCACCCCGCACCCGTGCCCCCGGCACTCACAAGGAAGAAGCGACGTGACGAGTCCCACCACTCCTCAGCCCCGTATCCCCGAGCAGGTCGGCGAGCAGGCCGGCGCCGTGCTGCGCGAGATCAGACGTGCTGTCGTCGGCAAGCCGGACGCCCTCGAACTGGTGATGCTGGGCGTGCTGGCCGGCGGGCACGTCCTGGTCGAGGATCTGCCGGGGCTCGGCAAGACGCTCCTGGCACGGTCCTTCGCCACCACGCTCGGCCTGGACTTCCGCCGGATCCAGTTCACACCCGACCTGCTGCCCTCGGACGTCACGGGGGCGCCGTTGTACGACCAGCGCACCGGCGAGATGGTGTTCCGTCCCGGGCCGGTCTTCACGCACCTGCTGCTCGCCGACGAGATCAACCGGACGCCGCCCAAGACGCAGGCCGCGCTGCTGGAGGCGATGGCCGAGTCGCAGGTGACCGTGGACGGCGAGACGAGGCCGCTCGCCGACCCGTTCATGGTGGTCGCGACCGCCAACCCGGTGGAGTACGAGGGCACGTACTCGCTGCCCGAGGCCCAGCTCGACCGGTTCCAGCTGCGGGTGCGGATGGGCTATCTCAGCGCGCGGGAGGAGCTGGCGATGCTGCGGGCCCGGATCGACCGGGCCGCGCCCGAGGCGGTGCTCAAGCCGCTGGCGGGGCCGGCGGACGTCGTGGCCTGGCGGCGCGTGGTGGAGGGCGTGGAGATCGACGACGACCTGCTGGAGTACGCCGTCGCGCTCATCGGCGCGACCCGCGAGCACCCCCAGATCAGCATCGGCGCCTCGCCGCGGGGCGGGCTCGCTCTGGTCCAGCTCGCGCGGGCCCGGGCCGTACTGAACGGCCGCGACTACGTCGTCCCGGAGGACGTCAAGGCCCTCGCGGTGCCCGCACTGGCCCACCGGGTCTCGCTGCGGCCGGAGTTGTGGGTGCGCGAGGTGGCCACGGACGACGTGCTGCGGGAGATAGTCGACAGCGTCGGCACGCCGTCCACGCGGCGTACGGCCGCCGTGTCGTCGTGACCGCGCCCGCGCCGGCCCCCCGGCCGGGCGCCGCGGTGGTCCGTGCCCTGGAGGGGCGCACCTCCCCCGCGCAGCCGCCGCCCCCGCCGCCCGGCGGGCCGCGCCCGGGTGAGCGGGCGCTGCGCCTGCTGACGGCCGCCGTCGTCGCGCTGTCCGCCGCCCTGCTCACCGGCCGGGCGTGGCTGCTCGCGCTCGCGGCCGCGCCGCTGGTGCTGCTGGCGCTCGCGCTGCCGCGCGCGTACGCCCGGCGTGTCGAGACGTCGGCCGCCGTGGAGCCGAGGCGCTGCTTCGAGGGCGACACCGTCACCCTCCGGATCTCGGTGGCCCACGACGGTGGCGCCGTCCGGCTCGATCCCGGGGTCACCCTCGGCCCGGGCCTGCGGCTCGACGCGGTCGTGGTCGGCACGTCCACGGTGACGTTGCGCCATACGGCGCTGCTCTGGGGACGCTGGTCGCTCGGGCCCGTGGACCTCGACGTGTACGACGCCGGGGGCACCGTGCGCCGTACCGTGCGGGTCGAGGCGGCCGAGGTGTCGGTGTTCCCCCGCCCCACGCAGGCGCGGTTCACGCCGATTCCGGCGCGGTTGCCGCAGCGGCTCGGCGAACACGCCTCCGTACAGGCCGGAGAGGGCGTCGAGGTCGTCGGGGTGGGGGCGTGGGTGCCGGGGGAACGGCAGCGGCGCATCCACTGGCCGTCGACGACCCGGCGCGGCTCGGTGCAGTTGCACCGGTTCGCGGCCGAGCGGGCCGCCGACACGGTGATGCTGCTCGACGCGTTCGGGGACGTGGTCGACCCGGTGACCGGGGTGTCGTCCCTGGACGAGACGGTGCGGGCGGCCGCCGGGCTGGCCCGCGCCTATCTGGCCACCCACGACCGGGTGGGGGTCGTCTCGACCGGGGGCACCACGCGCTGGCTGGCGCCGGGCACCGGGGACGCGGCGTTCTACCGCATCGTCGAGAGCGTCCTCGACGTCCGCAGGGACCGGCGCTTCGACGGGCCCGGACTCGAGCGGGTGCCGCCGCCCGCGCTGCCGGAGGGCGCGCTCGTCTACGTGTTCACGCCGTTGAGCGACGCCCGGATACTCAAGGTGCTGCGGGATCTTCAGGGGCGGGGACGCCGCCCCGTGGTCGTGGAGATCCCCAGCGGGGACCCACCGGTCGAACCCGGCGACGTGTCGGGCGAGTTGGGGCTGAGGCTGTGGCACGCGGACCGGGACGCCATGAGGTTCGCCCTGCGGGACAGCGGGGTGCCGGTGCTGCGGCACGTCGTGGGTGAGCCGTTGGATCTGGCGCTGGCACCGCTGTTGTCCGGGCGGGTCGGCGGGAGGGGGCGATGACGGTGCCCGACACGCGGGTGAGCCTGCGGGAGTGGGCGGGTTACTGGGTCGGCACCCTGCCCGTGCGGGTGATCGGGTCGGCTGCCGTCGTGGGGGCGTGGCGGCCGTGGGCGACCCTGGGTGGGGCGCGGGACGCCCTGCTGTTCGGATGCGCGGTCGTCTTCGCGGTGTGGGCGGCACCGGCGCTGGACCGGCGGCCGACGCTGGAGTCGGTCCGCTGGTCCCACCTCCTGGTGCGGCACCGGACGACCGTGTTGGCGACGGGTGTTGTGGTCGTGGCCGCGTTCGGCGACCCGGCGTGGTGGGAGGGCGCCGTGGTGGTCGTGCTGCTGGTCGCGTACCTGGTGACGAGCGAGAGCCGGCCGTGGAGACGGGGGCGCGGGGCCGCGCGCGTGTGGGGAGAGGCGGTGGCGGCGTGCGCGGGCGCCGGCGTGGTCGCGGCGGCCTCGGTGGTTCCGGTGACCGGGACGGAGTCCGGTGCGGGACGGGTGGTGGCGGCAGGGGTCGTTGTGGGACTGGTGGTCGGTGGCGGAATGATGGGGGTCCGGCGGTGGGGTGGCGGCGGGCGGTAAGAAGAGCGCGGTCACCGAGTTCTGTCGTTGACGAGAGCACTGAACGGCCGCCGTCTCAGAGTCCCACCACGACCAGGGCGATGTCGTCGCGGGCGCCGTGGCTGACGCCCAGGCTCTCCAGGAGGACGTCGGCGAGGCGCTCGGGGTCCAGGCCGAGGCACTGGCGCAGGGTGTCGGTCAGGCGCCGCAGGCTGATGTCGATGTCCTCCTCCCGGCGTTCGACCAGACCGTCCGTGTAGAGGACCAGGATGTCGCCGGGCTGGTAGCCGATGCCGGCCTGGGGGCGCGGCACGTGGGTGAGCCGCGCGCCGAGTGGCGGATCGGTGGCCTGGTCGAGGAGGTGGCAGGTGCCGTCACCGCGCATCAGGACGGGCGGCGGGTGCCCGGCACTGGAGTAGATGATCAGCTGTGAGCGGGTGTCGACGAGTGCGGTGACGGCGGTCGCGGCCAGGGCGCCCTCCACGGAACGCGCGTACAGGCCCAGCACCTCCAGCGCCTGGGCGGGGCCGGGGACAGTGCGGCTGGCCGCCGACAGTGCGCTGCGCAGCATTCCCATGACGGTGGCCGCCTCCAGCCCGTGGCCCACCACGTCGCCCACGGCGACGAAGAAGCGGCCGTCGGTCAGGTCCACGGCGTCGTACCAGTCCCCGCACACGTTCAGCGAACCGATGGCAGGCAGGTAGCGCACCGCCACGTCGGAGTGGCGTGCGAGGTCGGGTGAGCGCAGCATGGCCTCCTGGAGGGTGATCGCCACCTGCCGCTCCCGGGCGTGTGCCTGCCGCAGTTCCTCGTTCAGCCGCTCCAGTGCCTTGGCCCGGGCGTACAGCTCGGCCTCGATGCCGGCCTCCATCCCGGCTTCCGGCGGGCCCGGGGAGTCGACGGGAGAGCGGAGCCAGTGCCGGCGGTCGCGGATGAACGCGGTCACGTCCTCGACCCGGTGGATGATCCACGCGACCTTGCCGTCGGGGCCGAACACGGGTGTGTTCACCGGTGACCACCAGCGTTCCTCGAAGCCACCGGGGTGTTCGGCGCTGGGGATGTCGTAGCGCTGCACGGCCATGCTCTCCGCCTGCCCCGTGGCCAGCACCCGGCGCAGGGAGGCCGACACCTTCCGCGCTCCGTCGGACTCGGGATCGGCAGGGTTCTCGGGGACGGCGTCGAAGAGGTACCGGCCGAGCAGGTCACCCGCCGCCCGCCCCGTCACGCGGCAGTAGGCGGCGTTGACGCTCACGATCACCAGGTCCCGGTCGACGACCAGGTACGGGCTGGGCGTCGCGGCGAACAGCGCCGCGTAGTCGACCTGGCCCGCCCATGGTGGCTCAGCAGTCACACCCACCTCTCCAATGTACGTACGGGGTCCCGGCCCCGCACGCCGCCGCGGAGCAGGGGCGTTGGTCAGGGGCGCAGGCGGCGGAGGTACACCGCGGTCAGCGCGACGGCACGGTCCTCGTCCTGGGACAGTTCCTCCAGGGCATGTGACGCCCTCGTTCCCGGGATGCCCGCCAGGGCCTGGGTCAGCCGCCCGCGTGCCGGTGCTCCGGTGGTGGCGCGGGCGAGGCGGCCGACGAGCCGTTCGGCGATCCGGTCCGCCATCGCGGGGTCGGCGGCCAGCACGCTCAGCGCGTCCGCGGCGTCGGTGTCGTTCCGCCCCTCCACGATCATGTCGACCAGTTCCGGCACCGCCTCTGCCACGCCTCGTGTCCCGAGAGCCAGCGCCGCACACCCGCGCACCGCGGCGTCGGGGCCGTCGAGGGCGTGCCGCAGGTGCCCGGTGACCTCGTCGCCCGGCAGCTCGGCGAGGCTCTGCACGGCACGTTCCCGCACCGCGGCGGCCGCTGAGCCGAGGGCTTCCGCGAGGAGCGCCGGGCCCTGGTCGCCCGACCGCGCCAGCGCCCACCGCAGGGCGCCGGCGACGATCGGGTCCGGCTCGCTCAGAACCGCCTCGACCAGGGCCTCCACCGGCACCGGGACCTCTTCGCCGGAGGAGAGGGCCGCGCGTTGGCGGGCGCCGGGACTCTTCGATCCCAGCGCCTGCAGGAGCGCGACGACCTGGAGAACGTCCTCCCAGCCGGCGGGATCCGCGGCATCGATCCGGGACAGCCGCGTGAGCAGCTCGGTCTCGGCCGCGACGCGTTCGCGTGTCCGGGCGATGAGGTCGCCGACGAGTTCCGAGGGCGTGAAGCCGGGGTCGTCGAGCGCGCGCCCGATCTCACGCAGCGACAGTCCCAGCGACCGCAGGCTCTCGATGTGGAAGATCCGCCGGATGTCCTGCCCGGAGTACTCCCGGTATCCGGAACCGGTGCGGCCGGAGGGTCTCACCAGACCGAGCGACTCGTAGTGCCGGAGCATGCGGGCACTGACCCCGGACCGTCGCGCCACCTCACCGATCAACACGTCCCATCATCCCTCATCCCGCATGCCTCGTCCCTCGTCGTCGGGGGCTCCGCCGAGGGCCACCACGCGCTTCGCCTCCTCGATCGCGTACCCGAAGCCGGTGTCCGGGTCCCGCAGCAGCCGCTCGGTGGCGAGGGCGTGCGCCCGCACCGGCGGGTCGGCGGCCGTGGCGACCGCGCGCAGAGCGGGCACGACCGCCTCGCCCAGTGCGACCAGCGCCCGGCTGAGACTCAGCTGCGTCTCCCGCCCACCGCGGCCCAGCTGCGTCACCAGCAGCGCGGCCAGCGCGGGCTCCTCGCCCTCCGGCACCACCACCACCGCAGCCCGCCAGGCGCTCCGCGCCACCTCGTCGTCGGCGTCGGACAGCAACGCGGGCGTGATGGCCGGCCACGCCCGCCGGTCCCCGATCTTGGACAGTGTGTGCAATGCCTGACTCCTCGCCCGGGCGCGCTCCGAGCGGACCTCCCGGACCAGCGCGGGCACTGTCACGGAGACCGGGTGCCGGGTGAGCGCCCAGGTCAGCATGTCGCGGACGAAGAAGTCGGGCTCGACCCCGCTTCGCTCGACGAGCTTGTCGACGAAGCGCGGGTCGGGCGTCGTGCCCACCGTCAGCGCGGCCCGCAGCCGCACCGACGAACGGTGGTCCTCCAGAGTCCGCAGCACCCGGAGGGCGTCGGCGTCTTCCTGTGTCGTGGCCGTCATCGAGACCACCTCCCTGACGGGAAGTGAAGACCCTGCCACGGTGTCAAGGTCAAGTCGGGCAGTGGTCCCCGTCCAGGAAGTCCGCCAGATGTGCTCCCGGCTCGCCCCCTTCCGCACGAGACCGACGGCCACCGTGGGTGGGTGGCCGTCGGCGATCGTGTTGCCGGTCAGCCGTTCTTGCGGGGTGCGGTCAGTTCGCGTCCACCAGGTCGTGCGGCGGCACGGTCACCGTCCGCTTGCCCGGCTTGCCGCCCAGCACGATCTTGCGCAGGGCGCTGTTGTTGTCGACGCTGGTCTCCTTGAGCCGCTTCTCAGGGTTGGCCAGCACCTGGATGTAGTACGTGCCGTTGGGCAGGTCGGTGATGTCGAAGGACTGGCCCGGCAGGTCCTGCGAGTACGTGTCGCCGGAGCCGACGTCCAGCACCTCGCGGACGGAGATCGAGTTCTCCTCACCGCAGGCGGTCGACAGGTCGGTGTTGAACGGGTGCCAGTTGGCGTTCTTCACCGTGTAGTCGATCGCGTCGGTGTTGGCGAGACAGAAGGCCTCCTTGCCGCTGCGCACGGCCTCCTTCTTGTCCGCCTTCAGCAGCCGGTAGCTGGCGAAGTCGGTGAAGTGCCAGTGCATGTGGCCCGGGCGCGGATCCCATTCCATGGTGCCGGTCGGGGTGTAGCCGACCTGCTTGCCCTTGGCGTCGTAGAAGTACTGGTAGGCGTCCATCTTGGCCTTGCCGGGTGAGCGGAAGCCGTCCACCACCAGCTGTGCCGGGCCGGCGTTCCACACGTTGGCGCTGAACGCCAGGTAATCCTTGCCGGGGACGTCCTTCTCGCCGTCGCTGATGACGATGCCGTAGGCCGGCAGCGAGCGCAGATCGGGCTTGGGGACGTCCGGCACGGTGGGCTTGCCGGCGGGCCGCTTCGCGAGCGGCTGGAGGGCGGGCGCCTTGCGCGAGCCGTCGGTCTGGCCACCCGTGTCGCCGACCCGCATCGAGCGCGCGGCCTGCTCCTTCTTCTTCAGCGCCCACGGCAGGGCCGGCGGAGCGGCCTTCAGCGGTCCGTGGCCAACGTTGTACGAGGGGGTCGCGCCGCTGGTGACCGGAGCGCCGGCCTGGGCGGGGGTCGGGGCGTGACCCGGCCCGTGGCCCGCGTGCGCGGCAGGTGCCTGGTGGGCGGCACCGTGCCCGGCGTGCTTGCCGGCCGACCCGGCCCGGGAGGCGGGCTGGGCGGCGCCCCCCTCGTCCTCGTAACTCCGCTCCTGCACGGTCACCTTCACGGTGGCCGGCTTGTTGGCGATACCGAAGAGGTCGCGGTACTTCTTGGCGACGGCGACCTTGGCGGTGTAGATGCCGGCCGGCAGCTCGACCGAGTCACTGTAGGAGCCCGCGTAGGTGTTGGCCGCCCAGCCCTTCTCGACTCCCCACACCGATCCGAGGGTGAACGGGTTGGTGGGACAGCTCTCCGGATACTTGGAGGTGGCGGGCGCGTCGGGCCGCACCCGGCCGCTGGCGTTGTTCGGGCAGAAGTCCTCGGTCCTGCCGAGGACCTTCTTGCCGGCCTTGTCGGTGACCGTGATCTCCGCGAAGCCGGGGAGCCCGGCGAAGTCCTTCACCGTGCCCTTGGGCAGGACCTTGGACTTGGCCTTGCCGCCCTCGTACACGGTCTGCGTGACGGCCACGGGGTCCTTGTAGGACTTCCGGGTCACCTTCAGCTCGAACGGGGCTCCCTCGGCGGTGAGGTAGGTGCCGAGGTCGAGGTAGACGCCCGGCTCCTCCTTCCAGGAGGTGAGCGTGATCGAGTCGGTCGCGGCGATGAGGCTCAGCTTGGGCCCTGTCGCAGCCTTCGCTGGTTCGGACGTGGCGGCCACGAGGCCCGCCGTCACGGCCATGGCGGCGACGGCCGTGGTGCCGGCGAGCAGCGGACGCCGCAGCCGGGTGGTGCGCGTTCTGGTCATCGATCCCTCGTCCTCCGGGTGTTGGGGGCACTCGCTGTGCCCGCGCTGTGAGAGGTGAGGACCCGATGCCCGGTTGTCCGGGTCGGGGAATGCGGTGGCAGGTTGGCCGGATCGCTGCGTTTCACGGGAAATCAGGCTGAAGTCATGGGTATTGCCCACTCGGTGACGAGGTCTCTGATACGGGGACGATGTATCTGCGCCGGTCTCTGAGTCCCGGAGCGGCTGCCCGCGACCGCGGTCACAGCACCCTGGCCGGCCAGTCGGTCAGGCGGGCGCCGATGACCGCGGTCTGCAGCATGTAGCGCTGTTCGGGCTCCGTGGGATCGACGCCCGTCAGGCGACGCAGCCGGCGTCGAAGTACTCGTTGAGCGTGTCGAGCAGTGGCCGCGCGCCGCCGCGGGCCTGCTCCGGCGGGCTGAGCGTCCGCGCACGAGGTCGGTCAGAGCGGGCCGGTCGCGGGCGAGGACCGGGAAGACCAGCAGGTCGGCGGCGCGCAGGAGCGGGTTGTCGAAGCCCATCCGGTGGGCGACGTCCAAGGCGTTGAGCGCCTCCTGGTAGCTGTGCCCGATCCCCACCACGCCGGAGCAGGGGCGGCCGAGGGCCACCTGGCCGCCTTCGGTCGCGGCGTGGGCCTGTTTGGCGCAGCGGGTCAGCACGTCCCCCTGGTCGCCAGGGGCGATGCGGACCAACCGGCCGTCCTTGGTGGTGAGCAGGAGACGACGGCTTTCGAAGTGGCTGAACAGGGCGTCCGGCAGGGGGATCGCCTCGGCGCTCCCCCGTAGGGCACGCACGTCGGGAAGCGAGCGGCGCAGCTCGCCGAGCATCGCCGGGTCGGGCTGGAGCGCGACGCCCTCGGCACCGAGGGCGACGAGCGGGGCGGTCGGCTTGCCGGTCCCGGCGCCGAGTTCGAGCACTCGGGGGCGGGGCCTGCGCCAGTGCCCAGCCCGTGAGCGGGTCGTTCGTCGTGATCCACACGGTGACGCCACTCCGACGGCCGCCGGCCCACCGGCCCGTCCCCTTCACCGCATGCGGGCATCTTCACCGCTTGCGGGCCATCCCGGCGGCGATGAGGCGCTCCCACACGGTGAGTTCCCGCTCGGCCGCCCCGGAGCGCCACAGGGACGCCGGGACGATCCCGGGTTCGAGGATCTCCAAGCCGTCCAGCAGGGACTCGATCTCGTCGTCGGTCCGCCACCGGCCGCGGCCGAACGTCCCCTGGAGGACCTTCTCGGCCTCCACCGTCTCCGGGTTGTTCCCGGATCGGAAGTGGCTGACGAAGAAGTGGCTCCCCGTGGGCACTTGGCCGTGCCAGTAGCGGACAATGCCTGCGGGGTCCTCCTCGTCGTTGACGTGGTGGAGGATGGCGCTGAACATGACAGCGACGGGGCGGTCGAAGTCGATCAGCTCCACGATGTCCGGATGGCTCCGTACCGCTTCGGGGTCGCGCACGTCGACCGGGACGACCCGGGTCAGGTCGTTCTCCTCCAGCAACGCACGTCCGTGGACCAGCACCTGGGGGTCGGTGTCCACATACACCACCCGGGCCCGCGGGTCCTGTCGCTGGGCGACCTGATGGACGTTGTCCGCGGTGGGGAGGCCGCTGCCCAGGTCGATGAACTGCCGCACCTCCGTGGTCGCGACGATCTCCCCCACCGCCCGGATCAGGGCGGCCCGGTTGGCGAAAGCGATCGCCACAGAACCGGGAAGGTCACGCTTGAACACGTCGCCGATCTCCCGGTCCACGGCGTAGTTGTCCTTGCCGCCGAGCAGGTAGTCGTAGACGCGGGCGATACTGGGCCGGGTGCTGTCGATGGAGGAAATCACTCCGGTCATGGCCCCCATCCTCTCCCCAACAGCGCCCGTCGGCCACCACTTTGCTCCAGCACCCGGGCGGTGCGACCGCCCCCGTCACCCCATGTCGCGCAGGGCTCAAGCCTCCGGCTCGTCCACCCGCCGCGTCGGGTCCACGTCGGTGTGGAGCAGGTAGTGGTCCGAGTACTCGCTCCGCTGTACCCGGTGCCGCAGCGGTGCGAGGCCGCGCAGGAAGACGTAGTCGAACTTGCTCTGCCATTCGGTGGTGGGGGCGCAGCCCACGTCCGGTGCCGGACGGCACGCGGGGTCCGTGTCCGTGGCCAGGGCCCATATTCGGCTGAGTTCGGGCGCGTCCGGTACGGCGTTGAAGTCACCGAGGACGATGGCGCGGTCGTGCCGGGCGACGGCTTTCGCCAGTACCCGGGTCTGGCCGTCGCGGAACTCCTCCTGGCGGCGCTGGGCGAGGTGGGTGTTGAAGACCCGGACGGACTGGCCGCCGACGGTGGTGGTGACCGCCATGTACCCGCGGTCCTCGGATCCGCCCTCGGGATACTCCACCTCGACGCGGTCCGTCATCGGTGCCGCCGACAGGAGCGCCTGGCCGAACCCGCCCGGGTTCCACGGCGCTCCCCCGCAGCGGCTCCAGTTCTGCAGGACCGAGCCGTACGCGACGTGGTAGCGCAGGCCGTAGAAGACCTCCAGGTAGTCCCGGATCTTCTCGACGTCGCGTGCGCACGCTTCCTGCATGCCGACGACCTGGGGGGCGTACGTCGCGATCTCCGCCGCGCGGTCGACGTTGCTCGCGTCACAGGGGTTGCAGAGGTTCCACGTCATGACCCGGTTCGGCACGACGTCCGTGACGGCGTCGACGGGCAGTGCCCTGGTGAAGGGAGCCCCACCGTCGGGCGCACTCGGGCCCAGGAGCAGCAGACACGCGCCGGCCACGACGCATGCGAGCAATCGCGAGCCGCCCTTCCTGAGCACCAGCGCCTCCTACCCGTGGACTCACGCCACAACTGACGTCTCCCTGGGAGAGGTTATGTCACGCGCCGCCCGGCGAGACATCCTCGGCCGTGGTCCCGCCGGCCACCGGCAGGGGCATCGCCAGGTGGGCGAGGTCCCTGGGCGGGGGCGTGCTCACCGGCCACAGGGGCGCGGGGGTGCCGTCGGCGACCGCGGCGGGGGCGTCGGTCAGCCGCATGCGCTCGCGCAGTCGTCCGTAGAAGTCCATGGGCCCGAGCCGCACGGCCCGAAGCCGGCGGGGCGCGGCGTAGACGCCGAGCCAGTCCCCCGGGTCGAGGACGCCGCGCAGTTGTCCGTCGATGCTCACGGCGGCCTGTCCGGACCGTTCGAGGATGCGCAGCCCCACGGGTTCGTCGGGCGCGGTGACCACCGAGCGGTCGAAGGTCATGTGCGGGGCCACCGCGGTGAAGACGAGCGCCTCGGCCCGGGGGGAGACCACCGGGCCGCCCGCCGCGAAGCTGTAGGCGGTGGAGCCCGTCGGGGTGGCGACCAGCAGGGCGTCGGCGGAGTACGAGGCCAGGAGGCGGCCGGAGACGTAGACGCCGACGGAGATCTGCCGGTCCCGGGACAGCTTCTCCAGTACGACGTCGTTGAGGGCGGTGACGTGCAGCGCGATGCCCCACTCACCACCTCTCTCGCAGTCCGTGCGCACGCGCGGCGGCGGTAGCAACGGGCCCCGCCCGTACCGCAGCAGGGCCTCCATCTCCGACGGGATCTCCAGCGGGCGGGAGGCCCTGAGGGTGAGCAGCATGCGGTTCTCCGGGTCCACCTGACCGTCCCGGACGGCGTCGAGGGCGGCGCGTACCGCCGGTGCGGGGACCTCGGTCAGGAACCCGACCCGGCCCAGGTCCACCCCCAGGATCAGCGCGTCGTTCTCGGCCGCCAGCCGGGCACCGCGCAGGAAGGTGCCGTCGCCGCCCAGGGTGACGACGAGGTCCGGGTCGCCGGCCGCCTCGACCTCCTCCCGGGCGCTGTGCCGGCCTTCGCCGCCCCACACGTCGATGTCGGCGCATCCGACCTCGTTCTCGTGGCACCACTGCCGGACATCGCGCGCCGCCGCCGCCGCGCCCTCGCGGCCGCCGTGCACCACGAGTCCTACCCGCTCGACCGTCACCGCTGCCTCCCTGCGCGTTCGTCCGGGTTCGCCAAGGCGTGCCCTGCCGAATCCTCGCCGACGGTCAGGGCGGGCCGGGCCGCGACATGCCGACGGGCGGGAAGGCCGCGCACGCCGGGTGGCTTCCGGCGCCGCGGCCGACCGTCACAGCCCGCGCCAGATGTTGTCGAAGGCGGCGTCCTCGATGCTGCGGCGTTGCCTGATGGCGGCGAGTTCCACCACGGCGTCGTTCACCGCGGCGAGCACGGCGGCGAGCCCGTCGTCCTCGGGGTCCTCGACCCGGTCGGCCGACTCGTGGTGGATTCCGACCGCGGCCGCGAGGCCCACCAGGACGGGGTCGCCGGAGGCCCAGCGGTCGGTGGCCCGCCGGCGTGTCTCCGGATCGGCCGGCGCCGGCCGGTCGGTGTCGCGCCGCCCCATCCAGCGCGGGCGCTTGCGGCGGCTGTCCTCCACCCCTTCGGCGGCGAGGTACTCGGCCGCCAGTCCCCGCCCCCGGCGCCACAGCCAGTCCTCCACCGACTCGTCCGGTTCCTTCCCGACCTGGGACGCCGCCGCGTCCAGCAGGGGGTCACCGGACCCCGGCCGCTCCACCGGGCGGAGAACGGACCCGTCCAGGGACACCGCGCCGGCTTCCAGCAGGTCGGCCAGTTCGGCTCCGGCGAGGGCCAGCGAGAGGTCGCCGCGCTCGACGGGATACTCGGTACGCGCCTCCAGGGAGACGATCGTCAGGTCGTGCGCTGTGGTCATGGCGTGGGCTCCACATCTGTCACGAGTGCCGGGATACGCGGCGGTGATCGGTTCAGCCTACCCACGGGCACGGGCCGGGTTCCGGCGCTCGCCGAGCCCTGTCAGTGGCTGGTGGCAGCATCGGGCTCATGACGGACACGAAGGACTTCGACTGGCGGCGTTTCCTCCTCATGTGGAGTGCGGAGTGGGCGGACGGCCTGCCGGACGGCGAGGGGCGTGGAGAGGATGACCAGGAGGCCCGGCGGGCGCGCTGGCTGGGGTCCCCGCCCGCGTCCGAGGAGCGCGTCACGGCCGTCGAGCGACGCCTCGGCCGGCGGATGCCCCCGTCGTACCGGGAGTTCCTCAAGGTCAGCGACGGATGGCGGCACGCCGGCGGATTCGTGTGGCGACTGGCGGGGACCGCGGACGTGCGCTGGCACGACGACGAATCCGGACTCGCGGCCATGTTCGAGGAGTACCTGGACGCGGACTCGGAGGACGAGGAGTGGCGCGAGGCCGGCCTGTGGCGGCGCGGGCTTCAGCTCGACGTGGAGTCCGACGCCATGTACGTCCTCATGGATCCCGAGGACGTGGACGAGGAGGGTGAGTGGGCGGTGTACACCTGGGCGGGCTGGCGGGCGGCGCCACCCGTGCGGCACGCCAACTTCCTCGATTTCATGCGGGACATGCACCGCGAGTTCCACAGCCTGCGCGCTCTCCCGAGGGACGGGGCCCCGGCGTTCGTCAACGACACGACACGCAGTCTGGACGCCCAGGTGGAGGAGGCCCGGTCGGCGGCACTGCGCGGCGACTGGGAGGGGGCCGGGCGGGCACTGGAGGAGGCCAAGGCATACGGCAGACCGCGGGCGGGCGGGCTGGGCGACCAGATACGGCGCCTCCTGGGAGACACCTCGATGGTGTACTTCGAGGACCTGGTGACGGACTCCCGGTACGCGCCCGACCTGCTGCCGCCGTTGATCGCCGAGTTCGCGATCCACTCGTACCGGGACGACTCCACGCTGAGGTTCCATCTGCGGGGCGCCGACGACGAGCTGGTGTCGCGGGCGCACGCGACTCTGGCACGAGTGAGGGACCGCACGTACCGGTACGCGCCCGGCGGACCCTTCGGGGAGGCGGTCGAGCGGGCCCGGGAACTGGCGCGGTGGGGCGACACCGACGGGGCGTGGCGGACGCTGAGGAGCGCGCTGCCCCTGTGGGAGCCGCTGGGGCCGGATCATCTGGCGCCACTGGGGTGGATCGCCGACCCGTTGCTCGGGCCGCTGCTGACACCGGAGCGGGGCCGGGAACTGCTGTCCACGCCGCGGGGCGGGCAGGCCGGTGACGCACCGCGGCCGACGGCCGATCTGGACCCGGCCGGCCTGGCGTGGCTGGCGGGGTCGAGTCCGGGAGGAGGGCGAACCTCCTACCGGTTCGTCCTGGTGGAGGGTGTGGAGCCGGCGGAGTTGCCCGGACGTCTCTCGGACGAGCGCGGCGCCGTGCTGGGCGAACCCTTGCCCTTGCGGGAGGCGCGCGGCAGGTCACGAGGGGAGGGCGGGAAGTTCCCGTCGTACGAGGACAGGGCGGTGATGGCGGTCGGACGGGCCGGGGACGGTTGGAGTTTCGCGTTCGACCACGACCCCGCGCCGTTCTCGCCGCAGTGGTTCGTCTCCCCCGCCACGGCTGCCAGTGCGGGCACGCGCGCCGTCGCGGTGTGGTGCGGCCTGCGGGGCCGGCACGGTGAATCGTTCTTCCACGTGTCGGTGGCCCGGGACGGTACCGAGCAGTACTCGGTGACGTACGCAGAGGGGCAGGTCCGGTCCGACGGGGAGCTACCGCGTGCGCTGGACCCGAGCGGGTTCCTGGACGACCTGGAACCCCGCCCCGAGGCGGAACGGCTGCTGCTGGAAGCGGTGGAGCAGGAGTTCGGCGCGCGTCTGCCGCGCCGGGCCATCGACGAAGGACGGCTGCACACGTTCACCACGCGCTCCTGGACGCGAGCGCCCCGGGACGGAGAGACGTACCTGGTCGTCGAGGTCTGCATGGGCCGCGAAGCACTGGGACAGGAGGCAGACCCCGGACGGTGAGGACGTCGCCGCTCTCGCGAACCGTGAATTGTCCGGGGTGACGGAGCAGAAGTGGGGCGTGCGGGTGGGTGCTTCGCGCGCTCTGCGCTTCATCAGGGGTGTTTGTGCCTCGTGGCGTGAAGACCGCCCCCCTTCGCGCCTACCGGCAGGCCGCCCGGCGCTGGTTGTCTTGCTGAAGCGCACGGTCCACTTGTGCATCACGGGTCGTTCCGCTCACTGCCGCCCGCCCTTCCTGGAGGGAAATTGTCCGCTCAGGACAGCGCCACAGGTCTGGTCGCCCCGGATCACGGTCCCGCGGCGTCCGCCGAGAACCCGCCCACCAGCCTCGGCACCCGTGCCGCGCGTCAGCTGGCGACCACCACCAAGTCCGAGCCCCAGATGCGGGGCATCTCCTCCCGGTGGCTGATCAGGAAACTGCCGTGGGTGGACGTCAGGGGTGGGGCCTACCGGGTCAACCGCCGCCTGCAGTTGCGGGTCGGGCGGGGGCGGGTCCAGTTCGAGCAGAACGGCGCCGACGACGTCCGGGTGATTCCGCGGACCCTCACCGAGCTGCCCGTGCTGCGGGGCTACGCGGACCAGGAGGTCCTGACGGAGCTGGCCGGCCGCTTCTCGGTCCGCGAGGTGCGGGCGGGTGAAGTGCTGTGCGAGGCCCGTCGGCCGGTCACCGAGATCTACCTGGTCGTCCACGGCCGCTTCACCCGGCTCGCCGTGGGGAAGTACGGCGGGGAGGCGGTGGTCGGTGTCGTCGGCGACGGCGAGCCGGTGGGGGACGAGGCGATCGGCCGGCCCGACCCACTGTGGCCGGCGTCGGTGCGTGCCCAGACGGCGGCCGTGGTGCTGGCGCTGCCGCGGGACGCGCTGGAAGAGTTCACCGACCGGGCACCCTCCCTGGCCGCACACCTGGCGGCGTACGCGGAGCGGCAGCGGCTGCCGACGAACCGCGAGGGCGAGGCGGACATGCCGGTCCAGGCGGGTCACAGCGGTGAGCCCACGCTGTCCGGGGGCTTCGTCGACTACGACCTCGCGCCGCGCGAGTACGAGCTCTCCCTCACCCAGACGGTGCTCCGTGTGCACACGCGGGTCGCCGACCTCTTCAGCGACCCCATGGACCAGACACGGCAGCAACTGCGGCTGACCATCCAGGAGATCCGCGAGCGCCAGGAGTGGGAGCTGGTGAACAACCGGGACTTCGGGCTGCTGCACAACGTCGACCACGGACAGCGCATCGGCACGTACTCGGGACCGCCCACCCCCGACGACATGGACGAACTCCTCTCCATGCGCCGCGGGACGGGACTGTTCCTCGCCCATCCGAAGGCGATCGCCGCGTTCTTCCGGCAGTGCAACCGGCGCGGTCTTGTCCCGGGCTCCGCGACGGTGAACGGGCACCACGTCCCCGCCTGGCGGGGCATTCCGATCTTCCCGTGCGGCAAGATCCCCGTCTCCCGTTCCCACACCACGAGCATCCTCGCGCTGCGCACCGGCGAGGCCGACCAGGGCGTCGTCGGCCTCTACCAGACCGGCATCCCCGAGGAGTACGAACCCGGGCTGAACGTCCGGTACATGGGCGTCACCCGGAGCGCCGTCACCAACTACCTCGTGACCGCCTACTACTCGCTGGCCATCCTCGTACCCGACGCGGCCGGACTCCTGGAGAACGTCCAACTCGGCCGGGTTGCCGACTGACCAGTTGGAGCACACGACCATGAGCACCTCCTCCGCGAACGGCACGGCCGCGTTCACACTGCCCGGCCCGCCGAACCCCGCCCGGTCCATGCGGGCCCGGCGGGAGAAGACCATCCCCGGCCTGAAGCACCGGCCCGTCGCACCCGCCGACCCGGACAAGGCCGCCGAGATCGACGAGAGACTGGAGGCCTGGGCGCGCGCGCTCGACCTGTTCCCGCCGGAGTGGAGCGGGGACTTCTCACAGTTCCAGTTCGGCCGGGCCGTGGCGCTGCAGCACCCCGAGGCGGCCGACATGGAACGGCTCACCGCCGCCGGCAAGCTGCTGCTGGCGGAGAACATCGTCGACAGCTGCTACTGCGAGGAGGACGAGGGCCGGGGCGGCGCGCGGCGCGGCCTCGGCGGCCGGCTGATCATCGCCCAGTCGGCACTCGACCCCTTGCACTCGACCCCCGAGGCCGAGGAGGAGTGGCGCCACGGCGTGCAGGCGGACGGCCCGCTGCGGTCGTACCACTGGGCTCTCAAGGACTACGCGGCGCTCGCCACGCCCAGTCAGACGACCAGGCTCGTGCACGACCTCGCCCGGCTGCACCTCGGGTACCTGGCGGAGGCCTCCTGGTCGGAGACGCGGCACCGGCCGCCGATCTGGGAGTACCTGGTGATGCGGCAGTTCAACAACTTCCGGCCCTGTCTGTCCATCGTGGACGCGGTGGACGGCTACGAACTGCCCGAGGCCGTCTACGCCCGCCCCGAGGTGCAGCGGATCACGGCCCTCGCCTGCAACGCCACCACCATCGTCAACGACCTGTACTCGTTCACCAAGGAACTGGCGAGCGACCCGGAGCACCTGAATCTGCCCCAGGTGGTCGCCGCCAACGACCGGTGCGGTCTGAAGGCCGCCTATCTCCGCAGCGTCGACATCCACAACCAGATCATGGAAGCGTTCGAAACGGAGTCCGCCCTGCTGTCCACCACCTCGCCCCTCGTCGAACGATACGCCCGCGGCCTGGCCGACTGGGTGTCGGGCAACCACGAGTGGCACGCGAGCAACAGCGACCGCTACAGCCTGCCCGACTACTGGTGACCGATGCCCGGCACCACGAGCACACGGCACGACGGAACACGCACCACAGCACCAGGGAGCCATAGTTGACCACCGCCCAGACCCGCGCCAAGGCCGCGCCGGTACCCACCCAGTCCACGTACCAGAACCGTGTCGCGGAGTACTGGAACGCCGAAGAGAACCCGGTCAACCTCGAACTCGGCCGAGTCGACGACCTTTACCACCACCACTACGGCATCGGGGACGCCGACACCTCGGTGCTGAACGAGCCGGACGCGGACCGGCGCCGGGAGCGGATCACGCACGAACTGCACCGGCTGGAGCACGCCCAGGCCGAGTTCCTCGCGTCCCACCTCGGCGACCTCTCCCCCACCGACCGGGTCTTCGACGCCGGATGCGGACGCGGTGGCGGCAGCGTGGTGGCCCATCTGCGGCACGGGTGCCACACCGACGGGGTCACCATCTCGGCCAAGCAGGCGGACTTCGCCAACGAGCAGGCACGCAAGCGCGGCATCGACGGCAAGGTGCGCTACCACCACCGCAACATGCTCGACACCGGCCTCGCCACCGGCGCCTACGCGGCCTCCTGGAACAACGAGTCCACGATGTACGTCGAGCTGGACCTGCTCTTCGCCGAACACGCCCGCCTGCTGCGCCGCGGCGGCCGGTACGTGGTGATCACCGGCTGCTACAACGACACCTACGGACAGGCCTCCCGTGAGGTGTCCCTCATCAACGCCCACTACATCTGCGACATCCACCCGCGCTCGGCGTACTTCCGGGCGATGGCCCGCAACCGGCTGGTCCCCGTCCACGTCCAGGACCTGACCGCGGCCACGATCCCCTACTGGGAGCTGCGCCGCGAGGCCGACCACCTCGTCACGGGCATCGAGGACACCTTCCTCAACGCCTACCGCAACGGCAGCTTCCAGTACCTGCTGATCGCGGCCGACCGGGTCTGACCCGCTCCGCTCAGACGACCACGACCCGACGGCCGCGCGTGTGACCCGCGCGGCTGTCGGTGTGCGCCGCCGCGGCCTCGGCGAGCGTGTAGGACTTCTCGACCGGGATGTGGAGCCTCCCGCGTGAGATGAGGTCGGCGGCCTCGGCCAGCGCGTCCGGCACACTCCCGGCGACGCCGGAGAACCGGACGCCGAGTCCGGGCGCGTCCAGGTCGGCGATGGAGATCACCTTGCGCGGGTCACCGGTCAGCTCGACCAGCTCACGGATCACGCCCGAGCCGGCCAGGTCGAGCGCCCCGTCGACCTGCCCGAGCCGCCGCACCCGCTCTGCCCAGCCCTCACCGTACGTCGTGGCGAGGGCGCCCAGGCCACGCAGATACTCCTGGTTCGCGGCACCCGCCGTGCCGATCACCTGGATGCCCCGTTCGCGGGCGATCTGCAGCACCGCCGAACCGACCCCGCCGGAGGCGCCGCTGACCAGCAGCGTCTGCCCGGCGCGCAGACCGATCTCGCGGATGAGGCGCAGCGCGGTCTCCACCACGGAGGGATAGCCGGCCGCCTCCTCGAAGGTCAGGCCCTCGGGCATCCGGGCCCAGGCGGACAGCACGGCGAACTCGGCGTAGGTGCTCGCCCCTTCACCGAAGACGTGGTCTCCGACCGCGACCCCTTCGACGTCCTCGCCGACCTCGTCCACCACCCCGGAGGCGTCCAGCCCCACCCCGGAGGGCAACTCGATCGGATGGGCCCCCAGGATCTGGCCTTCGCGGATCCTCCAGTCGACGGGGTTCACACCCGCCGCCCGCACCGCGATGCGGACCTGACCGGGGCCCGCGTGGGGTTCCTCGGCGTCTATGAGGCGCAGTACTTCCGGGCCGCCGAACTCGGCGAAGCTCACTTTCTTCATGCCGGGGACCGTATCACTAACGGTTAGCATTAAACAACGGTTACACCTTTGCAGCTGGTAGCGTGAGCGCATGCCGCAACCGACCGGACGCCGCGAGCGCAAGAAGGCCGCGACCCGCCAGAAGATCGCCGACACCGCCATGGGGCTCTTCCTGGAACGCGGGTACGACAACGTCGGCATCCGCGACGTGGCCGCCGAGGCCGACGTCGCGGTCACGACGCTCTTCTCGCACTTCGCCTCGAAGGAGGCTCTGGTCTTCGAGCAGGACGAGGACTTCGAGGCACGGCTCACGCGCGCGGTCGGCGGCCGGGCGCCGGACGAGCCGCTGATACCGGCCCTGCGGGACGAGATCCTGACCCTGGTGCGCCACTGCACGGCGGACGACGCCGCACCGGTCTGGCGCATGATCGACGGATCGCCGGCCCTGCGGAAGTACGAGGAGTCGGTGCGGCTGCGCCACGCGGAGTCGCTGGCGGCCGCCATCGCCGCCGACCCCTCGCTGTCCCGGACCACGACGGCCTGCCGGACGATCGCGCGGTTCGTGATCGACGCCTATGCGCTGGCCCGCGAGGCGGCCGATCCGGAGGCCGCCGTGGACGAGATCTTCCGGATGATCGAGGCGGCCTGGGCGGTCGCCTGACGTTCACGCCTTGTCGCGGGCGCGGTTCAGCCGGAGCGCGGAGACGAGGAAGAACACGCCGCCGAGGAAGGCGTACCCGGCGAGAGTCGTCAGCGAGGCGTCGTCGCCGCCCGCCTGCGCGAAGAACGAGGCGCCGGCGAGCGTGGAGATGCCGCCACTGATGATCATGGCCCACTGGCCGCCCAGCTTCCGGCGGGTGGCGCCCGCGACGAGCTGGACGATGCCCGAGGTGATCGCCCAGGCACCCCAGACGCGCAGCACGGCCGGGATGCCCGACGTGGCCGCCAGGGCCAGCCCGACGACGGCCAGTGAGCTGATCGCGATGTTCACGTGGAGCGCGGGCGAGCCACCGCCGTCGGCCCGGGCGGACCGGATGTCGACGATCGCGGCCGCCACGTCGAACAGGGGATAGACGAGCAGGAGGGTCACGGCGGCCGGTCCGAGCGTGCCGCCGGCCGCGAGGAGCAGCGCGGCCCACACCGCGGCGAACGCGAAGCGCAGGAAGTACAGCTTGCGCAGGGCCACGGGGGCGGGGGCGGCGGACGTGGTGCTGACAAGGGTGTCCACGGAGGTACCTTTCGCTTGCGATCATGAGGGAGAACGTTCGTTCTTCCTTGAGATACAAGAGGGTCGGCGCGACCTTTGTCAAGACCGAACGTTCTACCTCATCGATTTGGTATCTTGGCCGCATGAGTAGGAGCCCAGAAGGCGGCAGCACGTCGGAAGCGCGGGAGCGGCTGCTCGGTACCGCGACCCGGATCTTCTACGCGGAGGGGATCCACTCCGTCGGCATCGACCGGATCACCGCCGAGGCGAAGGTGACCCGGGCGACGTTGTACCGGCACTTCTCGGGCAAGGAGGACCTCGTCCTCGCGTACCTCGACCTGGCCGACCGGGGCATCAGGGGGCAGGTCGCCGAAGCCCGCGCGGGCGCCCGGTCCCCGGCCGACGAGGTCCGGGCCGTCGCCAGGTCCATCACGGAGGGCATCCGCTCCCCCGGCTTCCGCGGCTGCGCCTTCCTCAACGCGGTGGCCGAGTACCCGGACCCCGCCCACCCGATCCACCGGGCCGTCCTGGCCCACCGGGCGTGGTTCCTGGACACCGTCACGGAGCTGCTCGCACGGACCGGCGACGCACCGGCCGAGGCGGACGGGCGGCACCTCGTCATGCTCCGGGACGGCGCCATGGCGGCGGGGTGTCTCTTCGACCCCGAACTGGTCTCGGAGACCTTCCTCCGGGGCGTCGAGGGGATCCTGCGGGCGCGCACCGGTGCTTGAGGCGCCGGACGCCCGACAGCGCCGCTCAGCGACGTGCGCCGGAGGCGGGGCGGTCGAGGGCCAGCGTGGCGATCCGCCGCCAGTCCAGTTCGGGGACCTGGTCCACCGCCCCCGGACGGTCGCGCGGGACCAGGACGCGCAGGGCACGCGGTCGCAGGGTGCACACCACCGGGGTGGGCAGCGTCAGCGCCTCGCCGTCGACGGCCACCGGGATGCTCGCGGCACCGGCGCGGACCTCCACCCGCCGTGACGTCAGCATGGTCAGCGCCGGAGACATCGAGCCCCGCACGGCGAGGTCGGCCGCCTGCGCGGCACCGTCCACGCGGATGCCGAGCACGCCGAGTTCGCCCCCGTCCAGCCGGGGGCGGCGTCCGACGTCGAGCGGGTCGGCCGAGGAGTAGGGGTTGTTGCTGACCAGCAGCGCCTGCTGACCGTCGACCGCTTGGTCGTCGGCGAGGGCGTCGAGGCGCTCACCGGCACCGCCGGCCAGCAGGTCCGGCAGCGCGTCGAGGGCCGTGCCCGCCTTGGCGTCGCGGTACTCGGGGCGCTGCACGATCGCCGCGTACACCCCGAACGACACGGTGTTGACGAACGCCCGGCCCGCCACGTCGCCCAGATCCACCCTGAGTTCCACTCCGTCGGTGAGGGCGTCCAGGCACCGGGACGGGTCGGTGCGGTCCAGGCCCAGGTCCATGGCGAGGTGGTTGCGGGTGCCGGCGGAGATGACCAGGAACGGCAGGTCGTGCTCGGCCGCCACCGCGGCGACCAGGGCCTGGGTGCCGTCCCCGCCCGCGACGCCAAGCAGGTCGGCACCCTCGGCGACGGCCTTGCGGGCGAGTTCCTCGACGTCCGTGTGAATGCCCGGCCGCAGCAGGATCACCCGGGCGCCGAGCGCCTCGGCCCGTGCGACGAGCCCGAACCGGGCCACCTTCCCTCCGCCCGAGGCCGGGTTCATGATGAGGACCGCGTGCCGGGGCAGCAGGCTCGGCGGTACGGCGGCGGCCGGGTCCGGCCGCCGGTCCGCCCGCAGGGCACCGCGGGCGCAGCCCAGGGCACCGGCCCAGAGCACCACCCCGACCGGGGCCGTGAACCAGAGCCCGCCGTTCAGGAACAACGCCAGCACGGCCGCCAACGCGCCCACGGCGAGCCCCGCGCCCAGCACCCGCACGGCACCTCGATGGGCCAGGAACCACCAGGCGCCGACCGCGCACACCGCCAGTCCCGCGAGTCCGCCCAGGATGATCAGGGGGCCCGCGTCGAGGAGCGACAGCAGGACGACGAGGACGGCCGCCGCGGCGGCGAGCAACGCGTAACGGGCCAACGACCGGGCCCTGACCGACGGATCGACCTTGCTCACCTGCGCGCCCCCATTCACCGAGGCTCCGTCGACCGGGAGCCGCCGGGCAGCCTACGGCCTCCGGACGGGCCGCAGGCGGTATTCGGTCCCGCGCCTCCGGGGGCGCCGTCCGGCTACTGTTGCTCCCCATGTCCCACACCGAGGCCGAGATCACCGCGGAGCTGATCCGCGAACTCCTGAAGGAACAGCACCCGGACCTGGCGGACCGGCCTTTGGGGCTGGGCGCGCGCGGCTGGGACAACCAGTTGTGGCGGCTCGGGGAGGATCTCGCCGTCCGGCTCCCGTGGGCGACCAGGAGCGCGGACGCGCTGCTGCTGAAGGAGCACTCCTGGCTGCCCGCGCTCGCCCCGCGGCTGCCGCTGCCCGTCCCCGTGCCGCAGCGCCTGGGCGAGCCCTCCGAGCGGTTCCCGCGGCCGTGGATCGTCACCACCTGGGTGCCGGGGACGCCGGCCGACCGTGCTCCCGTCACGCGCGGGGCCGACGCGGCCGGTGCACTGGCCGCCTTCCTGACGGCACTTCACCGGCCCGCACCCGCCGGGGCCCCGGTCGGCCGCGGGCGTGCGGGGGCCCTGGCCGACCGCGCGGAAGGGTTCGCCGGCCAGCTCGCCAAGGCCGCCGACCTGGGTCTGCTCCCCGATCCGGACGCCGTCCGCGCGGTGTGGGAGGACGCACTCGACGCTCCCCCGTGGGACGGCCCGCCCCTGTGGGTCCACGCCGATCTGCATCCGGCCAACATCCTCACCGCGGACGGCACGTTCTGCGGTGTGATCGACTTCGGCGACCTCTGCGCGGGCGATCCGGCGAGCGACCTCGCCGCCGCCTGGGTCCTCCTGCCGGACGGAGCCATTGACCCCTTCCACGACGCGTACCGGCCGTCCCCGGACAGCGCCACCCTCCGCCGGGCCCGCGGCAACGCGGCGGCGAACGCGCTCGGCGGCCTGCTCATCGCGGACGCCGGTGAGCGCGGCCTCCCCGGTGGCAAGCCCACCTGGGGTCCCCCCGCGCGGGAAGCGCTGCGACGGCTCACCGGGACGAGGCACAACTGAGGTCAGGCGTCGGCACGGACAAGAACCGGCCAACCGCGGTGGGCGAGTTGCCTACGGGGACGTTGACACGCGCGGGGATACCCGGGTGGGCCATTCAGGTGAGGGTAATGTGTTCACAGGTCGAACGGATCTCCGTGTGACCCGTGGTGGCGGCCGCGCCGGCCGGAGGCCGCCCGTCCGAGCTGCCCGCACACGACCTCTGAGAGTGGAGCCGATGAACGTGTCCACCGGCGGCGGACGGCTACGGGGCCGGGCCACCGTAGCAGCACTCGTCTGCGCGATCACCCTGATACCCGGCCCGAGTTACGCGGCCCCCGGCGATCCCGACCCGCGGGACGACACCTCCATCGAGGGAATCCGCGCGGAACTCGACGGCCTCTACCGCGAGGCGGAGGTGGCCACCGAGGCGTACAACGCGGCCGACGAGAAGGCCAAGAAGCAGGAGAAGCGGCTGGCTTCGCTGCGCAAGGACCTCGCCCGCACCGAGGACCGGGTGGACGACCTGCACGACCTCGCCGGCGCGGCCGCCCGGACGCAGTACCGCGGGGGCCATCTGGCCTCCACCGGCATCCAGTTACTCCTCGGCGACCACCCCGACCAGGCTCTGGACGAGGCGTCGCAGGCCCGTCAGGCCATGCGGGGTCTGGTCAACGTCTCCGAGACCCAGCAGACCGTCCGCGCCGAGCTGGACGGGCAGACCGAGGCCGCCGCGGAGGAACTGCGCGAGCTGAAGAAGACGCGCGCGGACAAGGCCGGGGCGAAGGAGAAGATCGAGAAGAAGATCGCCGAGGCCGAGAGCATCGAAGCCGGTCTCGAGGAGGAAGAGGCCCGCAGGCTGGCCGCGTTGGAGAGGCAGCGGACGGAGGAGGCCAAGTCCAAGTGGCGGGGCTCCGGTTCGGACGGGGGCGGCTCCTCGGCCGGCGGCGGCTCGGGTGGCGGTACCACCGTGAGCGGGGCGGCCGGGAAGGCCGTCGGCTTCGCGATGGCCCAGATCGGCAAACCGTACGTGTGGGGAGCCGTGGGCCCCTCGTCCTACGACTGCTCGGGACTCACCTCCGCCGCGTGGGCGGCCGCCGGACATCCCATCCCCCGCACCTCGCAGGCGCAGTGGCAGGGACTGACCCGGGTCGGCCTGTCGTCCGCGCGCCCGGGCGACCTGATCATCTACTACAACGACGCCACGCACGTGGGCATGTACATCGGAGGCGGACAGATGGTCCACGCCCCACGGCCCGGACGCTCGATCACGACCGCGCCGGCCGCCTCCATGCCCATCCTCGGTGTGGTCCGACCCGGAGTCTGAGCGTATGCCCCACTCGCTGACCCCCCGTGACCAGGGGAACCTGCCCGTGCTCAGCGCACCGCCGCTGATCCGTCTCGACGCGTACGTGGCCGAGGACGGGTCGACGGTGGTCAACGGCCATCTGCTGGAGATGGGCGGCATGCGCCCGGCCAACGAGGCGATCCTCGACGCCATCGCCATGTTCGCCCGCACCCTGGGGGCCCCGGTGGCGGCGACCGTCATCGACCGCCCCGCACAGCAGGTGGCACGCCTTCGGGTGTTCCCCGACGGCTCCAGCCGGACCATCGCCGAGGAGGAGGACCTGCCGCCCGGGCGCGAGCGCACCGCCGCCGAGGAGGAGGCGTTTCCTCCGCTCGCCCGCGTCGAGCGGATCATCCAGCACGCGCAGCGCGAGGAGCTGCACGCCGCGTTCGTTCTCGCCAGCGCGCTGCGGGAGCACCTCACCCTGCGCAGGGGCGCGGAGGACGAACTCTCCCTGGAGGCTCGGGCGATCGAGGCGTACATCGCCTACCTGCGGGGCGAGTACATGATCTCGACCGTGCTCGCGCTGACCGTCGCGCGGATCCGCTGCCGCACCGACCTCAACCGGGCCGCGCCCGAGGTCGCCCGGGCCACCGCGGCGTGGCAGCGGCTGTGGGACGAGGGCCAGGTCGCGACCCGGGGCCAGGAACTGCTGCGCATGTGGGAGCGGTTGTCCGCGGAGGGCCTGTTGCACGAGCCGTCCCACCACGCGATGGCCGAGGCCGTCCGGACCCGGCTCGAACGGGGCAGCCGGTACGTGGAGGGCCCGGCCCCCGCCCCGGCGGCCGCTGCCCTTGCCGCGGCGCCGGAACCGGCCGCCCCCGAGGACCGGCCCCTCAAGCCCACCCGCCGGGGGCTGCGCCGCTTCACCCGACGGCCCGGCCGGTCAGGCGGCTGAGCCGCCGCCCGCGGGAGGAACCGACGCCCAGGACGGACCAGGACCTCGGCCCCTTCTGGGAGGCCCACCGCATCACGTGACGGTGGGCGCGGACCTCACAGGGCCGCGAAGCGGTCCAGGAGCCGTTCCGCCTGCTGGATCTCCGAGCTGAGGGGGTGGTCCTCGGCGATGTGCGGCAGCGCGGACGTGGCCAGCCGGTACGCCTCGCGCAGCGGGGTGTCGGGCAGTTCGGTGTCCGCCATCCGCAACGCGCGTACCGCGCCGAGCAGTTCACAGGCCAGGACGGTGCGGTACGCGGCCGTCGCGGTGACCGTGCTGCGTACCGCGTGGGTCGAGAAGCTGGCGTGGTCCTCCAGGCCCCGGGAGATCACCGCGGTGCCCAGCGTCACCGGTGAGGCGGCGTGCCGCAGGGTGCCGAGCGCGTCGTGGGAGACGTACTCCAGGATCATGATGCCCGAGCTGCCGGCGGGGCCGTCCGCGAGGAACGGCGGCAGTCCGCTCAGGTCCGGTTCCACCAGGTCGCTCAGCCGGGCGGCGGACAGCTCGGCGATGTGGTGCAGCGCGGCTCGGAGGTAGTCGAAGGCGAGC
This sequence comes from Streptomyces sp. NPDC058985, assembly GCF_042740985.1. NCBI lineage: Bacteria > Bacillati > Actinomycetota > Actinomycetes > Kitasatosporales > Streptomycetaceae > Streptomyces > Streptomyces sp. NPDC058985. The sequence continues at coordinate 120,047 of NZ_JBHYJX010000005.1, read as the reverse complement.
GCCACCTGGGCCGTGGAGAACTGGCCGTGGTGGTAGGCCTGGTGGGTCTCCGCGTCGATCAGCGGGTTCTCCGCGGCTGCGTTGACGTCGACCTCCAGCACCTCCCCCACCCGGGCGGCCGCGTCGAGTGCCGCCCCCTGCACCTGCGGGAAGGCCCGCAGGCCGAAGGGGTCCTGCAGCCGACGCCCGGGGAGCGGGTCGCCCGAGCCGGTCAGCAGGCGGCGCAGATCCGCGGCGCAGCGCACCGAACCGGGGTGGGGCCGGGCCGCGTGGACGCGTTCGTCGTAGGCCTCGGCCGAGCCGTCCAGGGCGCGGAAGGTCAGCGCCGTCACGACGTGGCTCGCGGCCAGCAGGCGGTTCAGGTCGTGCCAGGCCAGGACGGCCTCGCCGAGGGTGGCGGCGTTGCTGGAGATGAACGCCAGCGCGTCCCCCGGGCTGATCGGCACCGGTTCGATGCCACCGGACGCCCAGGGCAGTTCCCCGGCGAGCGTCAGCGCGATCTCCGCCAGGGCCGTCAGGTCGCCGGTGCCGATGGCGCCACGGGTGTGCACGAGGGGCAGCGCGCCGACCCGCAGGGCCTGCTCCAGCGCCCGCAGCAGGCGGGGGTGCACGCCGCTGCCGGCGGCGGCCAGCTGGTTGAGGCGGATCACCATCACGGCCCGCACCGCGTCGTCGGACAGGGGCTCACCGGAACCCCCGGCGTGGCTGCGCAGCAGGCGCAGCCCGTGCAGGTCCGCCGCTCCCGGGTCGACGACGATGTGGCGGTTGGCGCCGACCCCGGTGGTCCTGCCGTAGACGGCTCCCTTGGCGCCCAGCTCGACCGCCAGCTCGTAACTCTGCTCGGCCCTGGTCAGGGCATCGGGGGTCAGCTCCGTCCACGCACTGCGCCGGGCCGCGCGGACCACGTCGGTGCAGCGGAGCCCGGCGCCGCTGATCTCGATCCGGCTGGTATCGATCATCACCCCTCCTCTTGACAAGTCTTCATTCATTCCTGCGAATAGCATGTAACTCTTGATTCGTCGGACTGGCAAGAAGGAGATCCCGGTGCCCCGGTCGCTGCACGAGTTGCTCACTGCCCACCGGCTCACACCGGCGCAGCGGCGCATCGCCAGTTACCTCGCCGAGCACCCGGTCGACGCCGCCGCGCTCACCAGCGCCGAACTCGCCGAGCGCGCCCAGGTCAGCCAGCCGTCCGTCACCCGGTTCGTGGCGCTGCTGGGCTTCGACGGGTACGGGGACTTCCGCCGCTATCTCCGTACGGCGACGGCCGTGCCCGAGGTGCGGCGCGGGGGCAACAAGTTCCAGGCCGCCATCGACGCGGACCTGCGCAACATCGCCGCCCTGCGCGCGGAGCTGTCGGACGACACCCGGCTGCGCGCGCTCGCCGCGCGGCTGATGGAGTCGTCCCCGCTCGTCGTCGCGGGATACCGCGTGTCGGCGGCGCAGGCGGCGTCCTTCGCCTACCTGGCCACCAAGATCCACCCGGACGTCCGGCTGCTGACCGACTCCGGCAGCGTGTTCGGGGACCAACTGCGGCACGCCCACCGGAGCGGTGCCCGCACCCTCGTCCTGGTCGCGCTCCCCCGCTACCCGCGGGAGAGCGCGGCCGCTCTCGACCAGGCCCGGGAGCTGGGCCTGCACACCCTTCTGATCACGGACCGGCTCGTCTCGGCGCTCACCCCCCTCGCCGACGACGTGCTGAGCGCGGGCGTCGCCTCCGAGTTCGTGTTCGACTCCCACGCCGCGGTGGTCTCGCTCTCCGTGGCACTGGTGGAGGCGATGGCCGACGCGGCCGGCGCCCTCGCCCGGCAACGACTGGAAGGTTTCGAAGACTATGCCGCAGAGCACGACCTCTTCCTCCGGGAGTGACTCGGCCGTCCCCGTCGGAGGCGAGGCGGCGGCCACCGCGTTCGACGACGCCCCCCTCAACCGGTTCCACCTGCGCATCACGTCCCTGACGTTCTGCGCCAACGCCTCCGACGGCTACGAGCTGGGCATCATCAGCATCGCCCTGCCGCTGATCGCCTCGCAGCTGGGCTTCGGAGCGGTCTGGGAGGGTCTGCTGGGCGCGTCGGCCCTGATCGGTATCTTCCTCGGCAGTGTGATCGTCGGCTGGGCCGCGGACCGGATCGGCCGCCAGCGGCTGTACACGTGGAACTTCGTCCTGATAGCCATGGCGTCCGCGGCCGAGTTCTTCGTGACCGGACCGGCTCAGCTGTTCGTGCTGAGGCTGCTCATCGGCATCGGGATCGGCGCGGACTACGCGCTGGGGCCGACGCTCGTCGCCGAGTTCGTGCCCCGCAGGTACCGCGGCGGACTGCTCGCCTCGCTGACCGTCCTGTGGACGGTGGGGTACGTCATCGCCTTCTTCCTGGGCAACTACATGGTCTCGCTGGGCGACGACGCCTGGCGCTGGCTGCTCGCCTCCAGCTGTGTGCCGGCGGTGGCCGTGGTGCTGCTCCGCATCGGCGTGCCCGAGTCGCCGCGATGGCTGCTGGCGCAGGGCCGGGTCGAGCAGGCCCGCGCGGTCGTCCACCGGCTCGGCGGTGACACGGAGGCGTTCGCCTCGCTGGTGCGGACCACCCAGGCCGCGGGCGGTGCGGCGAAGGCCCGCTACCGGGACCTGTTCGGCCGTGACCACTGGCGGCACACCGCCTTCGGCGTGGTCTTCTACAACGCCCAGGTGGTGCCGTACTTCGCGATCTACACGTTCCTGCCGCTGGTCCTGCTGAAGATGGGGGTCGGCGAGGAGGACACCACCAGCGACGGCTGGCTGAACGTCTTCCTGCTGGCGGGGAGCGTCGCGGGGCTCTGGTTCGTGGCCAAGGCCTCCCGTCGCGGCCTGACCATATGGTCCTTCGTCGTCCTCATCGCCTCGCTCGCGCCGATGGCGGTCTGGCCGGACGCCCCCACCGCGGTGCTCTTCCCGCTGTTCCTGGTCTTCACCTTCACCATGTCGGCCGCGGTCAACCTGGACCAGGTCTACCCGGCCGAGCTGTTCCCCACCGACCTGCGCAGCTCCGGCGTGGGCCTGCTCAACGGGCTCAGCCGGGTGGGTTCGGCCATCGGTACGTTCCTGCTCCCGCTGAGCCTGGACCACCTCGGCTTCTCCCCCACCATGCTGGTGCTGACCCTGGTCCTGGCCGCGGGGCTGGCGGCGTCGGTCGTCTGGGCCCCGGAGACCAAGAACATGGCGCTCCACTAGTCTCCGCACCCCTCCGCACGCCCCCGGCCTGGGCGTATGCAGTTGCGAACCGGGGGTGATCCCTGATCTCCTGACCAGCGACGTGGGACTGCCGGCCGGTTCGCTGTGCGGCGGTCCCAGCCCCATCCCCGACCGGCGACAGGACCCATGACAGACCGTGACCACTCCGTGACGGCCGACGGCGAGCAGCCGCCCACGGGGGACGACCGTGCCTTCTTCGGACAGCCGAAGGGGCTGCTCACCCTGTCGGGCCTGGAGGTCTGGGAGCGCTTCTCGTTCCTGGGCATGCAGGCGATCCTCGTCCTGTACTTCGCCGACTCGGTGGCGAACGAGGGCCTGGGCATGGACGCGGGCACCGCCGCGTCGGTGTCGGCCGCCTACGGCACCCTCGTCTACCTGGTCTCCGTCGGCGGCGGCTGGCTCGCCGACCGCATCCTCGGCTCCTACCGGGCGGTGCTGTGGGGCGGCGTCCTCATCGCCCTCGGCCACTACTCCATGGCCGTGCCCACCGCCACCATGACCTGGGTCGGCCTGGGCCTGATCAGCGCCGGCACCGGCCTGCTGAAACCCAACGTGGCCGCCATGGTCGGCAAGCTCTACCGCACGGACGACGACCGCCGTGACGCCGGCTTCGCCCTCTACTACATGGGCATCAACATCGGTGCCTTCGCCGGTCCGCTGATCACCGGCTGGCTCGGCGAGCACCAGGGCTGGCACTGGGGCTTCTCGGCCGCCGCCTTCGGGATGACCCTGGGGCTGATCCAGTACGTCGTCGGGCGGCGGCACCTCGCCGGGCGCAAGCACGCCGCCGAGTTCGCGCTGGCGCCGGCGGCCATGCGACGGGCCGTGTGGCTGATGGTGGGCGGGACCCTGGCCTTCGCCGCGCTGTGCGGGCTGCTCGCGGGCGTCGGCTGGCTGACCATGGACCGCTTCGTCGACGTGCTCACCCTCGCCTCGGTGGTCGCGCCGGCCGTCTACTTCTGGATCATGTTCACCAGCCCCCGGGTCACCACTGAGGAGCGCGGCCGGCTGCGGCCCTACATCGTGCTCTTCCTGGCCTCGGTGGTCTTCAACTTCATCCTCTTCCAGGCGTACTCGACGATGATGCTGCTCGCGTCGACGAACGCGAACACCAACATCCTCGGCTTCGACTTCCCGTCCAGCTGGTACGCCTCCGCGCTGGGTGCCTTCGAGGTGGCGCTGGCGCCCGTGGTGGCCGCCGTCTGGGTGCGGATGGGCCGCCGCCAGCCGCACGCCTCGAACAAGATCGCGCTCGGGGTGATCCTCGGCGGCCTGTCGTTCCTGCTCATGGTGGTTCCCACCTCGGGCCACGAGGGCACCGACTACCGGATGGCCGCCTGGTGGATCGTCGGCTCCTACCTGCTCCTCGGCCTCGGCGACGTCCTCCTGGAGACCTCGGGCCTCTCGGCCAGCAGCAAGCTGGCGCCGAAGGCGTTCTCCAGCCAGACCATGGCCCTGTGGTTCCTGTCGCTGGCCCTCGCCAACGGGATCCAGGCCCAGGTCGTGAAGATCTACGACGACGTGTCCCACCCCGTGTACTTCGGCGTCAACGGCGGCATCGCGGTCGTTCTCGGCCTGGTCGTCGTCTCCCTCGCGCCGTGGCTGCGGCGCACCATGCACCCCGTCCACTGAGCACCGGCACGCCGGAAGGTACCGCCCCATGCGCATCCGCACGGACTTCCCGTACGAGACCACCCACGAAGACATCCGCATCCCGCTGCCGGACGGCACCCGGCTCTACGCGCGGATCTGGCGGCCGGTCACCGAGGAGCCGGTCCCGGCCCTGCTGGAGTACCTGCCGTACCGCCTCAGCGACTGGACGGCGCCCCGCGACAGCCAGCGTCACCCCTGGTACGCCGGCCACGGCTACGCCTCCGTGCGCGTCGACGTGCGCGGGCACGGCAACAGCGAGGGCCTGCCCGGCGACGAGTACGACGCCACCGAGCTGGCCGACGGCGTGGCGGTCGTCGAGTGGCTGGCCGCGCAGCCCTGGTGCAGCGGCAAGGTGGGCATGTTCGGGATCTCCTGGGGCGGCTTCAACTCGCTCCAGATCGCCGCGCTCGCCCCCGAGCCGCTGAAGGCCGTCGTCACCGTCTGCTCGGCGGACGACCGGTACGACAACGACGTGCACTACATGGGCGGCTCCGTCCTCGGCGTCGACATGCACGCCTGGGCCGCCACGATGCTCGCGTTCGTCTGCCGCCCGCCGGACCCGGAGTACGCCGGCGAGGAGTGGCGGGAGATGTGGCTGCGGCGGCTGGAGGCCGTCGATCCCTTCATCCACACCTGGCTGGCCCACCAGCTCCGCGACGACTACTGGAAGCACGGCAGCGTCTGCGAGGACTACTCCGCGATCGACGCCGCCGTCCTCGCCGTCGGCGGCTGGCACGACCCGTACCGGGACACGGTACTGCGGCTCGTGGAGCAGCTGCCCGACGACCGGGTGCGGGGGCTGATCGGCCCGTGGTCGCACCAGTACCCGGACCGCGGCCTGCCGCCGGGCCCGCCGATCGGCTTCCTCCAGGAGACGCTGCGCTGGTGGGACCAGCACCTGAAGGGCGAGGACACCGGCGTCATGGACGAGCCCCGGCTGCGCTCCTGGATCAGCGAGTCGCACCGGCCGGCCACCGTCTACCCCGAACTGCCGGGCCGCTGGGTCGGCGACCCCGCCTGGCCTTCCCCGTACGTCACCCCCACCACCCATGTTCTCGGCGGCGGCCCGGTCGTCGTACGGTCCCCCCAGCACACCGGCGTGGACGCCGGGCGGTTCTTCCCGTTCGGCAACGATGCCGACCTGCCGCCCGACCAGCGGGAGGAGGACGGCCGCTCGGTGTGCTTCGAGTTCCCCGTCACCGACGCCCCCGTCGAGATCCTGGGACGCCCCGAGGTCACCCTGCGCCTGCGGATGGACGTGCCGTACGGGCAGGCCGTCGCGCGGCTCTGCGACGTCGCGCCGGACGGGTCGTCGACCCTGGTGACCCGCGGCGCCCTCAACCTCGCGGCGCGCGAGGGCCGGGACCGCAACGTGCCGTGGACGCCGGGCGCCACGGAGACGGTGACGTTCCCCCTCAACGGCATCGGTCACACCTTCCCCGCCGGACACCGCATCCGGCTCGCCGTCTCCTCGGCGTACTGGCCGTGGATCTGGCCGCAGGCCGGCTCCGACGGCTTCGTCCTGGAGCCGGCCGGCTCGGCGCTCGAACTCCCCGTGCGGGACGCCGGGGAGCACCCCGAGGACACCGGCATCCGCTTCGAGGCCCCCGAGCAGTCCGAGCCCTTGCAGGTGGTGTCACCGGCGACGCTGGAGGAGGAACGCCCGGAGCGGCTGGTGGTGCGGGACGTGGCCAAGGGCGAGTGGCGGCTGGAGGTCGACCCCCGCTACGGCGGCACGCGCGTGTACCCGGACGGTCTCGAGTTCGCCGAGGACGCGCTGGAGACCTACACCGTCCGCGAGGACGACCCGCTGTCGGCGCGGGCCCTGTCCCAGTGGACCGTGCGGCTGCACCGGCCGGAGCGGGGCTGGGACGCGCGGGTCGAGACCCGGTCGGAGATCACCTGCGACGCCGAGGACTTCGTCACGTCGAACGAGGTGGTGTGCCGGGACGGCGAGGACGTCGTCTTCCACCGCACCTGGGAGCGGCGCATCCCCCGCGTCGCCCGCTGACCTCCCGGCCGCCGGAGGGTCCGGGGCGGTGGCTCACTCGTCGCCCCGGGCCTTCATCACCGTCTTGTTCAGCGCCCACAGTCCGATGCCGATGGCGACGAGCACGCCCGCCCGGATGTACACGTCCGCGGGCCGGTCGGCGAGCGGGCTGGCCAGGGCCAGGGCAGTGATCGCACCCAGCACCGGCAGGACCGTGGGCGTGCGGAAGTGCTTGTGCTCCACCGGGTCGCGGCGCAGGACCAGGACGGCGACGTTGACGACCGCGAAGACGCACAGCAGCAGGAAGGCCGTGGTGTCGCCGAGGCCCGCGATCTCCCCGGTGGAGACCAGGCCGATGGCGAGCAGCGACACGAAGACGATGCCGACGACCGGTGTGCGCCGCCGGGGCAGGACGCGGCCGAGGGCGCGGGGCAGGATGCGTTCGTTCGCCATGCCGTAGCAGAGGCGGGACGCCATCATGATGTTGATCAGCGCCGAGTTGGTGACCGCGAACAGGGCGATCAGCGCGAACAGCTTCGGCGGGAAGTCGAGTCCGCCGGCCTTGACGACCTCCAGCAGCGGTCCGCTGGAGTCCTCCAGCACGCGGTAGTCGACGAGGAGCGAGGAGATCAGGGCGACCAGGACGTAGATGGTGCCGGTGACGGTGACGCCGATGAAGATGGCGCGCGGGAAGGTGCGTGCCGGGTCCTTGGTCTCCTCGGCCATGTTGACGGAGTCCTCGAAGCCGACGAAGGCGAAGAAGCCCAGCGCCGTCGCGCCGAGCACGCTGGTGACCAGCGCGTAGCCGGAGCCGCCGGCCTGGAACTCGCCGAGCCGGGAGGGTTCGCCGTCACCGGTGAGGACCGCCCAGGCGCCGACGGCGAGGATGACGAAGAGGCCCGTCAGTTCGACCAGGGTGAGCACCACGTTGGTCTTCACCGACTCGGAGACGCCGCGCAGGTTGAGGGCGGCGAGGGCGAGGATGAACAGGATCGCGATGAGCGTGGGCGGGAAGAAGTCCGTGAACTCGGAGAGGTAGTCGCCACTGAAGGCGCGCGCCGCCGCGCTCGCCGACGACAGGCCCGAGCACATCACCATGAAGGCGACGATGAAGGTGAGGAACGGGACCTGGAACGCCTTCTGCGTGTACAGCGCGGCGCCGGCGGCCTTCGGATACTTGCCGACCAGTTCGACATATGAGGCGGCCGTCAGGATGGCGACGACGAAGCCGATGACGAACGGCAGCCACAGTGCGCCGCCGACCTTCCCCGCGACCTGGCCGGTGGTGGCGTAGATGCCGGTACCGAGGATGTCGCCGATGACGAAGAGGATCAGCAGCTTGGGGCCGATGGCCCGCTTCAGGGGGGTGCCGTCCGCTCCTCCCGGCGAGGCGGCGGTGTCGCTTCCGGCTGTCGTCACGAGGTTCCCCCTGGGGCGGCTGACACGGACAAGGTGTCGACTGCCCTGCCGATCACCGAGTCATGCCCCCGCGTACTCCAAGCGGAAGCAGCCGGCGGCAGACCGGGATACCCCGGCCTGTCCGCCGGCCGCGCGGTCGCGCAGGTCAGCCGGTCAGCGTGAAGGTCTGGGCGGTCGACTGGGAGCAGGGCTGCTGGGCGAGGCGGGCTCCGTTGGTGGTGGAGGCGTTGTCGACGGTCAGGCACTTGGCGCTGTGGCGGGCGACGAAGCGGTACCGGTTCGCGGTGCCGGTGGGTTCGGGGCGCCACTGCTGGTTGGTGCCGCCCACGTAGTCCCACAGGTGGACGCGGGTGCCGTCCGCGGTGGCGCCGGAGCCGCCGTCCACGTCCCATGCCTTGCCGTTGTGGCGGTTGACGGCCTGGTAGTACCCGTCGCCGGTGGGGCGGAACTGCCAGGACTGGTTGGCACCGGTGCCGCAGGCCCACTGCTGGAGGGCGGTGCCGTTGGCGGTCCCCCAGTCGGCGGCGTCGAGGCACGCGCCGCTTCCGGTGTTCGCGACCCGGTACCAGGAGGCGGGGTCGATCGGACCGGTCGGCTCGCCGCCGGCGTCGCTCCACACGAAGGTGGCGACGGCTCCGGCCGGCAGGGTGTAGGCCAGCGATCTGCCGCCGTCGGTGAGGGAGAAGCGCTGGGACGCCGAGGCCGTGTTCACCACGTAGGCGACGCGGGAGCCGTCGGGGTTCTGGAAGGCGACGTTCTGCACGCCGCCCGCGCCCTGGCTGCTGGAGCCGATGCGGGTGGCGCCGGGCTTGACGAACTTGCTCACGTGCCCGAGCACGTAGTACTCGGCGTTGCGGGTCACGTCGCCGCCCGCGATCTCGACCACGCCGTTGCACCGGTTGGTGCAGTGGCCCTGGTGGGGGCCGCCGTTCCGGTCCAGGGCGAGGTTCCAGGTGAGCACGGTCTCGCCGCCGTGGCGGAAGTTCTGGACGACGAGGTTCTCGGCGTGCCAGCGCAGGGTGTCGGCGAACGTCCTGCTCGTGTCGGCGCTGTCGGTGCCGGAGCACTCGGTGAAGAAGACGCGCTTGCCGGCGTCGACGACCTGCTGCTGCGCGGAGACCTGTCCGCCGTAGCAGTGGAAGGCGGCGCCGATGACGCGGTCGATGCCCGCCGTGCGGGAGAACACGTCCAGCGGATAGTTCGGATGGTCCCAGTTGTGGTCGTAGGCGAGGACGTTGGTCGGCAGCTCCGCCGCCGTGAGCTTCGGGTCGAGGACCTTGAGGAAGTCGGCCTGCTGTGCCGACGTCATCGACATCGAGGGGTAACTGGTCGCGAACTCGGGCTCGTTCTGCACCGTGAGGTCGGTGAGCGCGATGCCCTCCTGCTGGTACGCCCTGATCGCCTTGACCAGGTAGTCGGCGTACGCCGAATAGTTCTCCGGCTTGAGGCTGCCGCCGTTCAGGGAGTTGCCGCTCTTCATCCACGCGGGCGGGGACCAGGGCGAACCCATGAAGCGGATCTGCGGGTTCACGGCCGTGGCCTGCCTGAGAACGGGGATGATCTCGGCCCGGTCCCGGTCGATGGAGAAGCTGCCGGGGGTGTCCTCGTAGGAGTAGGGGCTGTTCGTCGCGTCGAAGTCGGTGCTGCCCAGCGGCTGGCGCAGGTAGTTCAGTCCGATGCCGTCACCGGCCGTGGAGAACAGCGACCGCATCAACTCACCGCGCCTGTCCTGCGGGAGGCTCTGGATCAGGCGGGCGGAGGCGCCCGTCACGGACGCGCCCGCGCCCGTGAACCGCTGGCCCCTGCTGCCCGCGTCGACGCGGATGTCGACGGACTGGGGCGTGCCGGTGAAGGGGACGTTCCCCTCGGCCGCGAGCCTCTTGGCGCCGTCCGGTGTGGTGACCCACACCTGGGCGACGGGGTCGGCCGCCTGCGCGGTTCCGGACCCGGTGAGGCCCGCCCCGAGACCGGCGAGGGCCAGGGCGAGGGCGGGTAAGGCACGGAATCGGGACCGGGATCTCGGAAGGCGGTTTCTCGTACTGGTCGACACGGTGCGGATCTCCTTCGCTTCGGTGGGGAGCGGGGCGTACCGGCGACCGGGAACGGCGGTGCGGAGAAGCGGCCCAGCCGGTCGGACCCCGGCGCGGAGAACGGAGCCTCAGCTGAATGACGGCGCCATGAAAGCATACCTACTAAGTACTTAGTAAGTGGTGTGCGTCACACTAGCGGCAACCCGTTCGAAGACCACCGATGGGGCCGCCTGACGGAACGTAGGCTGTCGCACGTGAGCGACCAATCAGTGGGCAGGCCCACGCGCAGACCCAAGAGCGGGCCCCGCACACCACGCAGCCCCGAGGCCCGGCGGCGCCAGCAGGACATCCTGGAGATCGCCACCGACACCTTCGCCGCCCGTGGCTACAACAACGCCTCACTGGCGGAGATCGCGGACCGCGCCGGACTGACCCAGGCCGGCGTCCTGCACTACTTCCGCTCCAAGGCGCTGCTGCTCACCAGCGTCCTCGAACTGCGCGACCAGGGAGACATCGGGCAACTGGGCCCCGAGCGCCCGCGCGGCATCGCCTTTCTGCGCCACCTCGTCGACACCGCGCTGCGCAACGCCGAACGGGAGGGTCTCGTCCGGCTCTACGCGGTCCTCTCCGCGGAGTCCGTCACCGAACAGCACCCCGCGCAGGCCTACTTCCGCGACCGCTACACCGGACTGCGCGCCTTCGTCACCGACGCGCTGACCGAGGCCTGCGGCCTGGCCGAGCCGGACGCGGCCCGCGCGCACGACGCGGCGAACGCGATCATCGCCGTCATGGACGGACTCCAGATCCAGTGGCTGCTCGACCCCGACTCGGTCGAGATGGCCGCCTCGACGGACCTGGTGATCCGCTCCCTGCTGACCACGCTGGCTCCGGAGCGCTTCTCCACCTGAGTCCGGCGTCCGGCACGACCAGCAGGGGCGTGCGGCGAGATCACGTCACGCGACGGCGGTTCCCTCCAGCTCGACCAGCTGGCCGGGGATCGCCAACCGGGAGACCCCCAGCATCGTGGAGGTGGGCGACACCCCCGCGGCGCCCAACCGCGCCGCCAGCACGCCGTAGTGCGGGAGCAGGAGATCGACGTCGGTCGTGTAGACGTTGAGCCGGACCAGGTTCGCGAGGGACATGCCGGCCTCGCCGAGCACCGCCTCCAGGTTCTCGACGCTCAGTGCCAACTGCGCGGCCATGTCGCCGTCGTGCTGGGGCTTGCCGTCGCCGTTCATCGCGGTCTGGCCCGAGATGTACAGGGTCCGGGTGTGACCGGAGACGACCTCTCCCTGGTTGAATCCCAGTTCCTTCGACCAGGTCACCGGGTTGACCGCGGTGCGTTCCACTGCCACGTCAGCTCCATTCGGTTCGTCGGGGTACGGAGACCGCCGGCCGGGTGGTCACCGGCTTCGACGGCGTGCCGACCAGCGTGCCAACGAATCACGACACCGATGGTCATGTATTCGGATAGAGTTCCGGTGTGCGCGCCGACCGGTTGGTCTCACTGGTGCTTCTGCTGCGTCAGCGCGGTCGGTTGACCGCGGACACGCTCGCTCGCGAGCTGGAGGTGTCCACCCGCACCGTGCTCCGCGACATCGAGGCGCTGTCCACGGCCGGCGCCCCTGTCTACGCCGAACGCGGCCGGCACGGCGGTTTCGCGCTGGCACCCGGTTTCCGGACCGAGCTCACCGGCCTCAACCACGAGGAGACCCTCGCCCTGCTGACCACCGGATCGAGCCGCGGCGAGCCGCTGTTCGGCCTCGGCCCGGCGCTCGCTTCGGCCCTGCGCAAGGTGGTCGACTCGCTGCCCGCCAACCACCGGACCACCGCGAGCGACGCGGCACAGAGGTTTCTGGTCGACCCGGAGACCGACCTGCTCTCCCGTCGGCTGCCGGCCGAGCAGGTGTCCGGCACCACGATGATCGAGGTCCGGCGCGCGGTGCTCGCCGGACACAAGCTGCGCATCCACTACGCGGCGGTGGACCAGAGCCCGAAGTGGCGCACGGTGGACCCGATCGGCCTGGTCACCGTGCGCGGCCAGAGCTACCTGCTGGCCACGAGATCGGGCGCGGACCGCACCTACCGGCTGTCCCGGATGCAGGCCGCCGAGGAACTCCCCGAAGCCGCGGAGCGGCCGGACCGGGTCGATCTGGACCGGATCTGGCGGGAACGCTCCGCGCGGTTCCTCTCCGGCGGCGACCACGTCACCGTGCTGGTACGGGTGAGCCCGGCGCGGCGCGAGGAGCTGCTGGACACCGCGCTGGCCGTCCGCGCGGAGGAACCCGACGCGGACGGCCGGCTGCGGCTGGAGGTGACGTTCCAGGACACCCGGCACGCCGAGTGGGCGCTGTGGCAGCTCGGTACGGACGCGGAAGCCCTGGCCCCGTGGTCCTTGCGGACCGCACTGCGCGACCGCGCCGCCGCGATCGTCGCCCGCTACGAGGACACGGACACGTGAGCCGGAAGACCAGGGCGTTCCTCAGCCGTCGCGGGTGATGCGGAACAGCACGTTCGGACGCAGGGGGCCCTCGGGCGCATCCGGGTCGTCGAAGTCGCCGGACGCGTCCCGGGTCATGCCGATCCTGCGCATCACCGCCTGGGAACGGACGTTGGTGGCGGTCGTCACGGCGAGGATCTCGGGCAGGTCCAGGACCTCGAAGCCGTGGGCCAGCACGGCCCGCGCGGCCTCGCCGGCGTAACCCCGGCCCCAGGCCGACCGGGCGAGCCGCCAGCCGATCTCCACACCGGTGAACGGCAGCCCGTCCTCCACCTCGTCCAGCCCCGCGAAACCGATGAACTCGCCCGTGGCCCGGACCTCGACGGCCCACCACCCGTAACCCCGCCGGTCGAAATCGGCCTGGAAGCGCGCGACGGAGGCGTCACTCTGTTCACGGGTGAGCGGGTCGCCCAGGTGCTCCCGCACCTCGGGATCGGCGTTCATCGCCGCCCACGGTGCGAGGTCGGAGTCGCGCCAGCGGCGGAGGACGAGGCGATCGGTACGCAGTTCGGTCATGCGCTCAGCCAAGCCAGCGGTGCCTCGCAAGGCAATCCGATTTCCCTGCCGGGCTGAGTCCCCTCAGCCGAGGGTGGCGTGCGGGTCCAGGATCCCCTCGACGATCCTCAGCAGCCGGTCCGCCGCCCGGTCGATGCTTCCGTTCTGTGTGCTGACCTGGGCGCCTTCGAGGAGGAAGGTGATCTGGGCCGCGGTCTGTTCGGGGTCCGTCATCCCGGCCTCGACGCACATGGCGGTCAGCCTGCGTGTCTGGCGGGCCTTGTGTTCCTCGATCACCTGCCGTGCGGGGTGGGCGCGGTCGGGGAGTTCGGCGAGGGAGTTGATGAAGGGACAGCCCCGGTGCGAGATCGCCGGGAGTCCCTCGGCGATGAAGCGGGCCAGGCCCATGATCTGCTCCTTCGGCCGGCCGGGATGGTCGGCCTCGACGCGGTCGAAGGCGGCCTGGTAGTCGGCGGCGACGATCCGCAGCCACTCCGCCACCAGGGCGTCCTTGGTCGCGAAGTGCCGGTAGACCGCCATCTTGGTGGTCTCGGCCTTGTCGGCGATGGCCTGGACGCTCACGCGCCGGATCCCCTCGCTCTGGAAGAGTTCTTCGGCCGCGTCGAGGATGCGCTCGCGAGGGGGCAGCTTCGCCACCCTGCTCGGCCTTCTGACGGTCGATGTCATGACTCCTCCGCGGCGTCCGTTCGGCTGGGACCCTCTCACCTCCTGCTACGGTACCAGTCCGTCCCGGACGATACCGTTGGGTATCACCCGAGACTGTCCGGTACCGATCTCTCCTGTGGAGTGACCATGAAAGTGAACGAGTACGTGCGTCTCGACGCGGTCGGCCTCGCGCGGCTGGCGGCCCGCGGCGAGGTGACCCCCGCCGAACTAGCAGCGGCCGCACGCGAGGCCACGCTCGAGGTCAACGGGCGGGTCAACGCCGTCGTGGAGACCTGGCCCACCGACGACGAGCCGGTTCCGGGCGGTACACCGCTGGCCGGGGTGCCCTTCCTCATCAAGGACATCGGAGTCACCATGGCCGGGAGGCGCTCGGAGCTGGGCAGCCGCCTCGCGGCCGGGAACGTCGCCCCCGCCGACTCCTTCCTGATGCGGCGCTTCCGCCGCGCCGGGCTCGTGACGTTCGGCCGTACCGCGACGCCGGAACTGGCCTACAGCATCACCACGGAGCCCGTGCTGTACGGTCCGACCCGCAATCCGTGGGACCCGGAGCGCAGCGCGGGCGGCTCCAGCGGGGGCGCGGGCGCGGCCGTCGCCGCCGGAGTCGTTCCGCTCGCCCACGCCACCGACGCCGCCGGCTCACTGCGGATTCCCGCCGCCTGCAACGGGCTCTTCGGCCTGAAGCCCACCCGCGGCCGCGTCTCCCTGGGCCCCGACGCCGACGAGACCTTCAACGGCCTCGCCGTGCAGGGCGGCCTGAGCCGGACCGTCCGTGACAGCGCGGCGCTGCTCGACCGCATCCTCGGACCGGAACCCGGCGATCCCTACGCCGCCCGGCAGCCTTCCCGCCCCTACCTGGAGGAGGTCACCCGCGCGCCGGGCGCGCTGCGGATCGGCGTCCTCACCCAGGCCTGGGGCGGCCGCCGCACCGCCCCGCCGGTGACCGACGCCCTCAACCGCACCGTGCGGCTGCTCGAATCCCTCGGCCACCAGGTGGGGGAGGCCACGGTCGGTCTCGGAGCGGACTGGGAGGAGTTCGTGTCGGCCACCGCCCGGCTGTTCACGGCCAACCTCGCCGCCACGGTCGACGCCGTGGCCACCGCCTTCGGACGCCCGGCCGACGCCTCCACCCTCGAGCCGGCCACCCTGACCAGCTATCACTACGGACAGCGCGTCAGCGGCCCCGGGTTCGTCGCCGCCCTGGCGATACGGAACGCGGTCGCGCGGAGCCTTGGGCAGTACTTCGCCGCCCACGACGTCCTCCTCACCCCCACCCTCCCGGAACTTCCGATGCCGCTGGGCACCTACACCGACGATGCGTCGGCGCTGGACGGAGCCGGCTGGATCGGCCGGCTCAACGACCGTTCGCCGTTCACCCTGGCGTTCAACGTGGCCGGCAACCCGGCCATGTCCGTGCCGCTGACCGCCGACCCCGTGACGGGGCTGCCGGTCGGCATGCAGTTCGCCGCCGATCACGGACGCGAGGACCTGCTCTTCCGCCTCGCGGGGCAACTCGAACGGGCCCAGCCCTGGACGGACCGCACCCCCGCGGTCCGGGCCGGGAGCCGTCCCGGCCCCGGCACCGCCCTGTGACCCGGACCGCCGCGCGGGCTACGGGCGGCCCGAGGCCCGCCGCACCCGGTTCCCGGCGTGGCGGAGGCAGGAGGCGGCCACGACCAACGGCCACAGCGACTGGACGCCGGTCACGACCCGCTCCGCGATGCCGACGTCGCCCTGCCGGTGCATCTCGATCAGGAACCACGCCCCACCGACCGCCATCAGGGCCGTCACCGTGATCGAGGGCATCAGCCGCAGCGCCCACGGGGCCGCCGGACCACCGTTGGCGGCGAGGACCGGCCACACCGCCAGCAGGGTGAATCCGACGACCGCCACCGCGCCGTGGTGCAGGGACCCCCCGCTGCTCGGCGCGGGAAGCGCCACCACGCCCAGAGCGGCGAGACCGCCGCCGGCCAGCGCCACCCGGCCTGCGGTGGCGGCGGCCCGCAGCCCCCAGGCGGTCAGCAGATGGCAGGCGCCCAGGGCGAGGAACGCCGCCGACATCACCCAGAATCCCGGGGCTCCGTAGGCTCCCAGCACGCTGATCGTCTGGGAGACGGGATCGTAGCCGGGCCCCTCGAACAGCGCCGCGCCCGTCCAGCCTCCGATCAGCAGGACGGGCGCGCACCCTGAGGTGAGCAGGACCCATCTGGGAACAACTCGCATCGAACCAGGTTAAAGCGGAACCTGGAGGCGTGGCCACGCGTCCCGCGGTGGCGGGCCAAGGCAGGGAGGACGTCGACGTGGAGACCTCGGACCTGATCGAATGGCGCGGCGGCGGTGCGGAGGTCCGGTCGGTACGGACGTAGCGACCCTCACGACGAGGAGAGAGCCATCACCACACACACGGGCAAGGTGATCTGCGACATCACGGTCACGGCCGACGGGTACTCGGCCGGGCACGGCCAGAGTGAGGAACGCCCGTTCGGCGACGACGGCGGGGACGGCACGGGCGCGAAGCTGCACGCCTGGATGTTCGACACGCCCGACGAGAACAGGGCCGAACTGGACCGGATGGCCGCCGCCAAGGCGTTCATCATGGGACGCAACATGTTCGGGCCCGTGCGGGGCGAGTGGGACCGGCCGTGGAACGGCTGGTGGGGCGACGATCCGCCGTTCCACGCGCCGGTGTTCGTCCTCACCCACCACGCGCGCGAGCCGCAGGCGATGGCCGGGGGCACGACGTACCACTTCGTCACCGACGGGATCGAGTCGGCGCTGGCACAGGCGCGGGCGGCGGCAGGCGGCGGCGACGTGCAGGTCCAGGGCGGGGCCACCACGGTCAACCAGTACCTCGCGGCCGGCCTGGTCGAGGAGCTGAGGCTGCACGTCGTGCCGCTCACGCTGGGCGCCGGCACCCGGCTCTTCGAGGGCGTCCCGCCGCTCGGGCTGGAACAGGTGGCATCACGCGCGGCTACCCAGGTCACGCACGTGACCTACCGCGTGCGCTCCTGACGCGGAGGGCCTCCGCGTCAGGAGCGGTGCGGTCACGGAGTGAGCAGGAGGCTGTCGCCGCGCTCCTTGGCGGCGGCGTAGCGCTTGGCCACGTCCTGCCAGTTGACGACGGCCCACATGGCGTCGATGAAGTCGACCTTCTGGTTCTTGTACTGGAGGTAGAAGGCGTGCTCCCAGGCGTCGAAGACCAGGATCGGCGTGGAGCCCTGGCCGACGTTGCCCTGGTGGTCGTAGACCTGCTCGACGATCAGGCGGCCGCTCAGCGGCTCGTATGCCAGCACGCCCCAGCCGGAGCCCTGCGTGGTCGCGGCGGCCTTGGTGAGCTGCGCCTTGAAACCGGCGAAGGAACCGAACGACTCGGTGATGGCGTCGGCGAGGTCGCCCACGCCGTCGGCGGCCAGCGGCTCGCCGCCGCCCGAACCGGTCATGTTGTGCCAGTAGATGGAGTGCAGGATGTGCCCGGAGAGGTGGAAGGCGAGGTTCTTCTCCAGGCCGTTGATCGACCCCCACTGCTCCTTGTCCCGCGCCTCGGCGAGCTGCTCCAGCGTGTCGTTGGCGCCCTTCACGTAGGCCGCGTGGTGCTTGTCGTGGTGCAGCTCGATGATCTGCGGATTGATGACCGGCTCGAGCTCCGAGTAGTCGTAGGGAAGCTCCGGGAGCGAGTACACCGCCATGTCCAACATCCTCCGACGTTATTGCCAATGATGTGCAGTTGCACGCTAACAGCGTCGGTGGTGATTGTTGATCAGCCGTTGGTCCTAGGTCCGGCGTCGTGCACCCGCCCCCGACGGGGCGTCAGTCCTCCCCCTCCAGATCGCCCTCGGTCTCCAGGTACACCTGCCGCAGGGCTTCCAGGACGGCCGGGTCGGGCTTCTCCCACATGCCGCGCGACTCCGCCTCCAGCAGGCGCTCGGCGATGCCGTGCAGGGCCCAGGGGTTGGCCTGCTGGAGGAACTCGCGGTTGGCGGGGTCCAGTACGTACGCCTCGGTGAGCTTGTCGTACATCCAGTCCGCGACGACGCCCGTGGTGGCGTCGTAGCCGAAGAGGTAGTCGACGGTGGCGGCGAGTTCGAAGGCGCCCTTGTAGCCGTGGCGGCGCATCGCCTCGATCCACTTGGGGTTGACCACGCGGGCGCGGAAGACGCGGGAGGTCTCCTCCACCAGGGTGCGGGTGCGGACCGTCTCCGGGCGGGTGGAGTCGCCGATGTACGCCTCGGGCGCGGTGCCGCGCAGGGCGCGGACGGTGGCGACCATGCCGCCGTGGTACTGGAAGTAGTCGTCGGAGTCGGCGATGTCGTGCTCGCGGGTGTCCGTGTTCTTGGCGGCCACCGCGATCCGCTTGTACGCCGTCTCCATCTCGTCGCGAGCCGGGCGGCCGTCGAGTTCGCGGCCGTAGGCGTAGCCGCCCCAGACGCTGTAGACCTCGGCGAGGTCGGCGTCGGTGCGCCAGTCGCGCGAGTCGATGAGCTGGAGCAGACCGGCCCCGTAGGTGCCGGGGCGGGAGCCGAAGATGCGGGTGGTGGCGCGGCGTTCGTCGCCGTGTTCGGCGAGGTCCGCCTGCACGTGGGCGCGGACGTGGTTGGCCTCGGCCGGTTCCTCCAGGGAGGCGGCAAGGCGTACCGCGTCGTCGAGGAGGCCCACGGTGTGCGGGAACGCGTCGCGGAAGAAGCCGGAGATGCGCAGGGTGACGTCGATGCGCGGGCGGCCCAGCTCCTCGTGGGGGATGGCTTCGAGGCCGGTGACGCGGCGGGAGGCGTCGTCCCAGACGGGGCGCACGCCGAGCAGCGCGAGGACCTCGGCGACGTCGTCGCCGGCGGTGCGCATGGCGCTGGTGCCCCACAGGGAGAGGCCGACGGAGGTGGGCCATTCGCCGTTGTCGGTGCGGTAGCGCTCCAGGAGGCTGTCGGCGAGGGCCTGGCCGGTCTCCCACGCGAGGCGGGAGGGTACGGCCTTGGGGTCGACGGAGTAGAAGTTGCGGCCGGTCGGCAGGACGTTGACCAGGCCGCGCAGGGGTGAGCCGGAGGGTCCCGCGGGGACGAAGCCGCCGTTCAGGGCGTGCACGGCGTGGTCGATCTCGGCGGTGGTGGCGGCCAGCCGGGGGACGACCTCGCGGGCGGCGAACTCCAGTACCGCGGCGACCTGTTCGCCGTGTTCGGACGGTACGGCGGCGGGGTCCCAGCCGGCGTCGTCCATGGCCTGGACCAGTGCGCGGGCCTGCTCCTCGGCGGCGTCGGCCGTGGTGCGGGTGGCGGCCGACTCGTCGAGGCCGAGGGCTTCGCGCAGGCCGGGCAGGGCGGTGGTGCCGCCCCAGATCTGGCGGGCGCGGAGGATGGCGAGGACGAGGTTGACGCGGTCGGCGCCGGCCGGCGGGTTGCCGAGGACGTGCAGGCCGTCGCGGATCTGGGCGTCCTTGACCTCGCAGAGCCAGCCGTCGACGTGCAGCAGGAAGTCGTCGAAGCCGTCGTCGTCCGGGCGGTCCTGCATGCCGAGGTCGTGGTCGAGCTTGGCGGCCTGGATCAGGGTCCAGATCTGGGCTCGGATCGCCGGGAGCTTCGCCGGGTCCATGGACGCGATCTGCGCGTACTCGTCGAGGAGTTGCTCCAGGCGCGCGATGTCACCGTAGGAGTCGGCGCGGGCCATCGGCGGCACGAGGTGGTCGACGAGGGTGGCGTGCACACGGCGCTTGGCCTGGGTGCCCTCGCCGGGGTCGTTGACGAGGAAGGGGTAGATCAGCGGCAGGTCGCCGAGGGCGGCGTCCGGGCCGCAGGCGGCGGACAGGCCGGCGTTCTTGCCGGGCAGCCACTCCAGGTTGCCGTGCTTGCCCAGGTGGATCATCGCGTCGGCGCCGAAGCCGCCGTCCTCGGCCCGCGCGGCGATCCAGCGGTAGGCGGCGAGGTAGTGGTGGGAGGGAGGCAGGTCGGGGTCGTGGTAGATGGCGATGGGGTTCTCGCCGAAGCCGCGCGGCGGCTGGATGAGGATCAGCAGGTTGCCGCGGCGCAGGGCGGCGAGGACGATGTCGCCCTCCGGGTTGCGGCTGCGGTCGACGAACATCTCGCCCGGGGCCGGGCCCCAGTGCTCCTCGACGGCCGTGCGCAGTTCCGCGGGCAGGGTCGCGTACCAGCGCTTGTAGTCGGCGGCCGGGATGCGGACCGGGTTGCGGGCGAGCTGTTCCTCGGTGAGCCAGTCCTGGTCGTGGCCGCCCGCCTCGATGAGCGCGCGGATCAGTTCGTCGCCGTCGCCCGAGGCCAGGCCCGGGACCTCGGCGTCGGTGTCGGCGCCGAAGTCGTAGCCCTCCTCGCGCAGTCGGCGCAGCAGGGCGACGGCGCTGGCGGGGGTGTCCAGGCCGACGGCGTTGCCGATGCGGGAGTGCTTGGTCGGGTAGGCGGACAGGACCAGGGCCAGGCGCTTGCCGGCGGCCGGGATGTGCCGCAGGCGGGCGTGGCGCACGGCGGTGCCGGCGACGCGGGCGGCGCGCTCGGGGTCGGCGACGTAGGCGGGGAGGCCGTCCTCGTCGATCTCCTTGAAGGAGAACGGCACGGTGATCAGGCGGCCGTCGAACTCGGGGACGGCTATCTGGCTGGCGGCGTCCAGCGGGGAGACGCCCTCGTCGTTGCTCTCCCAGTCGGCGCGGGAGCCGGTCAGGCACAGGGCCTGGAGGATGGGGACGTCGAGGGTGGTGAGCGCACCGGCGTCCCAGGACTCGTCGTCACCGCCGGCGGACGCCTCGGCGGGCTTGGTGCCGCCGGCCGCGAGGACGGTGGTGACGATCACGTCGGCCGCCCGCAGGTCCTCGATCAGTTCGGGCTCGGGGGCGCGCAGGGAGGCCACGTAGCGGGGCAGCGGCCGTCCGCCGGCGTTCTCGACGGCGTCGCACAGGGCGTGCACGAAGTCCGTGTTGCCGCTCATGTGGTGGGCGCGGTAGTAGAGCACGGCCACGGTGGGCCCGTCGGCGTCGGGGCGAGGCGTGCGCTCCAGCGGGCCCCAGGTGGGGGCGGGCGTCGGCGGGTCGAAGCCGTGGCCGGTGAGGAGCACGGTGTCGGACAGGAACCGGGCGAGCTGCTCCAGGTTGGCAGGGCCGCCGTGGGCGAGGTAGGCGTGCGCCTCCGCGGCGAGGCCGACGGGGACGGTGGAGGCCTCCATCAGCTGGGCGTCCGGGGCCTGTTCGCCGCTGAGCACCACGACGGGCCGGCCGTCGGCGAGGAGCAGGTCGAGACCCTCGCGCCAGGCACGCAGTCCGCCGAGCAGGCGTACGACGACCAGTCCGACGCCGTCCAGCAGGGCGGGCAGGTCGTCGAGCGGGAGGCGGGCGGGGTTGGCGAACCGGTAGGTGACCGGACCGGTGGCGGCGCGGGCGCTCAGCAGGTCGGTGTCGGACGTCGACAGGAGCAGGATGCTGGGGTGCGAGGCGCGCTCCCCGGACGAATGCGGCATGCGGCGTCTGCCCTTCCTCGGGGTCCGCGCCCCGGGCGGTGAGAGACGGCGGGAGTTCCTGACTCGTCCGGCCCCTCGGGGTGGCCGGACTCACAGTGGCGGGACCGCGCCGGATTCGCACCGGCTTCCTCCCCTGTCGCCGTCTGGCGGTGGGCGGACCGGATGATCCACCCAGGAGCATAGTAAGGGTCCCACCGTGAAGGGCGGGCGGTGCCACCGGTGTGATGGTCGGTATGCTCGCCGCCATGTCCTCGGCGCTCTCCTCCGCATCCTCCCAGGCCACAGCGGTCTCACGGGACCGTGGTGACGCCTGCCCGGGGACGCTGAGGCTGCACGCCGCGGACGACGGTGCCCTCGCCCGGGTACGGATACCCGGCGGGGTCCTGGGCGTCGTCCAGGCCGAGGCGCTGGCGGATGCGGCCCGGCGGCTGGGCGACGGGGACCTCCATCTGACGTCCCGGGGCAACGTGCAGCTGCGGGGTCTGCGCGACGGCTGCGGCGCGGAGCTCGCCGGGCTGCTGGACGCGGCCGGGCTGCTGCCCTCGCCGGCGCACGAACGGGTGCGCAACATCGTCGCCTCACCGCTGTCCGGCCTCGACGGGCGCGGTCTGCGGGACGTACGGCCCTGGCTGTCGGCCCTGGACGCCGCGCTGTGCGCGAGCGACGGGACGCGGGAGCTGTCGGGCCGGTTCCTGTTCGCGCTCGACGACGGGCGTGGGGACGTGACCGGGCTCGGCGCCGACGTCACCGTACGGGCGGCCGGCGACGACGACGCGCTGGTCGCGCTGGGCTCGACGGACGACGCCTGGCGGGTGGCCGCGGGCGAGGCGGCCCGGGCGGCGCTGCTGGCGGCCGAGGCCTTCCTCGGCGTCGGGCGCGAGTCCGGGGAGCGGGCGTGGCGGGTGGACGAACTCGCCGTACCCGCCCGTGTCCTGACGCGGGCGGTGGACCGCCGTCTGTCCGAGGCGGGAGTCGCCCACGTGAAGGAGCGGACGGACACGCCCCGTGCGGACGGGCCGCCTCCCGGGCTCGTCGGGGACGCCCTGTGCGTACACGTCCCGCTGGGCCGTCTCACCGGCCCGCAGTGGAGGGAGTTGACGCACGTCGCCGCCCTGACGCGGGACGCCGAACTGCGGTTGACGCCGTGGCGCGGCGTCGTCGTACCCGTCGGGGGGCTGGACACGACGGAGACCGCCGACGCCCTCGACCGTCTCTCCGCCGCCGGCCTCGTCACCGACGCCGCCTCCCCCTGGCCGCGCGTCGGTGCCTGCATCGGCCGCCCGGGGTGTGGGAAGTCCCACGCCGACGTGCGGGCAGACGCGGCCGGCAGTCTGTCCGCCGCCGGCCGGTCCCCGCTCCCCCTGTACTGGTCCGGCTGCGAACGCCGTTGCGGACACCCGCGGGGCGAGCGGATCGACCTGGTCGCCGTCCCCGAGGGCGGCTACCGCCTCAGCGTCGGCGCGCCCGGCGGACCGGCCCGCACCACGGTCCTGACGGACCCCTCCGATCTCGCCACCGCACTGGCGGCGATCACCCCATGAGCCGTACGACGACCGAGAGCAGCGGAAAGAGCACCGTGACGACGCACGCATACGAGAAGGACGGAGCGGCCATCTACCGCCAGTCCTTCGCCACGATCCGGGCGGAGGCGGACCTCACGGGCCTGCCCGCCGACGTCAGCCGGGTCGCCGTCCGGATGATCCACGCCTGCGGCATGGTCGACCTCGTGCGCGACATCGGCCACACGCCCACGGTGGTGGCCCGCGCCCGCGAGGCCCTGCTCGCCGGTGCGCCGATCCTCTGCGACGTGCAGATGGTGGCCAGCGGTGTGACCCGCAAGCGGCTGCCCGCGGACAACGAGGTGCTGTGCACCCTCTCCGACCCGGCCGTCCCGGGGCTGGCGGCGGAGCTGGGCACCACGCGCAGCGCCGCCGCGCTGGAGCTGTGGCGCGACCGCCTGGAGGGCTCCGTGGTCGCCGTAGGCAACGCGCCCACCGCCCTCTTCCGGCTCTTGGAGATGATCGAGGAGGGGGCGCCGAGGCCCGCGGCCGTCATCGGCGTGCCCGTCGGCTTCATCGGCGCCGCCGAGTCCAAGGACGCCCTGGCCGCCCACCCCTCGGGCCTGGAGCACCTGGTCGTCCGGGGCCGTCGCGGAGGCAGCGCCATCGCCGCCGCCGCACTCAACGCGATCGCGAGCGAGGAAGAATGAGCGGCAAGCTGTACGGGGTCGGGCTCGGTCCCGGCGACCCGTCCCTGATGACCGTGCGCGCGGTCGAGGCCATCGCCGAGGCGGACGTGATCGCGTATCACAGCGCCCGGCACGGACGGTCCATCGCCCGCTCCATCGCGGAGCGGCACCTGCGCGCCGACCACGTCGAGGAACGGCTGGTCTACCCGCTCACCGTCGAGACCACCGACCACCCGGGCGGCTACCAGGGCGCCATGGACGACTTCTACGCCGAGGCCTCGGCGCGGCTCGCCGCCCACCTCGACGCGGGCCGCACGGTCGCCGTCCTCGCGGAGGGCGACCCGCTCTTCTACGGCTCCTACATGCACATGCACAAGCGGCTCGCCGACCGGTACGACACCGAGGTGATCCCCGGTGTGACGTCCGTGTCCGCCGCCGCGGCCCGGCTGGGCACGCCGCTCGTCGAGGGTGAGGAGGTGCTGACCATCCTGCCGGGCACGTTGCCCGAGGAGGAGCTGACGGCCCGGCTCGCCTCGACGGATTCGGCCGTGGTGATGAAGCTCGGCCGTACCTTCGCCAAGGTGCGCCGCGCGCTGGAGGGGTCGGGTCGGCTCGACCAGGCGCGGTATGTCGAGCGGGCCACGATGGCGGGCGAGCGCCTGGCGGAGCTGGCCGACGTGGAGGCCGAGTCGGTGCCCTACTTCTCGGTGGCGGTGCTGCCGAGCCAGGTGGACGCCGAGCCGCCGGTGCCGGAGCCGGATGCCGTGGGAGAGGTCGTCGTCGTGGGGACCGGGCCGGCCGGGCCGTTGTGGCTGACGCCCGAGACGCGGGGCGCGCTCGCCGCCGCCGACGATCTGGTCGGCTACACCACCTACCTGGACCGTGTCCCGGTCCGGGCAGGTCAGCGGCGCCACGGATCGGACAACAAGGTGGAGGCCGAGCGCGCGGAGTTCGCGCTGGGGCTGGCCCGGCGGGGGCGCCGGGTCGCCGTCGTGTCCGGCGGTGACCCCGGGGTCTTCGCCATGGCCACGGCCGTGCTGGAGGCCGCCTCGGCCGAGGAGCACGCGGACGTTCCGGTGCGGGTGCTGCCGGGGGTGACCGCCGCCAACGCCGCCGCCGCCCGTGCGGGGGCGCCGCTCGGGCACGACTACGCCGCTCTCTCGCTGTCCGACCGGCTCAAGCCGTGGGAGGTCATCGCCGAGCGGCTGCGGGCCGCGGCCGGCGCCGATCTGGTGCTGGCGCTGTACAACCCGGGGTCCGGCAGCCGGACCTGGCAGGTCGGCAAGGCCCGCGAGCTGCTCCTCGAACACCGGGCGCCGGACACACCCGTCGTGGTCGCCCGGGACGTGGGCGGCTCCGGCGAGCGGGTGCGCATCGTGCGGCTGGCGGACCTGGATCCGGCCGAGGTCGACATGCGCACGATCCTGCTGGTCGGCTCGTCCCAGACGCGGGTGGTGCGGCGCGGCGACGGCGAAGAGGTCGTGTGGACGCCCCGCCGCTACCCGGAGACGTGAGGGGCGCCCGGCGGCCGGCGCCTCGCGTGTGCCTCCCGGACCCGTCGCGCCGCCTCTCCGGGGCCGCTCACGACCGGCACGCCCTCGGGCACCGGCGGCCTGCGCACCACGACCACCGGCACCCCGGCCTCACGGGCGGCCGCCAGCTTCGGCGCGGTGGCCTCTCCCCCGCTGTCCTTGGTGACCAGGACGTCGATCCAGTGCCGGCGCAGCAGCTCGCGTTCCCCGTCGAGGGTGAACGGGCCGCGGTCGAGCAGTACCTCCGTGCGGGGCGGACGCGGTCCGTCGGGCGCGTCGACCGACCGCACGAGGAACCACAGGTCGTGCAGACCGGCGAAGGCGGCAAGACCCATGCGGCCGGTGGTGAGGAAGACCCGCCCGCCGAGCGCGGGGAGCAGCGCGGCGGCCTCCGCGAGGGAACCGGCCTCGTGCCAGTCGTCACCGGCCACCGGCGCCCAGCCGGGGCGGCGCAGGGCGAGCAGGGGAACCCCGGCGGTGGCGGCGGCCCGCGCGGCGTTGAAACTGATGGTGCCGGCGAACGGGTGGGTGGCGTCGACGAGCAGGTCGACGGTGTGCTCGCCGAGCCACACGGCGAGCCCTTCGGCTCCGCCGAAGCCTCCGATCCGCACCTCGCCGGGCGGCGTCCGGGGCGAGGCCACCCGTCCGGCCAGGGAGTTCGTCACGCGGAGCCCCGGCAGGTGTTCGGCCGCCAGGAGTTCGGCGAGCCGGCGGGCCTCCGTGGTGCCGCCGAGGATCAGTACGTGCACGGCTGGGTCATTCCCTTTCTGCGGTCTCGTCCCTCTGGTGGGACACGAGTGGGCGGGACGTGAGCGGCGAGGCCAGGGGCGGTCGCGGCGCCCAACTCAAGCACACCGGTCTGCGTCCCGGCTGGACCACGGGTGCCTGCGCGACGGCGGCGACGACCGCCGCGTACACGGCGCTGCTGGCGGGTGAGTTCCCCGACCCGGTGACGATCACCCTGCCCAGGGGCCAGACGCCGTCCTTCGTGCTCGCGGCCGAGGAGCTGACGGACGGCCACGCGATGGCGGGGGTGGTGAAGGACGCGGGCGACGATCCGGACGTCACGCACGGGGCGCTGGTGCGGGCGACGGTGCGGCGGCTGCCCGCCGGGTCCGGGGTCGTCTTCCGCGCCGGACCGGGCGTGGGCACGGTCACCCGGCCCGGCCTGCCGCTGCCGGTCGGCGAACCGGCCGTCAACCCCGTGCCCCGGCAGTTGATGCGCGACCACGTCGCACGCGTCGCCGAGCGGTACGGCGGCAGCGGCGACGTCGAGGTCACCGTCTCCGTCGACGACGGCGAGGAGATCGCCCGGTCCACGTGGAACCCCCGGCTCGGCATCCTCGGCGGCCTCTCCGTCCTGGGCACCACCGGGATCGTCGTGCCGTACTCGTGCTCGGCGTGGATCGACTCGATCCGGCGCGGGGTGGACGTGGCCCGCGCGGCGGGGCGTACGCATGTCGCGGGGTGCACCGGCTCCACCTCGGAGCGGACGGTTGTCGAGGAGTACGGGCTGCCCGAGGACGCGCTGCTGGACATGGGCGACTTCGCGGGCGCGGTACTGAAGTACGTCCGCCGTCATCCCGTGGACCGCCTGACGGTGTGCGGCGGTTTCGCGAAGCTCTCCAAGCTCGCCGCCGGCCACCTCGATCTGCACTCCGGGCGCTCCCAGGTCGACAAGGGCTTCCTCGCCGGGCTCGCCCGGCGCGGCGGCGCCGACGAGGCCCTGGCCGCCGAGGTGGCGGGGGCCAACACCGGGCTCGCCGCCCTGCAGCTGTGCCGGGCGGCCGGCGTTCCGCTGGGCGACCTGGTGGCGGGGGCGGCCCGCGACCAGGCGCTGGCCGTGCTGCGCGGGGCGCCGGTCGCGGTCGACGTGATCTGCGTCGACCGCGCGGGGACGGTGGTGGGCCGCAGCGGGGTGGCCTGAGCGCGGGACACGCGGGACAGGGGACTACCCGTCCGCGTGGCCGGTCTCGTCCCGCACCGGGCCCACCCGCAGGCGGTTGCCGTCCGGGTCCCGGAGGGCGAGCTCCCGTCCCCAGGGCTGCTCCTCGGGCACGACGCCGAACTCGGCGGCGACCGCGTCGAGGTCGGCGACCCGCAGATACACCAGGGTGTCCGGGCGCGCGTCGCCCTCGTGCTCCGACAGATGGAGCCGAACCCGCCCGCGGGCGACCTCCGTGTACACGGGGAATCCCGCCTCGAAGCGGTGCTCCCACTGCTGGGCGAAGCCCAGCCGGGCGTACCAGCGCACCGCCGCCGCGGCGTCGCGCACCCGCAGGACCGGGATGACCTCCTCGGCCGGTGCCGCGGACTCAGCAGACATGCCGGTCCCTCTCCGCCGAGTACAGGTGGCTGTCGCGGAACTGCTCCGCGCCGA
Organism: Streptomyces sp. NPDC058985; assembly: GCF_042740985.1. Lineage (NCBI taxonomy): Bacteria > Bacillati > Actinomycetota > Actinomycetes > Kitasatosporales > Streptomycetaceae > Streptomyces > Streptomyces sp. NPDC058985. Next base: position 92,507 of record NZ_JBHYJX010000005.1, on the reverse strand, counting down.
GCGTCCGCCCGACCATGATGACGGCCGTGCGCAGCACCCCAGCGTCCTTCACCTTCCCGGCGATCTCGTCGAGCGTGCCGCGCAGGACCAGCTCGTCGGGGCGGGAGGCGTAGGCGACGACGGCGGCGGGGCAGTCGGCGCCGTAGTGCGGCAGCAGCTCGTCCACCACGCGGTCCACGTACCGGGCGGCGAGGTGCAGCACGATCAGCGCGCCGCTGCGGCCCAGGGTGGCGAGGTCCTCGCCCTCGGGCATGGGGGTGGCCTGCTGGGCGACGCGGGTCAGAATGACCGTCTGCCCGACCGTCGGCACGGTCAGCTCCCGCTTCAGGGCGGCCGCCGCCGCGGCGAAGGCGGGAACGCCCGGGACCACCTCGTACGGCACCCCGGCCGCGTCAAGCCGCCGCATCTGCTCCGCGACCGCGCTGAAAACCGAGGGGTCCCCGGAGTGCAGCCGGGCGACGTCGTGGCCCTCCTCGTGCGCGCGGACCAGTTCGGCCGTGATCTCGTCCAGGGTGAGCCGCGCGGTGTCCACCAGCCTCGCGTCCGTGGGGCACTCCGCGAGCAGTTCGCGCGGCACCAGGCTGCCCGCGTACAGGCAGACCCGGCAGGCGGCGAGCGTCCGGGCGCCGCGCACCGTGATCAGGTCGGCGGCGCCGGGGCCGGCACCGATGAAGTACACGGTCATGTGTCTGCTCCTGCGGATGGTTCGACGGTCTTCTCCACGGCCCACTGGGTGACCGGCATCGCCTGCCGCCACCCGGTGAAGCCGCCCACGGGGACGGCGTGCGCCACGGCCAGGCGGACCAGTTCGCCGCCGTGGCGGCGGTGGGCGTCGGCCAGCAGCGCCTCGGATTCCAGCGTCACGGTGTTGGCCACCATGCGGCCGCCGTCCGGCAGGGCGTCCCAGCAGGCGGCCAGCAGTCCGGGCGCGGTGAGGCCGCCGCCGACGAACACCGCGTCCGGCCGGGGCAGCCCGGCCAGCGCCTCGGGGGCGGCGCCGGTCACCACCCGCAGGCCCGGGACGCCGAGCCGTTCGGCGTTGCGGGTGATGCGTTCGGCGCGGGCCGGGTCGCGTTCGACGGTGATCGCCCGGCAGGCGGGGTGCGTACGCATCCACTCGACGGCGATCGAGCCGGAGCCGCCGCCGACGTCCCACAGGAGTTCGCCGGGGGCGGGGGCCAGCGCGCCGAGCGTGGCGGCCCGGATGTGCCGCTTGGTGAGCTGCCCGTCGTGCTCGTAGGCCGCGTCCGGCAGGCCCGGCACCGCTCCCAGGCGCAGGGCGTCCGGGGCACGGTGGCACTCGACGGCGACGATGTTGAGGGGGTCGCCAGGCGGGTGCGGCGGCGGCCAGTCCTCGGCGGTGGCCGGCGTCGTCGTGCGCTCCCGCACGCCGCCGAGCTGTTCCAGCACCCGCATCCGGCTCGGGCCGAAGCCGCGGTCCCTGAGCAGGGCGGCGACCTCGTCGGGGGTGGTGGCGTCCGCGCTGAGCACGAGGAGACGCCGGCCCTCGTGCAGGGCGGCGGCGAGGCGGGCCGCGGGCCGTCCCACGAGCGTGACGACCTCGACGTCCTCCAGGGGCCAGCCGAGGCGGGCGCAGGCGTGGGAGACGGACGAGGGGTGCGGCAGGACGCGCACGGCGCCGGGCCCGAGTTCTTCGGTGAGGGCGCGGCCGATGCCGTAGAACATGGGGTCGCCGCTGGCCAGGACGGCGATGCGGCGGCCGGCGTGCGCGGCGAGGAGGCCGGGGACCGCGGGCCGCAGCGGGGAGGGCCAGGCGACCCGTTCCCCGGTGCACTCCGGGGGCAGCAGATCGAGCTGGCGTGCGCCGCCGATCACGACGTCCGCGTCGAGCAGGGTCCCTCGCGCGGCGTCCGCGAGCCCTTCCCAGCCGTCGGCGCCGATCCCGACGACGGCCGGTGCGGGGGTCTGGGCGGTGGTCACTGCTGGGTACCTCGGGGTCCGGGAAGGCGGCAGACGCGCTCTGCCGAAGACGCACTCTACGGGGCGCCCACCTGCGCGGAGCCGCTCGGGTGCACATCACCCGTGCACATCGGTGTGTTCTTATTGCACACTGTTCGCAACAGCTTGTTCAGTGCAGGAAGGGGTGGGTGCTGTGCTGGTGCCCATGCGTGCCGGCCGGGTGCCGGCCATCGACCGGGCGGCGCGAGCGGGGGATCCTCGCGCCGCCCTCCTCTCCCCTCCACCGCCGGTGACCGCACGATGACCTCCGGCATCCGCGTCCACCGCGGAACCGGGCTGCTCGCGCACACCGAGGCGCTCCGTTCGGTGTACGCGGACGCGTTCTGCGCGCCGCCCTGGAACGAGGACGAGGAGAGGGCGAGGGAGTTCGCGGCGCGGCTGCGGGTGGACGTGCGCCGGCCCGGGTTCACCGCGGCGACCGCCGTGCGGGACGGGGAGGTCGCCGGCTTCGCCACCGCGTGGACGACCCCGGCCCCCTTCCCCACCGACCGCTGCCACCCGCAGGCCGCCGCGGCCCTGGGCGCCGGCCGCACCGCCGACTGGCTGTGCGGCGCCCGGGAGATCGACGAACTGGCCGTCCGCCGAGCGGACCGCGGCTCCGGTCTCGCGGGCGGCCTGCTCGACGCCGTGACCGAGGACGCGCCCGGGGGACGCGCCTGGCTGCTGACGTCGGTCCGCGGCGGAGGGGCCCTGGCCTTCTACCGTCGCCGGGGCTGGACCCAGGTGACCCACCCCTCCCCCGACGGCCGGGGCATCGTCGTGCTCCTCGGCCCGCACCATCCGGCCCGTTCCTCGGCGCCGCTTCCCCTCTGAGCGACCTGGTCACGCGTCGGTCCCGGCGCGGCCTGACTGGTCGCACCCGCGTGAGTGATGAAAACTGACGCTATGGACCGCTTGCCACGGCGGAGCATCGCCGGCCAGGTCTTTCTGCTGCAGGTCGGCACAGCGGTGCTGCTCATCGTCACCGCGGTGGTGCTCCTGCTGTTCCAGGCGCAGCGCGACAGCACCGGCGACGCCCGCCGCACGGCCCTGGGTGTCGCGGAGTCCTTCGCCATGGCTCCGGGCACGGCTGCGGCGGTCACGGGAGCCGACCCGACCGCGGTGCTCCAGCCCCGGGCCGAAGCCGTCGGCAGGGCCTCCGACGTCGACTACGTCGTGGTGTTCGACGACGCGGGGATCCGCTTGACACACCCCGACCCGGCACTGATCGGGAAACGCGTCATCAGCCCGAACGGACTGCTGGAGGAGGTTCTCGGCGGCCGGTCGGTCACCCGGACGTTCGACACGAGCGTGGGCCCGACGGTGAACGCCGACGCCCCCGTGCGGGCCGCCGACGGCCGCGTGGTCGGCGGTGTGGCCGTCGGCATCACGATCACCAACGTCAACGAGTCGGCCCAGCGCCAACTGCCCGCCCTACTGGTCGCGGGCGCCGCCTCGCTCGCGCTGGCCCTGGGCGCCGCCGCCCTGGTGAGCCGGCGGCTGCGGCGGCAGACGCACGGTCTCGGGCCGGTCGAGATCACCCGCATGTACGAGCACCACGACGCGGTGCTGCACACCATCCGGGAAGGTGTGCTGATCGTCGACGGCGATCGCCTGGTGCTCGCCAACGACGAGGCGCGGCGCCTCCTCGCCCTGCCCGAGCGGTGCGACGGGCTCCCCGTCGACCGCCTCGGGCTGGACCCGGGCATCGTCGAGCTGCTCTCCTCGGGCGACACCCGCACGGACGAGATGCACACCGCCGGGGACCGGCTCCTGGCGGTCAGTCTGCGCCGGCTGGACCGGGACGACACGACCAGGGGCGCGGTGGCCACCCTGCGGGACACCACCGAGGTGCACCGGGAGCGGAGCAGGGCGGAGCGCGCCGGCAAGCGGCTGGAACTCCTCTACGACGCCAGTGCCCGGATCGGCACCACACTCGACGTGGTGCGCACCGCCGAGGAACTGGCGGAGGCGTCGACGCCCCAGTGTGCCGACTTCGTCACCGTCGAACTGCTGGAGGCGGTGATGCGCGGCGAGGAGGCCGCCCCGGGCGACCTGGTCATGCACCGCGTGGTCCTGCACGGTGTCCGCGACGACGCACCGCTGATCCCGGTCGGCGAGGCGATGACCATTCGGCCCGGTACTCCCGCGACGACGGGCCTCGCCTCCGGACACGCCGTTCTGGTCGCGGACCTGGGCGCGGAGGCCGGCTGGCAGCTGCAGGATCCCGACCGCGCGCCCCGGGTCCTCGCCTACGGCATCCACTCGCTGGTCTCCGTTCCCCTGCGCGCCCGGGGCGTCGCGCTCGGCGTGGCCAACTTCTGGCGCGGTGCGGGCTCGGAGCCGTTCACCCGGGAGGACCTGTCCATCACCGAGGAACTGGCGTCGCGGGCCGCGGTCGCCATCGACAACGCGAGGCGCTACCACCGCGAGCACACCGTCGCGGTGGCTCTGCAGCGCAGCCTGCTGCCGCACGGACTGCCGGTGCAGAACGCCCTCGACGTCGCCTACCGCTACCTGCCGGCGCAGGCGGGCGTGGGCGGCGACTGGTTCGACGTGATTCCGCTGTCCGGCGCGCGGGTCGCCCTCGTGGTGGGCGACGTGGCAGGTCACGGTCTGCACGCCGCGGCCACCATGGGCCGGCTGCGGACCGCCGTGCAGAACTTCGCCGGGCTCGACATGGCTCCCGACGAACTCCTCGGCCACCTCGACGAACTGGTGACCGGCCTCGACCGGGACCGCACCGAGACGAGCAGCGGTTCGGACATCGTCGGTGCCACCTGTCTCTACGCCGTGTACGACCCGGTCTCCGGTGACTGCGCCATGGCCCGCGCCGGGCACCCGCCGCCGGCCGTCGTCCGCCCGGACGGCAGCGTGGACTTCCCCGAGCTGCCGCCCGGCCCTCCGCTGGGCCTCGGTGGCCTGCCCTTCACCCCGGCCGAGTTCCGGCTTCCCGAGGGCAGTCGGCTCGTCCTGTTCACCAACGGACTGGTGACGGACCGGGGCCGGGACATCGAGGCGGGCCTCGACCTGCTCCGCAGGCGGCTCACCGGCGCGGACCGGACGCCGGACGAGACCTGTGCCGTGCTGCTGGACGCGCTGCTCCCCGACCGGCCCGACGACGACATCGTCCTCCTGGTGGCCCGGACCCGGGCCTTCCCGGCCGACCGGGTCGCCGAATGGAACGTGCCGCGTGACCCCTCGGCCGTCGCCGGCGTCCGGGCCGACGCGACGCGCCGGCTCACGGAGTGGGGCCTGGAGGAGACGGCGTTCACCACCGAGCTGATCCTCAGCGAGCTGGTCACCAACGCCATCCGGCACGCGGCCGAACCGGTGCGTGTCCGGCTGCTGCTCGACCGCAGCCTGATCTGCGAGGTCTCCGACGGCAGCAGCACGGCACCCCACCTGCGCATGGCCGCCACCACCGACGAGGGAGGCCGCGGCCTGTTCCTCGTCGCCCAGTGCGCCCGGCGCTGGGGCACCCGGTACCACGCGCAGGGCAAGGTCATCTGGACGGAACAGCCCCTGAACGCGCTGGACCCCGACGGGCCGTGAGCGCCCCGGCTACCCCGCCAGACAGCAGTCGCCGCACTTCGAGCCGTTCGGCGCACGGTAGTAGAGGCAGCAACTGCGGCGCCGGAACGTGAGGTCCGGTCCGGTGATCTCTCCGGTGCCCGCGAGTCGTCCGGTGTTCAGCAGTTCGGCGGTGAGGGCGGTGAGCGGCTCGCGCAGTGCGGGGTGCGCGGCCAGCAGGGCGCGGGCCGCCTCGACGAGCGCCGAGGCGGCGTTGCCGTCCAGCAGCCGTGGGGCGACCTTGACCCGGAGCCCCTGGGCCAGCGCTTCCAGGTGGGCCGTCACCTGCTCGTACAGCGCGAGGGCGGCAGACGGACGTGCCCCGCCGCCGCGCAGACCGGCGGGGCAGGGCAGGCGCAGGGCCGGGCCGTCGTCGGCCCGCTCCAGCCGGCTCAGGTCGAGGACGATGCCGTGCAGGAGTACGCAGGCCAGGGCGGGCGACCAGAGTCGTGCCGCGTGACCCAGGTGGGCGATGGACACGCCGATCCGCGCTTCGGGCGCGCGGTGGCGGTGCGCGACGGCCTCGGCGAGGTCGGTGAAACCCCGCGCGTAGGAGTGGCCGACCGGATGCCAGCCCGTGTCTCCACCCCCGACGCGCAGGACGAAGAAGCCCCCGAGGGCGGCCGCGTCGTGCAGGGCCGCGGTGACGTCGGCGGGCGGCGCCTGATCGTTTGTGCACACCGGTTGCTCCTCGTGAGCGCTGAGTCAGGAGGCCGGGCCCCGTCGCGGGGGCGTGATGGCGTACAGGTCGAGGATGTCGGGCCGCGGTGCGACGCCGGGGCCGCCGGCGCTGACCCAGTCGGCGATGTCCTCGGTGGCGTCGGGGTCGTTGACCAGTCCCAGCCAGACGGGACGGGCGCCGGCGGCGCGGCCCGCCGCGGAGGGCTGGACGACGATCACGTTGGCCTGTTCGCACACGTCGAGGCAGTCCGACACCCGCACGGGCACCCGGGCCCGCAGCCGCGCCGTCTGCGCCGCGTGGTCGACGCCGATGATCTTCGGGGTGCCGCAGCAGCAGTCCCTGCAGACGACGACGCGTGCGGGCGTCGGGTCCGCGGGTGCGCCGGGCGTCGTTTCGGCCGGGCCGGTGTGGGCGGGCATACGGCATCGTCCCTCTCCCCGGGGAGATCCGCCCCGGTGGTCCGTCGAGGAGGCGACCGCGTGAGTCTCCTGGCTCTCGGGTCGTCGCTCGCCCCACCCCTTCCCACCCGGTCGGGCAGTGGTCGTGTGGGGGCTCGCTCGCCGATCACAGTGGCGGGACCGCGCCGGATTCGCACCGGCTTCCTCGGGCCGCCGTCGCCCAATTGCTCCGGGCATCCTCGCATCCCGTCCCGGCAGCTGTCAGCGGGGCCTCGCTCCGTGTACGGGCACCGCGTGCCCGCTGACCACCCGCGCTTTGCGCCCGGCCCAAAGGAACGTAATATCGCCAGGTCATAGCCGCGACGGGAGACAGGAAGCCGGTGCGAATCCGGCACGGTCCCGCCACTGTGACCGGGCGTCACGCCCTCGGCCTGCCCCGCGCCCACCGGGCGGGCAGCCGGGGGCGATCGGCCCCGGGAGTCAGGACACTGGCCTGTCGCGGGCCCGATCCGAGGAGCGCGGACTCCCCAGGAGGCTTACGTGTCAGCCCTGTTCTCCCCTGCCCGACGCCGCCGGAGCCTGCGCGGCACGGCCGCGGCGCTCGCCCTGTCGGCGGCCCTGGTGACCGCCGGGTGCGGCTCGTCCGGCGGCGCCGACGACGCCGGCCAGGACGGTTCGGCATCGGCGTCGTCCCCCGCGGGCTTCCCCGTCACCATCGACAACTGCGGCGTGAAGACGACGTACGACGAGCCGCCGTCCCGGGTGGTCACCATCCATCAGCACCCCGCGGAGCTGATGCTCGCCCTCGGTCTGAAGGACCGCATGGTCGGCACCGCCTTCCCCGACTCGGCCGTCCTGCCGGAGCTGAAGGAGGACTACGAGGCGATACCGGAACTCGCCGAGCGGGAACCGTCGTTCGAGAAGATCCTCGACACCGAGCCCGACCTCGTCTACGGCGGCTACGGCAGCGCCTTCGACGAGAACGAGGGCCGCTCCCGCAAGGCGTTCGCCGACGCCGGCATCGACACCTACCTCAACCGCGAGTACTGCGGCGAGAAGCAGGTGACGATGAAGGACACCTACGCCGAGATCCGTACGGTGGCGAGCATCTTCGGTGTCCCCGACCGGGCCGACAAGCTGATCGCCGACCTGCAGAGCCGTGTCACCAAGGCGTCCGCCGCCGTGAAGGGCGAACCGGAGGTGCCGGTCTTCGTCTACGACAGCGGCGACAAGAGCGCCTTCACCGCGGGCGGCAAGGGCCTGGGCACCGACCTGATCCGGCTGGCCGGCGGCGAGAACGTCTTCGGCGACCTCGACGAGGTGTTCGGCGACGTCTCCTGGGAACAGGTCGTCGAGCGCAGGCCCGAGGTCATCGCGATCTACGACTACGCCGGAGCCGGCAGCGTCGAGCAGAAGAAGAAGTTCCTGCTCTCCCAGCCGGCCCTCGCCGACGTCCCCGCCGTCAAGAACAAGCGGTTCGTCGTCCTGCCGCTGACCGCGACCCTGGTCGGCATCCGGTCGGCGTACGCGGTCGGTGACCTCGCCCGCGGACTGCACCCCGAGAGCTTCCGGTGACCGGCACCGCCACCAAGGCGGTAGCCGAACCGGACCCGTCGGCCGCCCGGTCGCGCCGGGCGGGGCGTGCGACGATGGCGGGGACGTCACTCGCGCTGGCGGCCCTGCTGGTGGCCTCCGCGACGGCGGGCCTGGCCATCGGCTCGGTCCAGGTGCCGCCCGGCCAGGTCTGGGGCATCGTGACGCACGCCCTGGGCGCCGACTTCACCCAACCGGACTGGTCCCGCGCGCGGGAGACCATCGTCCTCGACGTACGGGCGCCGCGCGTCCTGCTGGGAGCGGTGACCGGTGCGGGTCTCGCGGTGGTGGGCACCGCCCTTCAGGCGCTGGTCCGCAACCCGCTCGCCGAGCCGTACCTGCTCGGCGTCTCCTCCGGCGCCTCCCTCGGCGCGGTCTCGGTCATCGTCTTCGGCGTCGGCTTCCTCGGTCCCCTGTCGCTGTCCGCCGCCGCGTTCGCCGGTGCCCTCGGCGCCCTGGCGATCGTGTACGCCACCGCCCGCACCGGCGGGCGCATCACCTCGACGCGCCTGGTCCTGTCGGGGGTGGCGATCGCGGCGGTGCTCACGGCTGTCCTCGACCTGCTGCTGCTCACCACCGACCGCGGCAACGAGGCCCGGGCGGTGCTCGCCTGGACCCTGGGCGGTCTCGGCGGCGTCAACTGGGAGACCCTGTGGCTGCCGGGACTGGCCGTGCTGCTGGGCATCGGCGTGCTCCTGGTGCAGGCCCGCAACCTCAACCTGCTGCTGGCCGGCGAGGAGGCGGCGACCACGATGGGCCTGGACGTCGCCCGCTTCCGGGCCCGCATGTTCGTGCTGCTGTCCCTGGTCACCGGCGTACTCGTCGCGGCGTCCGGCCCGATCGGCTTCGTCGGCCTGATCCTCCCGCACGTGGTACGGCTGTTCGTCGGCGGCGACCACCGCAGGGTGCTGCCCACGGCCGCGCTCGCCGGAGCGGTCTTCCTGATCTGGGCCGACATCGCCGCACGCACCGTCGCCGCGCCCATGGAGATTCCGGTCGGCGTGCTCACCGCGCTGTGCGGCGGGCCGTTCTTCCTGTGGCTGATGCGCCGGGACGCCCGGCGCGGCACCGACCGAGGAGGAGCATGAGCGCCGCGACCGACCTGTCCGTCGAGGGCGTCACCCTCACCGCCGGAGCACACCACCTGGTGCGCGACGTCTCGCTGACCGCTTCGGCCGGCGAGGTGATCGGCCTGGTCGGTCCCAACGGCAGCGGCAAGTCCAGCCTGCTGAGGGCCGTCTACCGCGTCCTGCGCCCGGACACCGGCACGGTCCGCGTCGACGGCGCCGACACCTGGTCGATGCCCGCGCGGCGACTCGCGCGCACGGTGGCGGCCGTGGTGCAGGACTCGGCCGCGGACTTCGACCTCGCCGTCCGCGAGGTCGTGGCCATGGGCCGCACGCCGCACAAGCGGATGCTGGCCGGCGACACGGCGGAGGACGCCGCCATCATCGACGACGCCCTCGCCGCGGTGGACGCCGGCCGGCTGGCCGACCGCCCCTTCGACCGGCTCTCCGGCGGCGAACGCCAGCGGGTCCTCATCGCCCGCGCTCTCGCCCAGCGGCCCGCCCTGCTGGTCCTCGACGAGCCGACCAACCACCTCGACATCCGCCATCAGCTGGACGTCCTCGGCGTGCTGCGGCGGCTGCCGGCGACCGTGCTGGTCGCCCTGCACGACCTCAACCTGGCCGCGTACTACTGCGACCGCCTCCACGTCCTGCGCGAGGGGGAGGTCGTGGCCTCGGGCCCGCCGGCCGAGGTGCTCACGCCGTCGCTGCTGGCCGACGTGTACGGGGTCGTGGGAGAGGTGAGCGTGCATCCGCGTACGGGCGCCCCCCAGGTGACGTTCGTGCCCGGCGAGCGTCCGGGCGACCTCCTGGCACCGCGGCCGCGCTGACGCGGCCGGCCTCGTCGCGAGCGGGCCGCGTCAGTTGTTCACGTCGCGCTCGAAGTCGTCGGCGCAGGCGTCCCGTTCGCTCTGTGAATCGGCGTGCTGGACGCAGTCGTCGAAGTCCTTGAACTCGTCCGAGTTGAGGATGGACGCGCCGATCGCGATGATCACCACGGAGGCGATCAGACCGAGCGCGCCGAGTACGGCGCCGACGATGGACATCCCACGGCGCGGCGCCCGTCCGCCGCGTGCCCGGCGCGCGCCGATGATGCCGAAGATCAGGGCCAGCAGGCCGAGCAGGGCACCGCCGATGACGGTCCAGAAGAGCAGGACGGCCAGGATGCCGAGGACGAGGGCGGCGACCGCCATGCCGTTGGAGCGTCTCATGCCGGCGTCGTGGTGCGTCTGGTGGGCGTCGCCGGAGGATGCGGGGTGTTCGGGAAACGACACGTCGTCACTCTCATCTCTGTTTCCGACCGGTTGAGTTGCCGTACGTGCCGGATGCCCCGATGTCGACGTCGGATGCCTCGGGCGGCCGGATCCGGCGCCGGCGCCCCGGATGCACGGAGCGGCGGCCGGGCTCCGGCCGCCTTGGTCGATCGGCATCCAAGGGGGCGGCGGCTACGAACCATGAGTGAGGGTTGTGCGCCCTTCACGTCTCCCGTCGTCCCGCAAGGAGGTGAACGCGTCAGGCGGACGGCTCCCGACCGCGTGCGCTCCCCGCTGGGATGCCCCAGTGTCGAGCAGAGCACGGAGGAGCGGGAATGGACGACGGAGCCGAAACGGGCGCGGGAAGGTCATCCGGTGAGAACCGGGTGGACGAGTTGCTCACCCGTGCCGCCACCGGCGACGAACAGGCGTTCGCCGGGGTCTATGACGCCCTGGCGCCGTCGGTGATGGGACTGGTCTTCCGGGTGCTGAGAGACGAGGCGCAGGCGGAGGAGGTGACCCAGGACGTGATGGTGGAGGTGTGGCGTACCGCCGGCCGGTTCCGCCCGGAACGGGGGGCCGCCCGGAACTGGGTGCTGACCCTCGCGCACCGGCGGGCCGTGGACCGGGTGCGGTCCGTGGTCGCGGGCCGGGCCCGCGAGCTGCGCACCGGCTCCGCGGAACTCGACCGGCCCTTCGACGCCGTCGCCGAGGAGGTCGAGGAGCGGGAGGAGCACCGCACGGTCTTCCGCTGTCTGGCGGAGCTGTCCCGGAAGCTGCGGCTGCCCCTGGTGCTGGCCTACTACGAGGGGCTGACCTACGCGGAGGTGGCCGATTCCCTCGCCGCCCCCGCGGGCACCATCAAGTCACGGATGCGTGAGGGGCTGCGGCGCCTGCGCGAGTGTGTGGAGACGGGATCATGACCGTGGGCAGCGGCGACCCGCATCTCGACGTCGGTGCCTACACGCTGCACGCCCTGCCTCCCGACGAGGAGGCCGCCTTCGAGCACCACCTGGCGAGCTGTGCGGCCTGCCGGGAGGAGGCCGACGCCCTGGCGGCGACGGCGGCACTGCTGGCCGCGGGGCAGCTCCGCGCGCCCTCCCCGGAGGTGCGGCGGCGGGTGCTCGCGCAGATCGGGACCGTACCTCAGGAGCGCGACGTCGCCCCCGACCGTGACCTGGAACAGGCCGCGGCTCTGGCGGCGCGCCGCCGACGCAGGGGGCAACGTGCGCTGGCGTTCGCCCTCGCGGCGTCCGTCGCGGCGGCCGCGGCCCTCGGCGGGATCGCCTGGTGGCAGCATTCGGAAGCGGACACGGCCCGGGAGCAGATCCGCGAGGCCGAGGCCGGCGCCGAGGCGCTCGCCGGTGTGCTGGCCGCTTCCGACGCCACGATCAGCACCACGACACTGTCGGACGGCGCGACAGCGAGCGTGGTGACCTCGCGCAGCGAGGGCGAGGCCGCGTTCATCGCGGCCGGTCTCCCGCCGCTCAGCGGCGACCAGGTCTACGAACTCTGGTACGGACGGGGGGACGAGCACTGGCCCGCCGGTCTGCTGCCCGGCACGGGCGGGGACGTGGCGCACGTGATGGAGGGGCCGCTCAGCAAGGCGACCGCGGTCGGTATCACGGTGGAACCCGCCGGCGGCTCACCGCAGCCCACCACCAAGCCTCTCGGCGTCATCGCCCTCCCCGCGTGACCCGCGTGACCTGCGTGACGCGCGAGGACGTCTGTTCCGGGTCGAGGGCGTCGCCGCCGTAGAGGGCCTGTACCCAGTTGCTCTGGTAGACGGTGTCGAGATAGCGCTCACCGAGGTCCGGTGCGATGGCCACGGGGGTCATGCCGGGCGTCCCGTGCCGGGCGAGCCAGCTCGCCGCGCCGCTGACCACGGTGCCGGTGGAACCGCCGAAGAGGAAACCGCGCCGCGCCAGACTCCGGCAGGTGCGTATGGTGTCGACCTCGTCGACGCGCACCGCCTCGTCCACGTACGCCTCGTCGAGGAGCGGCGGCCGGGTGCTCATGCCCAGGCCCGGGATCATCCGGCGGCCCGGCGGGTCCCCGAAGATGGCGGAGCCGACGCTGTCCACGGCGACGATCCGCACCGGCCGGTGCCAGGAGCGGAACCAGCGGGCGCATCCCATGAGGGTGCCGGTGGTCCCGACGCCGATGAAGAGCACGTCCAGACGCGGGAACCGGCGGGCGATGGCGGGGGCGGTCCGGAAGTAGTGGGCCCGCCAGTTGTCGGCGTTGGTGTACTGACTCAGCCAGACATAGTGTGCGTCCGAGGCGCACAGGGCGCGCACATGGGCCAGCCGGGCGCCCAGCAGGCCCCCGGTGGCGTGCTCGTCGGAGACGACGTGCACCTGGCTGCCCAGGGCTTCCATCATCAGCCGGGTGGTCAGGTTGCATCGGGAGTCCGTCACGCAGACGAACCGGTATCCCTTGCTCGCCGCGATCATGCTCAGCGCCACGCCGAGATTGCCGGAGGAGGACTCCACCAGGACGGAGTCCGGGGAGAGTGTTCCGCTGCGTTCGGCGGACTCCACCATCTCGCTGGCCGCCTTCAGCTTGATGGAGCCGGCGAAATTGAAGCCTTCGCACTTGAGGAAGAGCCGGTGCCCGAGCATCGGGGCGAGGTCGACGTAGAGGTCTTCCTCGTTGAAGGACTGGGGGGTGGTGATGACTGGCACGATGCTCTCCTCGGATGTGTCCGGTGGTCGGCGGGACGGCCTCAGCCGTGCCGCCTCAGTTCGTGGAAGAAGTCGTCGATGATCCGCAGCCGCCCGGCCCGCGCCACCTCGTCGTAGACGAACTTGCCTACGGCCAGGTCGAGCACGCCGAGGCCGAACGGCGAGAAGACCACCGGCCGGTCGGCCGGCACGGTGACCCGGCCGGCCAGCACGTCGTCGAGCGTGCCGTGCAGGAAGGCGCGGCTGCCGGTGAGACGTTCGGTCAGGTGGGGCGAGGTCGAGGCCCGGAGGCAGTGGTCGATGTCGTCGACGACGTTGGTGGCGGACAGGAGCACCTGGGGGGCCAGGTCGCGCAGGGACACGTGGAGCACCACCGGGTTGTGGCGGAACCAGGACGGCTCGTCGATGTGCGGCCGGTCGGCGACGGTGGCGAAGACGATCAGGTCGCTGTTGCGGACCAGTTCCTCGGCGCCGCGGTGGACCGTGACCCGGCCGGCGGCGCCGGACTGCTCCAGGTAGGTCCGGAAGCCGGCGGCGCTCTCGGCCGACACGTCGTGCACGCCGACGGCGTCGAACGACCAGCCGGTGGCCGCGAGGTACGTGTGGATGTACCGGGCGATCAGGCCCGCTCCGACATAGCCCACCCGGGCGGGGCGGACTCGCCCCCGGCTCAGCCGGTCGGCGGCGGACGCGGCGGACGCGGCGGTCCGGGAGGCGCTGATGATGGAGCTCTCCAGGCAGGCCAAGGGGTAACCGGTGTCGTGGTCGTTGAGCACGAGGACGGCCGACGCCCGGGGGAAACCGGAGGGGACGTTGGTGGGGAAGCTCGAAATCCACTTGATGCCGTCGACGCCGTGGTCGCCGCCCAGGGAGGCGGGCAGTGCGATGATCCGTGCGGTGGGCCGGTCGGTGAAACGGAGGAAGGAGGACGGCGGGTTGACGGTGCGGCCGGCGCCGTGCAGGCGGTAGGTCTCCTCCACGACGTCCACCACGGCCTTCTCCTGTCCCCGCAGGGCCTCCTGGACCTGGCTTCCGGGGATGACGGCGAAGGGCGGCACGGACGGTGTGTCCGCGAGCGCGGTCGCGGCTGTGCCGGGTCGTACGGTGGTCATGTCGCTGTCCCTTCGGATCCTTGAGCGTGCGGCGGTACGGGGTCGCCCATCGCGACCAGCACCTCGCGCGGTCCCTCGTACGCCTCCCGGCTGTGCGCGGTGCGGATGTTGTCCACGATCATCAGGTCCCCGGCCTGCCAGGGCCGGCGTACCGTGTGCGCCTCGTAGGTCTTGTTGATCTGCTCCACGACGTCCGGGGACACCGGGTCGCCGTTGCCGTACAGGGTGTTGAAGGGGAGTCCGCCGGACCCGTACTCCTCCACGAGGAACTCCCGGACCTCGGGGGCCATGGTCCACTCGTTGAGGAACGCGATCTGGTTGAACCAGCAGCGCAGACCGGAGACCGGGTGGCGGACCACGGCGCCGCGGTGCTGCCGGGTGCGCAGCGAACCGTCCGGCTGCCAGGACCAGTCGATGGCGTGGGCGCGGCAGTACGCCTCGACCCCGGCGCGGTCGTCGGTGCCGAAGGACTGCTCGGGCGAGGTGCCGATCTCGTCGTGGTAGGCCCGGGTGAGTATCCAGCCCTCGCGCTCGAACCGGTCGGCCACCTCGGCGGGCAGCGACCGCAGTACGGCGGCCGAGTCGGCCACGGCGGTGGCGCCGCCCGCGGTGGGCGGCCGGAGGCAGGCGAACAGCAGGAGTCCGGGGCAGCGGATCGCGTAGCTCATCTCGTGGTGCATGCACATCGGCTGGTTCTGCGGCCATGCGGACGACGAGTAGACGCCCTCCGCGTGGCGGTCGCGGGCGGCGAAGCCCTCCCGTTCGGTCATCGGACGGGCTGCCAGCCCGTCGAGGACCGCCCCGGCACCGGCCGGGTCGCGCAGGCCGAGACCGCGGACGGTGAGCGCGCCGTGCTCGGCGACGAGGCCGCGCAGGGTGTCCCGGTGCTCGGCCACCCAGGCCGCGGGGTCGGCGGAGCCCGGGGCCTCCAGGACCGGCGGTGCGTCGCTGTCCGGCACCGGGGTGATCCCGGTGGGCGGGGCCTGCGCCGGGGCGGCCGGGTGCTTGCGGAACAGTGCGGACAGCATGGGTTCCTCCTTCGGAGGTGTCTCTTCAGGTCCCGGCCGCCGGCGCGGCGGATCCCGCGCCGGTCCGGGTGTCGAGCAGGCGGGCCAGATCGGCGAGTGCCGGGTGGCTGGTGAGGTCGCGCAGGGAGATCGCCCGGTCGAGGGCGACGGCGAGCCGCACCGCGGACAGGGAGGTGCCGCCGAGCGCGAAGAAGTCGTCGCCCCGGCCGATCCGGTCGGGTGGCAGGCCGAGCACGTTCGCCCAGGCCGACGCCAGCCGTTCCTCGGTGGGTGTGCGCGGGGTCCGGTCGTCGTGGCCGGGGGCGCCGGGTTCCCCGGCGAGTGCGGCCAGCGCCTTGCGGTCGGTCTTGCCGTTGGGGGTGAGCGGCAGGCTCTCCATCAGGTGGAAGGAGGCCGGGACCAGGTACGCGGGCAGCAGGCTCGCGAGCCGCTCGCGCAGTTCGCCCACGGACACGCGCCGGTCGCCCGTGCAGAAGGCGGCCAGTTGCCGGCCGTGCCCCTCGGCGCCGGTCACGACGACGGCGCAGTCCCGGACCCCGGCGACCCCCAGCAGCGCGTTCTCCACCTCGCCGGGTTCGACGCGGAATCCGCGGATCTTCACCTGCGCGTCCGTACGGCCGAGGAACTCCAGCTTGCCGTCGGGCCGCCAGCGGCCGATGTCGCCGCCCAGGTAGAGGCGTTCACCCCGCCGGTGCGGATCGGGCAGGTAGGCGGCGCGGGTGCGCTCCGGGTCGTTGACGTAGCCGCGGCCGACGCACACGCCGGAGAAGGCGATGGTGCCCGGGGCTCCGAGCGGGACGGGGTCGAGGTGGTCGTCGACGACGTAGACGCGCACGTTCTGGACGGGGCGGCCCAGCGGGGTCCGGCCGGTGGCGGGCGGCTCGTCCATCACCTCGTGGTTGGTGTCGTCCGACGTCTCGGTCAGTCCGTAGGCGTTGACCAGGCGGACACCGGGCCCGGAGTCGAACCACCGCCGGACGAGTCCGCCCTTCAGCTCCTCGCCGGTGACCGACACGCACCGAAGGTCGGGCAGGTCGCGGGGGTGGTGTTCCAGCGCGCTCAGGACGACGTCGAGGTAGGAGGGGACGAGCTGGAGGACGCCGACCCGGCCCTCGGTGACCGTGTCGAGGAAGCGGTCGGCGTCCAGGATCGCGTCCTGGCCGATCAGCAGGGTGCGTCCGCCGGTCAGCAGACCGGCCAGCAGTTGCCACAGGGAGATGTCGAAGCACTGCGACGCCGTCTGCGCCACCACCGTGCCCTCGCCGATGCCGAGGTCGTGGATCTTGGCCTGGAGATGGTTGAGCAGGCCCGCGTGCTCGCACATCGCGCCCTTGGGTTCCCCGGTGGAGCCCGACGTGAAGAAGACGTAGGCGAGCCCGTCGGCCGGCACGCGCAGGCCGGGGGCGGTCCCGTCGGCGGGCCGTTCGATGACGTCCGGGACGAGCAGGGCGCGGGTTCGGGGCAGGGCGGTGAGGGCCCGGTCCAGGTTGGCCGTGCTGTCCGGTTCGGTGAGGACGAGGTGGCAGCCGGCGCGGCCGAGCAGGGTGGTGACGCGGTCGGGCGGGTAGTGGGGGTCGACGGGCAGGTAGGCGGCGCCGGCCTTGAGGACGGCGAGGACGGCGGCGGCCCAGTTCAGGTCGCGCTCGGTCGCCACCGCGACCACGTCCTCGGGGCGCACCCCCTCCGCGAGCAGGGCGCGTGCCAGCCGGTTGGCGCGGGTGTCCAGCTCCCGGTACGTCCAGTGCCGGTCCCGGTGTACGACGGCGACGGCCTCGGGGTGGATCCGGACGCGCTCCTCGAACAGTTCGTGGACGCGGCGGTCGGGCAGCTCCCTGCGCGGTCCGGCGAGTCCGTCGAGCTGGCGGCGGATCTCGTCCGGGGAGAGCAGGGTCCGCCGGTCGTGCGGGGTGCCGGGGTCGGCGGCGATCTGTTCGAGGGCGGCCAGATGGTAGCCGCCGATCCGGGCGGCGCACTCCGCGTCCAGCGCGTCGGTGCGGTACCGCAGGCGCAGCACGCGCCCGCCGTCCCGCTCCCCCGCCGTGACGGTGAGGACGGTGCCGTCGGGGAGGTCCGTGGACGCGTCGCCGGCCGGGTCGAGAACGGCCTCGAAGCCGGGCGAGGGCGTCGGGCGGGTGGTGGGCGTCGGCGTCGCCCGCCGGGCCGCGTGGACGAGGTCGCCCCAGGTGCCGGGGCGGATCGTCAGTGCCCAGGGCAGCGGTCCGGAGCCGGACGTCCGGTGTCCGCCACGGACGGTGCGGTCGCCGGAGAGCAGCGACAGCACCTTGGCATGCGCGGCCAGCACGATCGCGGTGAGCGGTACGCCGAGTTCACCGGCCCGCCGGTGCAGGGCCGCCGTCAGGGCGCCGGGGAGGGGGACGGTGTGCTCGGCCGTGCCGGGCACGGGCGTGCGCGTCCAGCGCGGCAGGGCCGTTCCACCGGTGTCGGCCGGTGCCTCGGGGAAGGGGGTGTGCCGTTCGGTCGTCGCGGTCGTCGCGGTCGTCATCACGATGCGCCTCCGTCGCCGTGGGACACGGGGCGGGCCGGATTGCCCGTCCAGTGGGCGCGGGCGGGCACGGTCTCGCCCTTCATCAGGAACACGTCCGCCGCCAGTTCCGCCCCGTCGCCGACCGTCACGCCGTAGTGCACGAAGGCGCCGACGCCGAGGGTGCAGCCGGAGCCGATCGCGCTGCGGTCCGACTTGAAGGTGCCGTCCTCCTGCGAGTGGCACTGCACGACGCTGCCGGCGTTGAGGGTGCAGTCGTCGCCGATGGTGACCATCTGGCGCTCGGTCAGGCTGCAGCCGTCGTCGAAGACCCGGGCGCCGACCCGGACGCCGAGCATCCGCCACAGGACGCTCTTGAACGGTGTGCCGTTGAGGATCCGGAAGTACGTCTCCGAGGGGATCTTCCAGTAGCGTTCCCGCAGCCAGAACCGGGGGTCGTAGATCGAGCAGAACAGCGGTCCAGGGGGGTGCAGGGCGATGACGGCCCGTTCCACCAGGACGAAGTACAGGAGGGCGAAGGGCAGCAGGACGGCGTTGGCCAGCGCGATGACCACCGTGCCCCACTGCGGGTACAGGCTCGCCGCCGAGGCGTAGAGCAGGCTGACGCAGAAGAAGAACAGCCAGCCCGTGAACAGGTGACAGGCCATCGTCGCCGCGTTGTGGCGGTTCTTGGCCGCCAGACGGCGCCGCAGCCCGTCGCCCTCCTTCAGCTCGTCGAAGGTGGCGTCCCGCGGCACCGAACGCGGGATCTCGAAGGAGGGGGAGCCGAGCAGGCCGACGTCGTGCCGCAGCGGCCCGTCGAGGGGGATGTTCACCTTGGTCGCCAGGAGGCAGTTGTCACCGGTCCTGCCGTCCGGCGGGTAGGCGATCCGGTTGCCGAGGAAGTTGTGCGCGCCGACGGCGGTCCGCCTCAGCCGGAACGAGGACCCGGAGTACTCGGCGTTCATCAGCGAGAGGCCGTCGGCGACCATGGTGCCGGTGCCGACCACGCTGACGAAGGGGCTCTCGTGCTTGACCTGGGTGCCGAAGTTCGAGCCGGTCTGCTCGATCCGGCACAGGTCGTACCCGGTCCAGCGCAGGTAGTGCACGATGCTCGTGCTGTCGCCGAAGAGCCGGGTGAGTGACTTCCGGTTGCTGATCAGGGCCGTCGCCCGGTGCAGGCCGTGGTGCAGGCCGTAGAGCGGGTACGTCCGGCCGGGGACGACCCATCGGCTCACCAGACGCGGGACGGTCCCCACGACCAGGATCGCGAGGAGCACGGCACCGAAGAAGGCCGCGGACGTGACCACCAGCAGGTCGGCGTAGAACACCCAGTTGACCGGTGTCACCGGTCCCTGGCCCGGCACCGAGGCACCCTCCAGGACGCGGGAGCCCAGTACGTCGACCAGCCCCACCGCGACCGGCAGGTAGACCAGCAGCGCCGTCAGGAGGAGGACGGTTCCGTAGCCGGCCCGCCGTGCCGTGCCGCAGCGGGCGGGCTCCACCCGGCGGAAGTCCGGTCCGCCGGGCTGCGCGGGCGACCCGTACCAGCGCTCGCCGTCCGGGACGGCCTGGCCGGTGTGGAGCGAGGAGGCGTGGCCCAGCTGGGAGCCGCGCCCGAGTGAGGTGCCGATGTCCAGCACGGTCGCCTCACCGACGACCGCGTCGGGGCCGAGGGCGACGGGACCCGTCTCGATCACTCCGTCGGTGGCGCGGTAGCAGCTGAGCAGCGAGTCCTTGCGGACGACCGTGCCGGCGCCGATCGTCAGCAGATCGGTGCACACGGGCAGGCCGCGCGACAGGAACGTCACTCCCCGGCCGACACGCGCGCCCAGCGCCCTCAGGTACAGGGGGTACAGCGGGGTGCCGGCGAACAGGGCGAGAGGGCTCGCCCTGATCAGCGTCTTGACCAGCCAGAAGCGGACGTAGACGAGGCTCCAGACCCGGAACCGGGTAGGCGTCCACCGGCCGACGAGCAGCCACTTCGCGAGCACCGGGAGGGCGGACAGGACGACGAGGAGCACGGCGCCGAACGCGACGGACCTCAGGTAGGTGTCGAGCAGGCCGCTTCCGGCGGAGATCCAGTCGTAGCCCAGGGCGGTGACGACCGCGAGGAGCCCCGCGTAGCCGAAGTAGCTCAGGACTTGGAGTACGCCGCAGAGCACGCGGTGGGGCCGGCCGGCCGGTGGCGGCTGCTGTGCCACCGGCGCCTCGCACACGGTCCCCGCCGGCTCGGGAGCCGGCGTCGGCGGGTGCGCGAGCGCCGCGGCCAGGGCGCCGACGCTCGGATGCCGGTAGATGTCGCGCATCGACACGGACGGCAGGTCCGGCCGCTTCCTGACCCGGGCGCAGAAGTGTGCCATCACCAGGGAGTCGGCGCCGAGGTCGTTGAAGAAGTGACTGTCGGGGTGCACCTGCTCCACGTGGACCACGTCGGCGAGCAGCCTGGCGAACGTCTCCTGCGTGTGGTCGGCCGAGGAATCCGCGGACTCTCCGGGAAGGTGGTCGGGGGCTGTCCCCCGCACCTCTAGCCGCTGTCCCGTCATGAGGGCTCCCTGGGCCGCTGTCGCGTCCTGCCTGTCGGACGTCTTGCCGTCTGCCAGGTATTCGTCGCCGGGAGGGAGAGGTATGAGGGGAGCGCGGGTTTTCTTGCCCGGAGAGTCCGCGGTCGCTCGGTGCGCGTCCGGTCAGGGTGCCCAGGGCACCGCGATGCTCCACGTCGCGTCGGCCGTGAGGGTCTGCGGGCGGTTGTAGGTGCCTTGGGTGCCGTTTCCGGAGGCGATGTACACCGCGGACTCGAAGTGCCGTAGATAGGAGCCCGGGATGTTGATCGATTCGAAGGTGACGCCCGGACCGCCGATTCCGGGGCGGGCGCAGAAGGTGGCGTCCTGCCGGAAGAGGGCCGAGCCGTCGTCGGTCGCCGTGCGGACCCGGCTGTCGGCGTGGCGCAGGAACCGGCCCGGGTAGTTCACCGACTCGAAGGAGTAGCACGACGAGTCCGCGAGCCCGCGCCGCAGGGTCCAGGTGGCGTCCTGCTTGAGCAGGCCGGCGCTGTTCGCGTCGACGATCTCCGTGTGGGCGAGGCTGTCGGCGTGCCGGAGGTACCGGTTGGTGTGGCCCCACGTGGTCACCCGCAGGGACTGGCGCCGGTCGGTGGGCAGCAGGACGGAGCTGCGCCACAGTGCCGGTTCACCGGCGTTCCAGGTGGCGTCCGCGGCGAAGGACGTGCTGGTGTCCCACGGGTTCGGGCCGCCGCCGCGGGCCAGGTACACCTGGTCCGCGTAGTGGCGCAGGTAGCTGCCCGGCTGGTTGGACGCCTCGAAGGAGACGCCGCCCGCGGCCAGGCCCGGCCGGGAGCACCAGGTGGCGTCGGCGGCGAACGGGCCGCCGGTGTCGGAGTCGATGCGGACCCTGCTGTCGGCGTGCCGCAGATAGCGGCCCGGCTGGTTGACCGACTCGAAGGAGAAGCAGCGCGGGTCGGCCAGTCCGGCGACGGTGCGGAAGGAGGCGTCCTGGCGCGCGCCGTCCGCGGAGCCGGTGCTCAGTACGTCGGTGCGGGCCACCGAGTCGGCGTGCCGCAGGTAGCGGTCGGTGTGGCCGGGTGTGGTCACCCTGAACGAGCGGACGTGTCCGAGGGTGAGACCGGCCGGGGCGTTGAGGTTGCGGGAGGCGTCGAGGAGCGCCGTGTGGGCCTGGCGTACCTGTTCGGTGTCGACCTTCTGCACGCGCCGGTCGTAGGTGAGCAGGCCGTTGTACTCGCCCTCCACGTCGGTGATCTCGGTGTAGACGTAGGCGGAGAGCCCCTTGGTGGTCATGAGCTGCCGGACGTCGCGCACCATGCCGGTGTAGCGGTCGTTCAGCTGCTCGCGGCTGGTGACCTGCTCGTAGGCGAAGAACTGGCCGTTGGGGCTGTACTCGTGGCCGGGCGTGCGGAGTCCGACGCCGCCGAACTCGCCGAGCACGGAGACGCGGGTGTCGGAGGGGCGCGGTGCGTCGGGGCCGGTATAGACGTGCCAGTCGATGATGTCGCCGGTGCCCGGGTCGCCCCTGGAGTCGCAGCAGTTGTAGCCGCTGTGCGGGTTCATCAGCCGGGACGGGTCCTGGTTCTCCAGCGCGGTGGTGACGCGCCGGGTGGCGGTGAGGTCCCACTCGCCCCAGCCCTCGTTGAACGGCACGTAGGTGACGACGGCCGGTGAGAAGCGGTGTTCGTCGATGATCTCGCGGGCCTCGGTCTCGAACTGCGCGGTCTGCGCCGGGGTCCGGGCGTGGTCGAACGCGGGTGTGGACGGGATGTCCTGCCACACCAGCAGCCCGAGCCGGTCGGCGTGGTAGTACCAGCGGGCCGGCTCGACCTTGATGTGCTTGCGCACCATGTTGAAGCCGAGTTCCTTGTGCTTGCGCAGGTCGAAGGCTAGGGCGTCGTCGGTGGGCGCGGTGTAGAGGCCGTCGGGCCAGTAGCCCTGGTCGAGGGTGCCGATCTGGAAGACGAACTCACCGTTGAGCGTGGGGCGCAGGACCCCGTCGATCTTCTTGGTGCCGATCTCACGCATGCCGAAGTAGCTGGTGACGGTGTCCACGGCGGCGCCCGAGGCGTTGCGCAGGGTGACCCGCAGGTCGTACAGGAAGGGGTCGTCGGGTGACCAGCGGCGGGCGTCGGGGACGGGGACGGAGAACTCGGTGAAGCCGCCGGTGGCGCGGCCCACGACGGCCGTGCCGTTCATCGCCTCGGCCAGCACGGTGTGGCCGTCGACGTTGCCCCGGGTGAAGACGCGGACCCGGGCGGTGTTGTCCGACAGGCTGGGCCGGATGTCGACGGAGTAGACCGACGACACGGGTGTGGGCTCCATCCAGACGGTCTGCCAGATCCCGGAGGTGGGCGTGTAGAAGATGCCGCCGGGGTTGTTCACCTGCTTGCCGACGGTCTGCTTCTCGCCGCGCCCGTCGGTCGGGTCGTAGACGCGCACGATCAGTTCGTTGGCGCCGCTCCTGAGCTGGGGGGTGATGTCGACCTCGAAGCGGTCGTAGCCGCCCTTGTGGGAGGTGACGCGGGTGCCGTTCACCCAGACCGTGGCCTCGTGGTCGACGGCGCCGAAGTGGAGTTGCACCCGTCTCCCGTTCCAGCTCTGCGGGACGGTGAAGGACCGCTTGTAGAACATCAGGTCCCGGTTGTCGTTGCGCATGATGCCGGACAGGGCCGACTCCACCGGGTACGGGACCAGGATGCGTTCCGGCAGGGTCTGGCCGGTCGGCGGTGCGGCGTTGCGGTCGACGTTGCCCGAGCCGTCGGCCGGCGGGTTGAGGAACTCCCACTCCCCGTTGAGCGACTGCCATTCGGGCCGCGTCATCTGGGGTCTCGGGTACTCGGGCAGGGGGTTGGTGGTGGACACCTGGCCGGTCCACGGGGTCGAGAGCGGAGGTGTCCTGGGCATGACAACAGCGGAAGCGGTGCCGCCGAGGAGTACGGCACCTCCGGTCAACATCAGCAGAGCCGCCAGACAGGCGATGAAGCGTCGCATCGAACTCCTCCTGAGCGCAGGGGCACACGTGGGTGAGCGACTGAGACGCGGGGAACGTAGCACGGAAACAGACTTCAACGAAGTCCCTCAGTAAGAGCTAGAAACAAACATTTTCCTTCAGCGAGAGCCAGCGCGTCTCTTCTGTTTACATCGATGTACACGCGGATCTACCCTGGCGCGGATTTCGTCCTCGCAGGAAGGAAGACCGTCGTGATCCTCCGCCTGTACCACCTCCTTCGGCGCGCCCGTGCCCGGGCCGCGCTCTGTCTGCTGACCGGCGTCCTCGGCCTGTCCTTGGCCGTTCCCGCCACCGCCGTCCCACCGCAGGTGTCCGGCCGGTCCCCGGCCGTCTCCCCCACCGCCACGGGAACTCCGTTGCGTGACGGCTCCGGCCTCTACCCGCGCGCCGTCCGGCTCGCGCACAACGGCGCGGCCAACGGGCGCGTCCTCGCGAGCGTCGTCACGTTCGACGGCAACAACGGCGTCGGCGCCATCCACGAGAGCACCGACCAGGGTGCGAGCTTCCGCGAGGTCGGCCGGGTCGCCGACCCGGACTCCGCGGCGGGCCAGGGCCTGTGCTGTGCCACGCTGTTCGAACTGCCCCGGCAGGTGGGCGGGTTGCGGGCCGGCACGCTGCTGTGGGCCTCGTCGGCCGGCCAGGACGAGCAGAACCGCCGGATGGCGCTCAGGATCTGGCGGAGCGACGACGTGGGACGCACCTGGTCCTACCTCTCCTCCTGTGCCGTCGCCGGTGGCACCGGCGGCCTGTGGGAACCGGAGTTCTCGGTGGCCGCGGACGGCGCGCTGGTCTGCCACTACTCGGACGAGACGGACCCCGGGCACAGTCAGAAGCTGGTCGCCGCGCGCAGCTACGACGGCGTCCACTGGCAGGGCCACCATGACACCGTGGCGAGCACCTGGTCCGAGGACCGGCCGGGCATGCCGATGGTGCGGCAACTGCCCGACGGCAGCTACTTCATGAGCTTCGAGATCTGCAACCCCGGCGGCCAGTACCAGTGCGTGGTCCACTTCCGGACCTCGGCGGACGGCTGGAACTGGGGCGACCCCGCCTTCCTCGGGTACCGGCCGGAGACGGTGGACGGCAAGTACCTCCGCGCCGCGCCCACCGTCGCCTGGGCACCCTCCCCGGACGGCGCTCCGAACGGACGGCTGCTGCTGATCGGACAGCGGCTGCTCAACAAGGACGGCACGCCCGCGGCGGACAGCGGCCGCACCATCCTCGCCAACACGGAGAACGGCAGCGGGCCCTGGTACGAGATCGAGGCGCCGGTCGCGGTGGAGGCGCCGGAGGTCAACTACTGCCAGAACTACAGCTCGCCGCTGCTGCCGTCGGCGGACGGCCGGCGGGTGCTGGAGATCGCCACCGACTGGGACGGCTCGGTGTGCAAGCCGTACTTCGCCACCGGGAGCCTCACCGGCACCGGTGACGCGGCGGGCGTCGTGGA
Source organism: Streptomyces sp. NPDC058985 (assembly GCF_042740985.1). Lineage (NCBI taxonomy): Bacteria > Bacillati > Actinomycetota > Actinomycetes > Kitasatosporales > Streptomycetaceae > Streptomyces > Streptomyces sp. NPDC058985. Next base: position 67,691 of record NZ_JBHYJX010000005.1, on the reverse strand, counting down.
CGGCGCGCTCCACCGGCTGGTCAACGCGAACAGCGGGCACTGCCTCGACGTCGCGGCCGACTCGCGGGAGCCCGGGGGCGACGTCCAGCAGTGGACGTGCAACGGGCTCGGTCCGCAGGACTGGACCGTGCGCGCCCGCGGCGGCGGCCACTACACGCTGACCGGCCGCAACAGCGGCCACTGCCTGGACGTGGAGAACGGCTCCGCCACGCCGGGCGCGAACGTCCGGCAGTGGACCTGCAACGGGGCGTCCGCCCAGGACTGGCGGCTGGACAACGCGGGCCGGGGCTACTACCGGCTGGTCGCCCGCTCCAGTGGCCAGTGCCTGGACGTGGCCGAGGGCTCCCGGGCACCGGGCGGCAACGTCCGGCAGTGGACCTGCAACGGCCTGCAGCCGCAGCTCTGGCGGCTGCAGCGGGTCTGACCGGCACCGATCACGGCGCGTCCCGCCGGGCGGTGCTGCCCCGCACCACCAAGTGCGTGGGGAGTTCGAGCCGGAGCTGGTCGGCGGGCTCGCCGTCGATGATGCGCAGCAGCGTGTTGGCCGCCATCGAGGCCATGTCCTGCAAGGGCTGGCGGACCGTGGTCAGCGGCGGATGGGTCCAGCGGGCGACGGGAAGGTCGTCGAAGCCGACCAGACTGACGTCGTCCGGGATGGCGTGACCGCGTTCGCGCAGCGCCTCGAAGGCGCCGAGGGCCTGGAGGTCGCTGGCGGCGAAGAGGGCGGTGGGCGGCGGCTCCCCGGCGGCCTCGGCCGCGTCCAGCAGGCGGGCCGTCTCGGCCCGGCCCGAGGTGTCGTTGAACTCCCCGTGCGGCACCCAGCCCGCCGGTACGGGGAGTTCGGCCGACTCCATGGTCGCGCGGAAGCCGTCGGCCCGGGCTCTGCTGCACAGCACGTGCCGGGGGCCGGCCAGGTGGGCGATCCGGGTGTGGCCGAGTTCGATGAGGTGCCGGGTGGCGCTCACCGCGCCCGCCCAGTTGGTGGCGCCGACGGTGGGGACCAGCGCGTCCACGCTGCCGACGGGGTCGAGCAGGACGAAGGGAACCTCCAGCGCGGCCAGCCGTTTGCGCTGCTGCGGGGTGAGGTCGGAGACGACGAGGATCGCCCCGTTGCTGCGGCGGGCGGCGAGCTGGTCGATCCACTCCCGGGTGTCGGAGCTGCGTCCGTGCACCGCGGACAGGACCATGCTCGCCCCGGCCTCGTGGAGCACCTCGTCGACCCCGCGGATGATCTCCACCGACCAGAGGCTGTCGAGTTCGTTGAGGACGAGGTCGATGACGGCACCCCGGCGGCGGGTGGGACGGCGCTGGTATCCGAGGTGCTCCATGACCGCCTCGACGCGGTCCTTGGTGTCCGTGGAGATGTCGGAGCGCCCGTGCAGGACCTTGGAGACGGTGGACACGGACACCCCCGCCTCGGACGCGATCATGCTCAGGGTGACCCGGGCCCGGGCGTCGGGCTTCTCCGCCGTCATGCGCGTGTCATTCGAGGTGTCCGTTCCGCTGGGTGGTGCGTACTCCGCCGCTCCGGGTGCCGCCACGCAGGAGTCTGCCATGGTCCGTCCGCCGGGCTCACCTCGCCTCGTCGGCGCCGGGCGGCGTGTGCCGGTACTCCGCCCAGGCGAAGTCGGCGGTCGTCCGGGCACCGGTGAGGTCCTGGGCGCACAGCCCGGCGAAGGCGCCGGTGAACCCCCATGCCGTGAAGTGTCCGGTCGACGGGTCGCCGAGGGTCGCGCTCTCGTCGGAGAGCCGGGTGACGTCGAGGTCGGGACCGATCCGCCGCCAGCCCGTCGCCCGGCTGCCGCGCCAGGCGAAGGCGCCCTGCGCCCCGCGGACCGTCAGCCGCAGGTCCACGGCGCCCGGTGGTACCGCCACCGGGGGCGCGGGCTCGAAGTACCGGCCGTGGGCGCACAGTCCGACCCGCAGCACCCGGCCGAGGTTCTCGTCCCAGGTCAGGTGCAGATAGTGCCAGAGGGTCGAGTTGTAGTAGTGGACGATGCCCGCCATCTGGAGCGGTGAGCGCGGTGCGGCGTCGAGGCGGGCCGAGAAGTCGAACTCCTTGGCCTGCTGCCGCCGCGCCACCAGGCTCTGGCCGTGGGTGGAGCCGAGTGACTGGCCGCCGCGCAGCCGCAGGTGGCCCGGGCGTTCGGTCAGGTTCAGCCAGGAGGGGTCCGGATGGCGGCGCAGGGTCGCCCAGGGGACGGCGAGACGCGGCCGGTCGAAGTCGTCACGGACGGGCGGGCGGGGAACGGGGGCCGGGGGCAGGGCGGGTCCGGGCACGACGGTGCGCGGCAGCGGGCCGCCCCGGTCGCCGGCGGGCGGTTCGCCGTCCAGGCGCGGCCAGCCGTCGGCCGTCCACACGACACGCTGGATGGCCGTCTCCCGGCCGAGCACGCACGGGCCGAGCGGGCCGAGCGGCCTGGCCAGCAGGTGGGCGAGGTACCACTCGCCGTCCGGGGTCGTGACGAGGCTGCCGTGTCCGGCCTTCTGGAGCGGCAGCCGGTCGTGTCCGGCGGAGGTGAGGAGGGGACCGGCCGGGTCGGCCTCGTAGGGGCCGGTCAGGTTCCTGGCACGGGCGACGGTCACGGCGTGGGACCAGGAGGTGCCGCCCTCCGCGGTCATCAGGTAGTACCAGCCGTCCCGTCGGTAGACGTGCGGACCCTCGGTGTGGGCGAGCCGGGTGCCGCCGAAGATCCGGTGCAGCGGGCCGGTGACCCGGCGCTCCCCGCGGTCCCACTCCTGGAGGAGGATGCCCGCGAAGGGGTGGCGGCCGGGGCGGTGGTCCCATTCCATCCACAGCGCCCAGCTGCGTCCGTCGCCGTCCGGGCCGTCGTCGTGGAAGAGGGACGGGTCGAAGCCGTGCGAGGGGAAGGGGGCCGGGTCGGACCAGGGTCCGTCGAGGGCGGGGGCGGTGATGACGTGGTTGCGTACGTCCTTGAAGGCGCCGGAGAGGTTGGTGACGTCGCTGTAGACGAGATGGAAGAGTCCGTCGCTGTGGGACAGGCAGGGTGCCCAGACGCCGCCGGAGTCGGGCCGGCCGGTCAGGTCGATGAGGCGTTCCTCGCGCAGGATGCCGCCGAGCGAGCGCCAGTTGACGAGGTCGCGGGAGTGGTGGACGGCGACGCCGGGGAGCCATTCGAAGGTGGAGGTGGCGATGTAGTAGTCGTCGCCGACGCGCAGGATCGACGGGTCGGGGTGGAATCCGGGCAGGACGGGGTTGACGATGTCGGGGCCTCGCCGCCCGTCGGGCTTTCGGCTCTCGGACCGGTCCTGGCCGGGTGCGGTGGGCACGGCAGTCATGTGTCTCTCCGGGGGTGAGGGGTACGTCAGCCCTTGATGGCGCCGGCCATCACACCGGAGACGATGCGCCGGGCGAGCAGGGTGAAGGCCGCGAGGACGGGCAGGACGGAGACGACGACGCCGGCGAGCATCAGGGTGTAGTCGGTGTAGTAGCCGGCGGCCAGCTGGTTGAGGGCGATCTGCACGGTGCCGTTCTCCGGCGGCAGCGCGATCAGCGGCCAGAAGTAGTCGTTCCAGGCGAACATGAAGGTGAACATGGCGAGGACCGTCGCCGTCGTCCGCACCCCGGGCACCACCACGTGCCAGTAGGTGCGCAGGAGTCCGGCACCGTCCATGCGGGCGGCCTCGATCAGTTCGTCGGGGATGTTCTCCTCGACCGCCTGGCGCATCCAGAAGACGCCCACGGCGGAGACCAGCGCGGGCACGATCAGCGCGGACAGCTTGCCGTACAGGCCCATGTCGGTGACGAGCATGTACAGCGGGATGATGCCGAGCTGGGTCGGGACCATGACGGTGATCACCACGCACACCAGCAACGGGTTGCGGCCCCGGAAGCGGAGCTTGGCGAAGGCGAAGCCGGCCAGGGAGGAGAGCAGGACGTTACTGACGGCGGTTGTGCCGGCGACGACGAAGGAGTTGCCGAGGGCCTGCCAGAAGGCGGACAGCTCGAAGACGCGCTGGATGTTCTCGATCAGGTGACCGCCGGGCACCAGCGGCGGTGTGGAGCCGGCGAGGACGGAGTTGTCGTCGTGCGAGGCGACGACGACGCTCCAGTAGAGGGGGAAGACGGAGGCGGCGGTGAGGGCCGCCAGGAGGGCGTAGGCGAGGGGTCCGGCCTTGTCGAGCCTGCCCGGTCCGCGCTTCGGGACGGTCCTTGGGGCGCGGCGGCGGGCGGTGGCACCGGAACCGGGTGCCGGGACGCGGGGTGGTGTGGTGACGGCCATGGGGTCTCCAGGTTGCCGGGGCGGCGGTCAGCCGCGCTCGGAGCGGCGTGCCAGCAGGAAGTTCACGGCGGCGACGACCGCGATGACGAGGAAGAGCACCCAGGAGACGGCCGAGGCGTACCCGGCGTCGTTGTTGATGAAGCCGTACTTGTACAGCATCAGCGTGAGCGTCTGGAACTGGTGCTCGGCGCCGCCCTCCGCATTGCCCTGCTGGTCGAACAGGAAGGGCTCGGCGAAGAGCTGCAGACCGCCGATGGTGGAGATGACGACGGTGAAGACGATGGTCGGCCGGATGGCCGGCAGGGTGACCTTCCGGAAGGTGAGCAGGCGGCCGGCGCCGTCGATCTGCGCGGACTCGTACAGGTCGCGCGGTACGGCCTGCATGGCCGCGAGGTAGATCAGCGCGTTGTAGCCCGTCCAGCGCCACATGACCATGAAGCTGATGGCGAGGTGCGAACTCCACGTGTCCGCGGTCCAGTCGATCGGGTCGCTGATCAGTCCCGTGCCCTCGAGGACCCAGTTGACGATGCCGAAGTCCCGCCCGAAGAGCTGCGAGAACACCAGGGCGACGGCTACCACGGAGACGTACTGGGGCACCAGGACCAGGGCCCGCCACACACTCTGTGCGCGCAGGTGGCGGTCGAGGAGCCAGGCGACGCCCAGCGCCGCGAGCAGCTGCGGCGCCGTGGAGAGCACGAAGATGCTGAGGGTGTTGAAGGTGGCGGTGTAGAAGTCCGAGTCCTCCAGCAGCCTGCTGAAGTTCGCGAGACCGACCCACTCCCCCGCACCGGCGAGGCGGTCCCAGTCGTGCAGGGACACCCAGAACGTCTGGAGCAGCGGATAGAGCCCGAAGACACCGAAGACGACGAAGAAGGGGGCGATGAACAGGTAGGGGAGCAGATGGCGCTCCCCGCGGAAGCGACGAGAGGGCTTCGCCCTGGCGGGCGGGTCTGTGGTGGCGGCGGCCTGGAGCGCCATGCTGGTCTCCGAAACGGGGAGGGGCTGGAGGGCTGGGGAGGGGGGGTGGCGGCGCGCCGGGGGCGGCGCCGCCCGTCCGACGTCAGCGCAGGTTCTTGGCGGCTTCGTCGAGCGCCTTGTCCCACGCCTCCTCCGGGTCCGCCTTGCCCTGTTCGACGAGCTGCAGTGCGTTGCCGAAGGGGATGCGGGCCTGCTGGTCCTTGGTGCCGCGGTAGTTGGGCTTGAGGCTCTTGGCGGAGGAGGCGAAGAGTTCCCCCGTCGGGGCGTCGTTGAAGTACTCGGACTTCGTGCCCCGCACCTCGGGGTCCTCCAGGACGGGGACGAGTGAGGGCAGCGCGCCGACCGGGCCGGTGAAGATCTTCTTCTGTGCGGCGGCCGAGGTGAGGAAGCCGGCCAGTTCGGCGGCCTCCTCGGCGTGCTTGCTCTGCTTGGGCACGGTCAGGAAGGAGCCTCCCCAGTTGCCGCCGCCGCCCGGCACCGCGGCGATGTCCCACTTTCCGGCGCCCGCCTCGCCGGCGGCGGTCGCGATCTGTCCGGTCATCCAGGCGGGGCAGGTCATGGTGGCCATCCGGCCCTGCTTGATGCCGGCGTTCCACTGCTGGCTGAAGGGCTGCAGGTTGGCCGACTGCTCGTCCGCCGTCGCCTCGGCGCTCGCCATGAAGAACTCACGGACCTTGGGGTTCGTCTCCCCCACGTACTGGTCCCGGGCGTCGAAGAAACCGAACTCGGTCTGGTTCATCATCGCCGTGAAGATGTTGCCCGAACTGTCGAACCAGGCCTTGTCCTTCACGCGGTCCTGGAACTTCTCCCCGGTGGCGAAGTAGGCGTCCCAGGTGGGCCAGAGCTTCCCGACCTCCGTGCGGTCCGTGGGCAGTCCGGCCTTCTCGAACAGGTCCTTGCGGTAGCAGATGGCGAGGCTGCCGACGTCCGTGCCGTATCCCATGACGAAGCCGGGCGTGCCGAGCGTGCCCTGCTCCCACTTCCAGTCCAGGTACTCGTCCTCGCGGTCCAGGGCACCGAAGTCGGCGAGGTTGGTGAACTTGTCCTTCACCGAACGGAACTTGGGCAGGTAGCCCTCCTCGATCGCGACCACGTCGGCGGCACCGCTGCCGGAGGAGATCTGGGTCGAGAGCTGGTTGTGGTGCTGGTCGAACTGGGAGATGCGTTCCTTGACGTCGACGTCGGGGTGGGTGCGCTCGTACTCCTCGATGAGGGGCTTGTAGCCGAAGTCGCTGAACGTGGCGACGGTCAGGGTGAGTCTGCCGTCGGCCGTGTCGGAGCCCGAGCCGCAGGCGGACAGGGAGAGGAGAGCGGTGGCGGCACAGAGCGCGGCGGCGGTTCTGCGGGCACGCGTACGGCCCATGGTGGTCCTCCGGAGCAGGGGGCGTGGATGAGTGGCAACAAGGTCGCCGCCCCCGAAAACAAAGTCAAGAGTTTCGCGAAAATTTTAGTAGCGGGGTGGTCTACCTGCGTATTCACCCCAACGGGCGCGGTGTTCTGCAAAGTTTCGTAGCGTCAGGCTCGCGAGCTGCCCGGTTCTACGAAAATTTCGCAGCTGGTTGACCCGGCCCTCCGCCCACCGCACCATGCGAGCGCCGTGACCCTACGAAGCGGAGACACACATGACACACACGAGACGGGCGTTCGGCGCGGGAGTCGCCGCCGCCGTCCTGCTCGCCCTGACCGGGCTGCCCTCGGCCGCCGCGGCGGATCCGGCCCCGTCGGCCCCCGCCGACGGCAAGGTCATGCTGGTGATGGGCCAGGACAGCGACACGCTCAGCGACTACCGCGCGGACGTGCTGGACGACCCTGCGCTCGGGGCACCGGATCCCGGTGGCGTGACGCTGTACACCAACCTGGTCCTGGGCGGCTCCCCCGAAGCCCTGGCCGGGATGACCGGACCGGCCGACTGGGGCGCCGGTACGGTCGACTTCGCCCGGACGATGCGCGAGTACCCGAACGCGACCGTCGCCGTCGGCCTGTACCTCTCCGACGCCACCTCCGGCTGCACCAATCAGCCGCTGCGCGCCATCATCGGCCGTGACGACGCGGACGTCACCGCCGGGAACCCGAACCTCGTCACGCGGTACCGCGCCAAGGTCGACGAGATGATCAACCGGTTCAAGAGCTACGACCGGGACATCCTGCTGCGCATCGGCTACGAGTTCGACGGCCCCTGGAACTGCTACAACTCCGAGTTCTACAAAGACGCCTTCCGCTACATCAAGGGACGCGTCGACGCCCTCGGCGCCACCCGGGTCGCCACCGTGTGGCAGAGCGCCGCATGGCCGGTGAACACCCACCCGGACCATCCCGAGTGGAACTACGTCGTGACCGACCCCGGCCACCTGGACGACTGGTATCCCGGTGACCAGTACGTCGACTGGGTCGGGCTGTCCTCGTTCTACAACTCCCGTTCGGTGCGCACCCAGTGGGGCTGCGGGACGTACGACACCGATCCGGTCGGCCTCCAGGACCGGCTCCTCGACTTCGCCCGCGCGCACGGCAAGCCCGCGATGGTGTCGGAGGCCGCGCCGCAGGGCGCCCGCACCGGCGCCGGGACCACGAGCTGCATCTTCCGCAACAATCCGGCGCCGTCCAGTGGCCAGGCGATCTGGGACGGCTGGCACGCCGGGTACTTCGACTGGGTGGAGCGCAACAGGGACGTCATCCGCGCCGCGGCCTACATCAACACCGACTGGGACGCGCAGACCCAGTGGCAGTGCGCGAACGGCGCGCAGGCCGGCGGTCCCGGCTGTGCCAACGGCAACTGGGGCGACTCCCGCGTGCAGGCCGACCCCACCGTGCTCGCCCGATTCCTCGACGAGATCAGGAAGCCGACATGGACGCACAACGAGTGAGAACCGTCCTGCGGTCCCTGACCGCCGCCGCGCTCGCGGGACTTCTGTTCCTGCCCGTGGGCACCGGGTCCGCCCAGGCGGCGGAGGCCACGACCACCGCGGCCGCGCCGCCCGAGCTGCTCCTCGGCCAGTCCACCAGGGGTGCCTGGGACGACTTCCACACCTTCGGGCAGAACGCCGACGGCGGCTCCGTCTACTACGAGCTGCGCGGCGGCGACTGGGTGAACCCCGCCCACCGCGCGTACGCCACCCTCCTCGCCGAGCAGGGGAAGACCGTCCAGGTCGGCATCAGCTGGAAGGACAACCCGCCCGGCTTCGAGGGCGGCGACGAGAACGCCAAGGCGGCACGGTCCCGGGCGGTCACCGCCGAGCTGGCCGCCGGCGGCCACACGGCCTCCCTCGACCGTCTGCTGGCCTTCACCGAGGCCCACCCCCGGGCCCGCTTCAAGCTGCGGCTGGACTACGAGGTGAGCAGCTTCTACCACTGCACCGACGCGAGCTGCTCCTCGTACAAGAACGCCTTCAACCGCCTCGCGGGCTACCTCGACAGCCGGTCCACCGCGCACAACCTGGAGTACGTCTTCCACCCGGTGCGCGGCGAGTTCGAGACGATGTACCCGGGTGACGCCGCGGTCGACTGGCTGGGCGTCTCGGTCTTCGCCCACGAACTGTGCCTGCCCATCTACGACCGGGGTCCCCTGTACAACGGCACTCCGCCGCAGAACTACGACGTGGCTGCCCAGCAGTGCCGCAACGCCTACATCGGCACCGACGCGCACGGCAATCCGGCCGCCGTGTGGCGGAACTTCGACCACGACGCCAACGTGCTGAAGCTGCTGAAGTTCGCCAAGGACCACGGCAGGCCGGTCGTGGTCTCCGAGGCGGGCCTGATGAACTTCACGGCCGACGGCACGTCCACCGACGGCCTGGAGCAGCAGACCGGTGACCTGTGGGTGAAGCGCCTGTTCTCCCTGATGAACTACCGGGGCCCGATTCCCAACCTGCCCGGGACGCACGACCTGACCGGGGTGATCCGCTCGATCGCCTACATCAACCTGGACTTCCGCTACGGCTGGGACGGCATCGACGACGGGAGCTTCGACTTCCCGCCGGACACCACCTGGTTCGTCGACGGGAGGCTCTCCCGGTACGGCGCGGCCAAGGCCTCGTTCTGCCAGGGGCTGGAGGCGAACGGATTCACGGCTCGCTGCCGGTGAAGGGGTGACCGGGCGGGCGGGCGGGCCGCGGTCCGCCCGCCTTCGCCCGGGTCACCGCCTCCCGCGACGGGGAGCCTTCGCCGTCTCGGGCAGCGCCGGGGCGCTGCCCGCCGTACTCGGCAGGGCGCTCCGGGCGGCCGCTTCCTCCCTCGCCGCCTGCTCGGGGTGTCTCGCCGCCCAGTAGGGGTTGTCGTGCGAGAGCTTGCTGGAGACCCGGCCGTACATGCCGAACGTGGCGATGAACAGTCCCATGACGAAACTGAAGATCACGTTGCTCATGCCGAAGCCCAGGATGTTGGCGGGGCGGTCCAGCACGAAGATGTGCGCGAAGCCGCTCAGGAAGAAGAGCGCACCCACCACGATGTTGAGGGTGGAGGCGACATTGCCGCCGATCACCGCCCCGCCGAGCAGCGCCAGTCCCACCACGGTGGAGATGACGCTGAGGGCGACGTTCGTGGTCATTCCGGCGACCAGGCCGCCCCCCGTGCGGAACGGGCTGAGGGCGTCGGCGAAGCCGAGGGCGGCGAAGGCCAGCAGGACGAGACCGCAGAATCCGGCACCGTAGCGGTAGACGCTCGCGAGGTGGTGATCGACGGGCAGTTCGTCTCGTAGCTTCATGCACCTGTTTCGCCGGCCGCGCCCGGATCGGATGCGCCGGTGAGCCGTTCACCCGTGTGGAGCAGAGGGCTCGCCGCGTGCGCCCTTCGCGACGGGCGCGGTCGCGCCGTTGCCCTCATGATCTCGTATCAGGGACGAATCGGAGTGAGCGCCGGGAGGAAGCGGTCATGGGAAGCACCGTGCACTGGCTCTTCGGGGACCAGCTCGGGCCGCACTTCCTCGCGCCGGGCGCACACGGCCCCGGCCGGGACACACCGCTGCTCATGGTGGAGGCCCGGTCGGTGTTCCGGCGGCGCCGCTTCCACCGGGCCAAGGCGCACCTGGTGCTCTCCGCCATGCGGCACCGGGCCGCCGAACTGGGCGACCGGGTGACCTATGTGCGGGCCGACACCTACCGGGAGGGTCTGGACCGGGCCGCCCGCGGCCGGCCGGTCACCGTCCACCACCCGACCTCGTACGCCGCCCTCCGGCTCGTGCGCTCCTTGTCCCGGGTCACCGTCGGCCCTGCGCGGGGGTTCATGGTCCCGGCGGAAGACTTCGCGGCGTGGGCGGACGGACACGGCGGCAAGCGGCTGCGGCAGGAGGACTTCTACCGCTGGGTGCGCCGGCGGCACGAGCTGCTGATGGACGCCGACAGCCCCGCGGGCGGTCGCTGGAACTTCGACCACGACAACCGGCGGCCGCCCCCGCGCGAGGCCGACACCCTGCCGGTTCCCGCGCCCTACCGGCCGCGCGAGGACGAGATCGACCAGGAGGTCCGCCACGACCTCGACCGGTGGGAGAAGGACGGCGGGGTCTCCTTCGTCGGACGCGACGGGCCGCGGCTGTTCCCTGCCACCCGCACCGAGGCGCGGGCCGCGCTCAAACGCTTCCTGGCACGTCGGCTGGGCAGCTTCGGGCCGTACGAGGACGCCATGCTCGCCGCCGACCCCGTGATGAGCCACAGCCTGCTGTCGTCCTCGCTCAACCTCGGCCTGCTCGACCCCGTGGAGTGCGTGGAGCGCGCGGAGGCCGAGTGGCGCGCCGGGCGGGCGCCGCTGGGCAGCGTGGAGGGATTCGTCCGGCAGATCGCCGGATGGCGCGAGTACGTGTGGCAGCTGTACTGGTACTTCGGTGAGGAGTACCGGCGGTCCAACGAGCTGCGCCACACCGCCCCGCTCCCCGACTGGTGGAGCGAGCTGGACGCGGACGCGGTGCGGGCGCGCTGCCTGCACACGGTGCTGGCCCAGGTAAGGGACACGGGGTGGACCCACCACATTCCCCGGCTGATGGTCCTCGGCAGCCACGCCCTCCAGCGCGGCTGGGACCCCGCCGCGGTGACGGACTGGTTCCACCGCTGCTTCGTGGACGGCTACGACTGGGTCATGGTGCCCAACGTCGTCGGCATGTCCCAGTACGCCGACGGCGGCCGGATGACGACCAAGCCCTACACGTCCGGCGGCGCCTACGTGCACCGGATGAGCGACCTGTGCGGACCGTGCCGCTACCGGCCGGGCGACCGGACCGGCGAGCACGCCTGCCCCTACACCGCGGGCTACTGGACCTTCCTCGACCGGCACCGGGAACGGCTCGGCCACAACCACCGCACCGCCCGTCCGGTGCGACAGCTGGAGCGGCTCACCGACCTGGCCGACGTGCGCCGCCAGGAACGGGCCCGCGGCGACGCGCCTCCTTGAGCGACGTCGTTGAGCGACGGGCGGGGATCCGGCGCATCCGTTCGGGTCCGCCCGGCGGAAGCATGGGTGTGCAAATGACCGGGAGTGAGAAGGGGTTGTGCATGCTGGGACCGCCGTCCACGGTGACCGAGCCGGTCAGACCGGCCGACGGCCCGCTCACGGCCCGTGCCGCCGTCCAGGCGGCCGAGGCGGAACTCGACGCCGTCCTCGACGCCAGGCTGCGGCAGGCACGCGACGTCGATCCCGTGTACGCCCGCGATGTCGCCGAGCGCGTCGCCGCCTTCGTACGGCGCGGCGGCAAGCGGCTGCGCACGGCGTTCGCGTGGTGCGGGTGGCGGGCTGCCGGCGGAGCCGGGGACGTCACGGCGGTCCTGCGCACGGGCGCCGCCCTGGAACTCCTCCAGGCGTGCGCGCTCGTCCACGACGACGTGATGGACGGATCACCGCTGCGCCGCGGCGCGCCCGCCGTCCACGTCGACCTCGCCCACGCGCACCTCGGCGCGGGGATGAGCGGTTCCGCCGACGCCTTCGGCGCGTCCGCCGCCGTACTCGTCGGCGATCTGGCCCTGGCGTGGGCGGACGACCTGCTGACCGAGACGGCGCTCCGCTCGCCGTACGGTGAACGGCTGCACCAGGAGTGGCAGGACATGCGCGGCGAGATGGTCGCCGGCCAGTACCGGGACCTGCACGCGCAGGCCACCGGGGCGTCGGGCGTCGACGAGGCGTTGAGCGTCGCCACCCTCAAGAGCGCCCTGTACACAGTCGAACGCCCGCTGGCGCTGGGCGCGGTGCTGGGCGGTGCCGACGGGCCCGCCCTGGACGCGCTGCGGGCCGCCGGACGGTGTGCCGGGCTCGCCTTCCAGCTCCGCGACGACCTGCTCGGCGCCTTCGGCGACCCGGCGGTGACGGGCAAGCCGGCCGACGACGACCTGCGCACGCGCAAGCTGACGTGTCTGCTGGCGGTCGGCCTCAGGAGAGCCGAGGCCGCCGGCGACGCGGACGCCGCCGCCGCGCTCGCCCCGGGGGCGGGGGCCGGCCCGGACGAGGTGCGCCGGATGCGCGACGCGCTGGAACGCACCGGGGCACGGGCGGTCGTCGAGGCGACCATCGCGGAGCTGGCCGCGAAGAGTCTGCGGCACTTCGCCCGGACCGGCGCCGAGCCCGCCGTGAGCCTGGAGTTCACCGCCCTGGTGGAGCGGGCGTCCGGTGTCGTCGCGGGGCGCACCACCGGGGAGGCCGCGTGAGGACGGTGACGGGTCCGACGGATCACGTGGTCGTGGTGGGCGCCGGCCTCTCCGGGCTGGCCTGCGCGCTGCACCTGCTGGGCGCGGGCCGCCGGGTGACGGTCGTCGAGCGGGACGACGGGCCGGGCGGCCGGGCGGGCCGGGTGAGCCTGGGCGGCTACGAGATCGACACCGGGCCCACGGTGCTGACCATGCCGCATCTGGCCGACGAGGCGTTCGCCGCCGTGGGCGACCGCCTCGACCGCCATGTCGAGCTGACACCCCTGCATCCGGCGTACCGGGCGAGTTTCGCCGACGGGACCGCCCTCGACGTCCACACCGACGGCGACGCGATGGAGGCGGAGGTGAGGCGGTTCGCGGGTCCCGCCGAGGCGGCGGGCTACCGCGGACTGCGGAACTGGCTGGAGCGGCTGTACCGGGCCCAGATGCGGCGCTTCATCGACACGAACTTCGACTCGCCCTTCCAGCTGCTCCACCCCGACCTGGCCCGGCTGGCGGCGCTGGGCGGCTTCGGGCGGCTGGACCGGCGGATCGGCCGCTTCATCGCCGACCCGCGGCTGCGCCGTGTCTTCTCCTTCCAGGCGCTGTACGCGGGTGTGGCCCCGGCCCGGGCCCTCGCGGCGTACGCGGTGATCGCCTACATGGACACCGTGGCCGGCGTCTGGTTCCCCAAGGGCGGCATGCACGCGCTGCCCCGCGGGATGGCCGACGCGGCGGGCGAGGCGGGGGCCGGGTTCCGCTGGTCGTCCGAGGTGACGTCGCTGGAGCGGTCGGCGGGCCGGGTGCGGGCCGTGCGGCTGGCCTCCGGGGAGCGGATTCCGTGCGACGCCGTGGTGCTGACCTGCGAACTGCCCGCCGCGCACCGGCTGCTGGGGCGCGCGCCGAGGCGTCCGGTGCGGCTGCGGCACTCCCCCTCGGCGGTCGTCCTGCACGCCGGAACCGACCGGACGTGGCCCGGTCTCGCCCACCACACGCTGTCCTTCGGCGGCGCCTGGGAAGCCACCTTCGACGAACTGACCCGCACGGGGCGGCTGATGAGCGACCCGTCCCTGCTGATCACCCGGCCGACGACGCACGACCCCGGCCTCGCACCACCGGGCCGGCACCTCCACTACGTCCTCGCACCGTGTCCGAACACCGACGTGGGGCCCTCCGCCGCCGCCTGGCGGGACCTCGGGCCCCGCTACCGCGACGACCTGGTCGGCGAGCTGGAGCGGCGGGGACTGGACGGGTTCGCGGCCGGTGTCCAGGAGGAGTTGCTGGTCACCCCGCTGGACTGGACGGCGCAGGGGCACGCGGCGGGCAGCCCCTTCTCGGTCTCCCACACCTTCGCCCAGACCGGCCCGTTCCGCCCCCGCAACCTGGTGCGCGGCGTGGACAACGTCGTTCTGGCGGGCTGCGGCACCACCCCGGGCGTCGGCGTGCCGACCGTGCTGATCAGCGGCAGGCTCGCCGCCGCACGGGTCACCGGCGGGGCCCGTGCCGCCGCCCGTACCGTGCACCCCCGTCCGGCGCCACGAGCCGAGCGTGCCGATGTCGCCCCGACCGCGGAAGGCTCCCATGGCCCGTCGTGAACTGGATGCCGCACACATCACCGATCCCGGCCTGCGCGCCGACTACACCCTGTGCAGACGGCTCAACGCCCGGCACGGCAAGACCTATTTCCTGGCCACCCGGCTCCTCCCGCTGGAGCGCCGTGCCCGCGTGCACGCGCTGTACGGCTTCGCCCGCTGGGCCGACGACATCGTCGACGACCTGGACCGGCACCGCACACCGGCGGAACGCGACCGGCTGCTGCGGGTCCTGGAGAGCGACCTGGCGCACGGGCTGCGGACCGGTGAGGGGACCGAGCCCGTGGTCCGGGCGGTCGCCGACACCGCCGCACGGCACGGCATCGAGCACTCGCTGTTCGCCGACTTCCTCGTGTCGATGCGCGGCGATCTGCACGTGACGGACTACCCGACCTATGCCGACCTGCGCGCCTACATGCACGGCTCGGCCGCGGTGATCGGCCTCCAGATGCTGCCGGTGCTGGGCACGGTCGTCCCCCGTGAGGAGGCCGCCCCGCACGCCGCCGACCTCGGGGTCGCCTTCCAGCTCACCAACTTCCTGCGGGACGTCGGCGAGGACCTGGACCGGGGCCGCGTGTACCTGCCGGCCGAC
This sequence comes from Streptomyces sp. NPDC058985, assembly GCF_042740985.1. Lineage (NCBI taxonomy): Bacteria > Bacillati > Actinomycetota > Actinomycetes > Kitasatosporales > Streptomycetaceae > Streptomyces > Streptomyces sp. NPDC058985. The sequence continues at coordinate 52,690 of NZ_JBHYJX010000005.1, read as the reverse complement.
CTGCTCGCCGCGCACGGTGTGGACCGGCCGCTGCTGGAGTGGAGCCGCCGCACGGGACGCCGGGATCCGCGGATCCGCGCCGCGCTCGTCGCCGCCGAGGCCATGACGCGGGAGGTGTACCGGGCTGCGGAGCCGGGCATCGCCATGCTCGATCCACGGGTGCGTCCCTGCATCCGCACCGCGTTCACGCTCTACGGCGGGATTCTCGACGCGATCGCGGAGCAGGACTACACCGTGGTGCACCGCCGTGCCGTGGTCTCGCGCGGGCGTCGCGCGGCCACGGCCGCCGCCGGAGTGGTGGGCGTCGTACGCGCGCGCCGACGTGCCCGCGGCACGCACCCGGCGCCGCGGACGGGCGATGCGGCGCCCCGGACGAAAGGACCCGTGCAGTGAGCGACCGAGCGGACCGGGCGGGCTGGACCCCGCCGCTGCGGCGGCGCGGCCGGTCGGACTGGGCGGCCCAGACCCCGACCTGGCGGGAGGCGCGCCCGGCACTGATCGACGACGCCCTCAAACGGGCCTCGGCGCGTCCCTCGGGCAACTGGTTCGTCGTCGGTGCCTCCCGGGACGTGCGCACCGGTGGCCGCCCTTGTGGGCGAACCGTGGGCGGCACCGAGGTGGTGCTGTGGCGGTCGGAGACCGGTGAGCTGCGCGCGGGCCCGGGGGCGTGCCCGCATCTGGGCGCGCCCTTGCGGGAGAGCCGGGTGGTGTGCGGGACGCTGGTGTGCCACTGGCACGGTCTGGCCCTGGACGGCGGGCCGTTCGCCGGGTGGGAGCCGTTCCCGGTCCACGACGACGGCGTCCTGGTGTGGGTCCGGCTGGACGCGGTCGGCGGCGAGGAGCCGTCGGAGCGTCCCGTGGTCCCGGAGCGGCCCGCGCCGGGCGGCGGTGTGGACGCCGTCTTCACGGCCGTCGGGCGGTGCGAGCCCGAGGACGTGGTCGCCAACCGGCTCGATCCGTGGCACGGCTCGTGGTTCCACCCGTACTCGTTCGTGGATCTGACGGTGGCCCGGCCGCCGCTGGGCGACGCGGACGACGCCTTCGTGGTGGACGTGTCGTTCCGGGTGACGGGCCGTCTGGTGGTGCCGGTCCGGGCGGAGTTCACCGCGCCGGAGCCGCGTACGGTCGTCATGCGGATCACGGAGGGTGAGGGGTCCACGTCCGTCGTGGAGACCCATGCCACGCCGCTGACCGCCGAGGGGGCCGCGCGTCCGCGGACCGCCGTCGTCGAAGCGGTGGTCGCCGCCTCCGACCGGCGGGGCTTCGCGCTGGCGCGGGCCGCCGCGCCGGTGCTGCGGCCGTTGATGCGCCGGACGGCCGGGCGGCTGTGGCGCGACGACCTCGCCTACGCGGAGCGGCGGTGGGCGCTGCGCAGCACGGGCCGGTTCCCGGGCTGAGCACGGCGGTTCCCGGCCCGGCCGAGTGCCCGCAGTACGGGTGACCGGCCGGTCCGGGGCACTGTCCACAGCACCTGGCCCCGCACTCCCCAGCCGGCGAGGAGGGCTCCGGCCGCCAGGAAGCCGGTGGTGGCCGCGCGTTCCATCAGGGCGACGGGCAGGTCGCAGCGGATGGCGTCGCCGGCCAGCGTCACGTTCGGGTGGGGGGTCACGACGGTGGGCCGCCGGGAGTAGGAGCCGACCGGGAAGAGGGGGCAGTCCGCGCGCCATTCGTGCCGGGCGTCGACGATCCGGGCCCGCCGTGTCTCGGGGTAGACCCGGTGGAGGCTGTCGAGGAGGCGGTTCTGCACGGTCTCGGGGTGGGCGTGGGCGGGGACCGCGTAGGCGTGCAGTTCCACCACCGAGCCTCCGGTCCGGGCGGCCCAGCGGGCGGCCTCGCCCTCGTAGCGCTCCAGCACGCTGATGTTGTCCAGTCCGTCGTAGCCGCTGGTGCCGAGGAACCCGGCGCGGTCGGCGTGGACCGGCCGGTCCAGCCAGAGCCGGGAGACGAGGAAGGGCGGCGCGGTGCCGAGCGAGGCGATGTCCTCGCGCCACGCCGGTGTGCCGAGCCCGGGTGACGCGGCGGTCAGTCCGCGCAGGGCTCCGGGGTCGAGGGCGAGCACGGCGGCGTCGTACCGGTCCAAGGCGTCGTCGGTGCGCACCTCCACTCCTCCGTCGTCGTCCGGGTGGACGCCGCGCACGGGGGTGCCGCTGCGGAGGTCGGTCCCGAGGCGCTGGAGGTAGTCGCCGAGCGGGTCCCACAGGGCCTGGGGGAACGGCTCGTCCGGCACGTCGAAGAGCAGGCCCTCGGCCGAGCCGAGGAAGTAGATGTGGAACATCAGCAGCAGTTCCGCGGCGGACAGTTCCCGCGGGTCCGCGAAGAAGCTGCGGGAGAACACCTCGAAGGCCAGATGGTGCGCGGCCTCGGGGAAGCGGACGCGTTCGAGGAACTCCGTGGCGCTCATGGAGTCGAACCGGTCGTAGACCTCGGGCACCCGGACGTCGAGGAGCGGCAGGGCGGCCCCGGCGTCCATGGCGGCGAGGTCGCGCCAGCCGAAGGTGGGGCTCAGGGCGACGAAGCCGAGCGCGCTGAGCGGCGGGGTGCGCGGGACCCGGGCGAAGCTGTCGGTCAGCCCTCCGCTGTGCCGCAGCGGGTAGTCCGGCAGGGGGCGCAGCCGGTCGAGTCCGGGGTCGGTCCGCCGCAGCAGGCCGCGCAGGTTGTAGTACTGGCGGAAGAAGGCGTGGAAGCCGCGGCTCATGGTGGCCCGGGACCCGTCGGCCAGGCGGGTGGGCCGGCCGGCCAGCCGTCCGCCGAGTGTGTCCTCGCGTTCGTACAGGGTCACGCGGGCGCCGCGTTCGGCGAGCAGGGTGGCCGCGGCCAGTCCGGCGATTCCCCCGCCGACCACGGCGACCGCCGGAGCGTCCCCGGGGTCGAGGCGGTCCCGGCCCGGCGTGGGCATCGTGATCTCGGCCTTGCGGTCGCGTCCGCGCCTGGCCGCCGGCCGGCCGGCGCTCAACGGGCCACCTCCACCGGTGGGGCGGCGGCACCGTTGCGGGCCAGAAAGGTGTGCACGATGCCGGTCTGCCACCCGGCGACGGGGGCCGCGCGTACGCCGGTGAACCCGGCGTCGGTGAGGCGCGCCGTGAAGGCGGGAACGGTGTCGAAGTGGACGACGCTGTGCCACAGGTGCCGGTACAGGGCGCGGTCGCCGCTCAGGGTGCCCGCGGGAATGATGAGGCCTCGGCAGACGGCGTTCCACAGGGCGTGGTGGGCGGCCGAGCCACTGAGGCTGTACTCGTGCACGGCGAGCCGGCCGCCCGGCCGCAACAGGGTGCGGACGGCGGCGAGGACGCCGTCCGGGTCGGTGACGTTGCGGAACAGGTAGGCGGCGAAGACCGCGTCGTACGGTCCCTCGTCGGTCGTGACGACTTCCTCGGCGGTCAGGTGCCGGAAACGGACGCGGGCCGGCCAGGGTTTGGCGAGGGCGCGCCGCAGCATCCCCGCCGAGGCGTCGACGGCGGTGATCCGGGCGCGGGGTGCGGCCCGCAGCAGGGCCCGGGTGGAGGTGCCGGTGCCGCAGCCGAGGTCCAGGACGTGCAGGCCGGCGCCGGCTCGGGGCAGCCGCAGCCGCCGCGCGGAGCGCAGGAGGTCGGTGCGGTAGCCGGGGTTGAGGGAGGTGAGCCGGTCGTAGGTGTGCGAGGCGTGGTCGAAGGCGCGTGCCAGGTCGTGGTCGCGCAGGAGTGTCATCGGTGGTCGTCTCCGGTTCGTGGGGGGCGGTGCGGGCGCCGGGGCAGGAAGGGGAGTTCGAGGGCGGTGCGGAGCATCGGGCCCACGGGGGTACGCAGGCCGATGCCCCATTCCTCCCACGGGCTGGTGTCGCCGTCGAGGAAGCGCAGCAGCCGGTGCGGCGGGATCCGCCGGAAGAGGCCGGTGAAGAAGTCGGGGCCGTCGATCCGGCCGGTGTCCAGGGCCCGCAGCAGCACCGCGTCCATGGCGAGGGCCCGCCGCCCGTGCGGAGGCGGCACCAGGGCGCGGCCCTGGTGCAGGGCCGCGGCGATCGCGCGGCTCTGCCGTTGGACGGCGGCGAAGGTGTATCCGGTCGCGGGCCGGGTGGCGCCGCCCGCGGTGCCGATCCGGAAGACGGCGGGGCCCACCCGGCGGGCGAAGCGCGCGTCGGTCATCGGGATGACCCCCTGCTCCGCCGACTCCACGGTGAACGCCCCGAGCTTCAGGACGTCGTGGGTGTAGTGCGCCAGCGCGGCCTCGTACGCCTCGGTGGTCAGCGGGGTGCGGGAGAACTCGGTGTACTCGACGAGCGCGCGGTCCGGTGCCAGGGGCAGTACGTAGCCGAAGGCGAGGCCGTGCGGCGGTTGCGGGACGCGGAAGTCCATGAGGTCGGCCACGCCGGGGTCGAACCGGTGTGCGCCGGTGCGCACGAACCAGCCCCGGAAGTGCTGCGCCAGCCGGGTCCGGGCCGGGGGCAGGGCGGGCCTGGGGCGGGAGTCGAACACATGGCGTGCCCGGAGCAGCCGGGTGCCGCCGTCGGGGGTGGTGCAGCGTACCTCCGCCGTGCCGTCGGCGGCGTTGCGCACCGTGTCAGCCGTGGCGCGCAGGACGCGTACGCCGGGGGAGCGCGCCAGCCGCGCGTGCACCAGCCGTTCGAAGTCCGTGGACCGGAGCATGCGGTAGCGCAGGGGTGCCGGGTCGACGGTGACGGCTCGGCCGTCGCTGCCGTGGACGCGCAGGTGGCACCAGGAGGCGCCGACCGCCGCGCCGAAGTCGTCGGCACCGTGGGGGGCATGAGGGTCATCGGTGTCCTGATCCCAGTAGCACCAGGTCCGTTCGGGGGGTCGCAGTGGGCCGTCCGGGGCCTCCACGAGGGTGACGGTCGGGGAGGCGGAGGCCGTCAGCCGGAGCGCGAGGCTGAGTCCGGCCGCACCGCCGCCGACGATGACGACGTCCGACGTCACGTCGGGCGCGGGGGCGGGGGCGGGGGCGGGCCGGTTCACCTGGTGCGCCGTTCGACGACGGGTGTTCCGTCCTGGTCGGTGCGGACCAGTTCGGCGTCCGCCTCGAGCGCGGGGGCGGGGGCGGGGGCGGGCCGGTTCACCTGGTGTGCCGTTCGACGACGGGTGTTCCGTCCTGGTCGGTGCGGACCAGTTCGGCGTCCGCCTCCAGCGCGTCGGCGACGGCCGCCACGACCCGGTGCGGGTCGCCTCCGGCCGGCATCGGCGGGGCGGTGCCCGCGACGGGCCGGTCGGCGAAGCCCGTGTCGAGGTGTCCCGGCCGGACCTCCAGGACCCGGATGCCGCCGGTCCGTGCCTCGCGGCGGGCCGCGTCGAGCCAGGCGCTCAGCGCCGCCTTGGAGGCGCTGTAGTCGGCCATGCCCGCCTGGGGGCGCCGCGCGACGACGCCGGTGAAGGCGGCGATCGCCGAGCCGGGACCCAGGACGGTGAAGGCGGCGCGGAAGAAGGCGGTGGGCGCGAGGACGTTGACGGCCGTCAGGTGCTCCGCGATCTCGTCGCCGACCTCCGCCGCCGGACCGAAGGCCACCGACCCGAAGGCGGTGACGACGGCGTCCAGCCCGCCCAGTTCCGTCGCCGCGCCGTCGACCGCGCGGGTGCAGGAGGCGGGGTCGTAGGCGTCGAACGTGACGGTCGGGGCGCCCGGATGGGCCCGTGCGGCCGACGCGAGCCGCGCGGGGTCGCGTCCCGCCAGGGCCGGCCGCGCTCCCCGGGCCCCGAGTTCGGCGGTGAGGGCACCGCCGAGGACGCCGGTGGCACCGGCCACCAGCACACGCGCGCCTTCGAGGTTCACTGTCCACTCCCGATCGCAGGGGTCAGGGCGGCGGTCTCGCCCGTCGTCGGTGTCCTCCGGGTATTCCGTGTCCCGGCCCGTGACGGATGCGGCGGATGCCGTCCGGTGGGCGGTCAGTCGCCGGCCCGGTCGGCGAGCAGTTCCCGGGCGGCCCGGGTGCCCGAGGCGAGGGCGCCCTGCACACTGCCGGTCGCGCGGTGGTCGCCGCAGACGTAGCGGCCCACGGAGACACGGGTCGTGCGGCTCGTCGGCCAGGGCGGCGTCATCGCGGGCAGTGCTCCCCGGACGGTGTACGTGGCGACGGGTGTCCAGTCGCCGGTGTCGGTGCCGTACAGCTCGGCCAGGCGGCGCAGGACGGTCCCGTCCGCTCCGGGTCGGTCGGGGCCGAGCACGGAGGTGGAGACCAGCGAGGTGCCCGGGGGCGCGTAGGAGGGCGCGACCTCGGTCAGGACGCAGCTGTTCAGCACCGCGCCGGTGCCGTCCACGACCAGCGTGGGTTCGGCCAGGGGGGTGCGGGGCGCGGCGTGGTAGTAGGTGGTGACGGTGCGGGTCTCCGGGACCCGAGGGCCCGGCAGCAGTCGTGCGGCCGTAGCGGCGTCCGTCGCCACCACCACGGACGGGGTCCGCAGTTCCCGGCCGTCCGCCAGGAGTACTCCGGAGGCGGTGACCGCCTCGACGGGCGTCTCCAGCCGGAGGACTCCTTCGGGCAGGCCGTCGGCCAGCTGTGCGGGGACGCCGCCGACACCACCGGCGGGCAGACAGAGGGTCCCCCTGACCATGCTGCGCCAGACCAGGTGGAAGAAGCGCGCGGAGGTCTCCAGCCGGTCCTCCAGGAACACCCCGGACAGGAAGGGCCGCAGGATGCCGGTGACCACCGCGTCGGAGACTCCGGCGCGGGACAGTGCGTCGGCGGTGGACCGGTCGGGACCCCGTTTGAGCAGACCGGCGGGGAGCAGGGTGTCCCGGGCGGTGAGCGCGGCCAGGGCGGCCAGGTCACGGGCGTCCAGCACCCTCCCGGGCAGCAGCGTTCCCGCCGCCCGGGGACGCCGGGTCGGATCGGCGAGGCGGACGGCACCCGCCGGGGTGTGCGCGACGATGCCCGGGGTGAACGGCCGAAGGCGCAGGGCGCGCAGGTCGAGGCGCCGCTTGACCTGGGGGTACGAGGTGTTGAACACCTGGAAGCCGCGGTCCAGCAGAAACCCGTCCCGCCGGTCCGTGCGCATCCGTCCGCCGACCCCGTCGGACGCCTCCAGCAGCGCCACCCGCCGTCCGGCCCGGCACAGGTCCAGCGCGCAGGCCAGACCGGCGAGCCCCGCTCCGACGACGACCGTGTCCGGGGTGCCGTGGTGGTGAGTCGTCATGCGCGCCCCTCCTTCGACAGCGGCCTCCGCCCGCCGGGAGACCGGATCCACCCGAGCACGTTCCGCCCGGTGAGGCCAGGCGGCACCGCCGTCGGGTACCCGAGAGGACGAGCGACGTCACCTGTGTACGACCGACTCCACCACCGCGACGGCCTCCGACAGGCCCGGCGGGTGCGGCAGCCCCGGTGAGGTCTGCCCGGCCCAGCCGGGGCCGAGCGTCAGCACCACGGGCTTCCTGCGGGCGCCGCGCACGCCCCACTCGATCGCCGAGACGTGCTGGGCGAGCGGCCGGCTTGCCGTGGTGCGGGACTGCGCCCACAGCCCCACCGCGGCCGGGCCGGTCCTGCGGACGGCGGCCACGAGCGACTCGACGGGCAGGGCGCCGCCGAACATGCGGACCGGCAGGCCCCGTTCGGCCAGCGCGGCGGCCAGGACCTCCAGGGGCAGCGTGTGGTTCTCCGCGGGCACGCAGGCGAGCACCGTGGTGGCGCCGGGCCGGTCGGCGACCACGGGCGGCGCGTGGCGGCGCAGGGCGCCGGAGACGTGCCAGGACAGGAAGTGCTCGACCTCGACGTACCGCTCGCCCGCGGTCTCCCACTTGCGTCCGACGGCCTGGAGCGTCGGCATGATCACCTCCGTCCAGGCGGCGACCAGGCCGTGCTCCTCGATGGCGTCCTCCAGCAGTGTGTCGAGGGCTGCGGCGTCGAGTCGCAGGGCCGAGCGGGCGATGCCCTTGCACTCCTGACGTACGTCACCGAGCCGCATGCCGGTGCCGGCGCGGCTGCGTTGCGGGGGCGGCGGCCGGGGAACGGTCCGGCGCGGGGGCGTGTCGGGGGCGGTCTCGCCGAGGGCCAGGCGGGCGGCCTCGGCGGGTGGCAGCCCGGTCGCCGTCAGCGCGCACATCCGTTCCAGCCGGGCGAGGTCGTCGGCGGTCCAGCGGCGGTGCCGGCCGCCGGTGTGCGCGGCGGGACCGAGCCCGTAGCGGCGGTCCCACGACCGGACGGTGGTCGGCGCCACCCCGAGGCGCCGTGCCACCTCGCCGGTGGTCAGCCCGCCACCACGCCGGGCATCCGCCTCGGCATCGGTCTCATCGTCCCCGTGCAGACGCATATTCCCACCTTACGACGCACAAACGATGCATGTTGTGTGCGTCGTTCGGTCTCACAAGACTGTTTCCCAAGGGCTGCTGCCCACGCATCCCGCACCGTCCGGAACCCGCGCGCGGAGGGCTCTCCGCCTCGGACAGCGCAGACGGCAGGAGGAACAGATCATGAGCACGAAAGCGCGACACTCCGACGTCCCCGCCGGTCCGCCGGCGAGCCCGCCGGACGAGGAGGAGCTGGCCCGTGGTCTGTGCGCGTCCGACGAGATCGCCTTCGCGGCCGTCTACCGGCGCTGGGGCTCACTCGTCCACACCCTGGCCAGCCGCTCGCTCGGAGATCCCCACGAGGCCGAGGACGTGACGCAGCAGGTGTTCATCGGCGCCTGGCGCGGACGGGCGGGCTACCGTCCCGAGCGGGGGCCGCTCGGCAGCTGGCTGGTCGGCATCACGCGCCGCAAGATCGTCGACGCCCTGGCGGCCAGGACGCGCCGCCTCGCCCTGGTGGAATCGGTGGCGTACGACGCCGACGGGCACCGCCACGAAGCGGGCGTGGACGAGGTCCTGGACCGGGTGCTGCTGGTCGACGCGTTGTCGCGGCTGCCCCGCGGCCAGCGTGAGGTCCTGTGCATGGCCTTCTACGAGGACCTCACCCAGGTCCAGATCGCCGAGCGCACCGGCACGCCGCTGGGCACGGTCAAGAGCCACACCCGCCGCGGTCTGCACCGGCTGCGCGAGGGGATCGAACAGGGCCGCGCCGACGAGCGGGCGGCGGCCCGCGAGGAGAAAGCGCACCGCACGGCGCATCCGTCGTGACGCCCGTGCCGGAACCACATACGAGCCACCAACGAGACCGCCCCGACGGGCGCCACTCGAAGAAGGGATGATCCTCATGGCTTCCCGAATCCCGCTCATCCTCGGCGCGTCGGCCGGAGCCTGCGCCCTGGCCCTCACCGCCGCCGCACCCGCCGTGTCCGCGCCCGCGGGCGGCGGTGACGACTCGGCCATGGTGTCCGTCTTCCACGGCGTTCCCGGACTCACCGTCGACGTCTACGCCAACGGTGACGAGCTGCTGAGCGACTTCAAGCCCGGCACGGTGACGGACCCGCAGTCCTTGAAGGCAGGTACCTACGACATCCAGGTCTTCGAGGCCGGCCAGGGTCCCGACGGCACTCCGGCCATCGAGAAGCAGGTCGAGGTACCCGCCGGAGGGAACGCCACCCTCGCCGCGCACCTGTCCGCCGACGGCACACCCCAGCTGACGGCCTTCACCAACGACGTCTCCGCGGTCGGCGACGGCCAGTCGCGGCTGACGGTACGCCACGTCGCCGCCGCGCCCGCCGTGGACGTCCGCGCGGACGGTCAGCCCGTGTTCAAGGGGCTGGAGAACCCGAAGCAGGACACCGCCGTGGTCGACGCCGGCACGGTCTCCGCCGATGTGGTGCTCGCCGGCACCGACACCGTGGCGATCGGCCCGGCCGACCTGAACCTCGCGAACGGCACGAGCAACGTCGCCTACGCCTGGGGCAGCGCGGCCGACAAGAACCTGGCACTGGCGACCCAGACGCTCGACACCACGCAGGCCTCACCGGGCGCCGGCTACTCGGGCGCCAACGCCGCCGGCCTCAGCCCGAACTCCTCGGAGCAGTGGCTGGCCTGGGCGGCCGTGACGGGCATGGTCACCCTGACCGGCGTCCTGGTGATCCGCCGGGCCGCGGAGCACCGTGGGTGAACCGGCCCCGGCACACCGGCAGGAGGGCAGCGGTGCCACACGTCGACCCCGCGCAGCTGGTGGAACTGGCACTCGGAAACGACGTCACGCACGACGACGCCGACGCCCTCCGGCACCTCGCCGCCTGCGGGCGCTGCCGGGAGGAACTGCACCTCATGACCCGCGTCGTCATGGCGGCCCGCGGAGTCGAGGAGCCGGACCTCCCGAGCGCCCCTCCGGCGCACGTGTGGCAGCGCATCGCCCAGGGCCTGTCCGAGTCGGACGAACCCGCCGCACCGGCACCGGAGCACCGGGCAGGCCCCCCGCCCGTGGACACGGCCGCGCGAGAACGCACGCGCGGCCGCTCCCCCGCTCCCGGCGCCGCCGCGCTGGCCCTGGGGCTCCTCGCGGGGGTCGCGGTCGTCCGATGGCGGCGGCGCGGCCGCTGAGCGCCCGAGCGCCTTCCTGGTACGCGCTCTCCTCGCGCCGAGCGCCGACGAGCGCGCCGCGCGGCCGGGGCGTCGATCGCACGCACTTCGGGCACAGCACTCCCCCGGACCCGCCCGCGTCGTAGATCATGAAGTATGCGACCGGACGACTGGCACTTCACCGAAGACCTCGACACGTTCCTCGCCCGCGCCGGAGACTTCCTGCGCTCACGGCCCGCCCTGCACACCACGCAACTGACGACCCTGGAGAAGATGCGCACCCGGGGCACGGCCGCGTTCGGCCCCGGCCCCGTCGTGTTCGGGCTGCTGGAGGCGGGGGGCGAGGTTCACGCGGCCCTCTACCGCCTCCCGTCCCACCGCGTCGTCCTCACCGCCCTCTCCCCCGAGCAGGCCGACGTCCTCGCCGGCCGCCTCACCGGCCTCGGTCTCACCGTCGCCGGCGTGCTCGCCGACCACGACACCGCCACCGGGTTCGCCGAGGCCTGGCAGCGGCACACCGGCGCCGCCGCCGTGCACGGTTGGCGCGGCCGGCTGCACCGTCTCGGCACGCTGACCCCGCCGGAGCCGGTTCCGGCGGGCCGGGGACGGTCGGTGGAGGAGCGGGAACACGAGCACCTCATGGGATGGTGCCGCGACTTCGCGGCGGACGTCGGGGAGAGCGTCTCCATAGACGCCGGCACCTGGGCCGGCACCCGCTTCGCCGAGAAGCGCTACACCTACTGGGAGGACGCGGACGGTACCCCCGTCTCCATGGCGGGCGCCAATCCCCTGGTAGGCGGCCAGGTCCGCATCGATCCCGTCTACACCCCGGCCCGGCTCCGCGGCCGGGGCTACGCGGGCGCCGTGACCGTCGCGGTGACCCGGGCCGCGCTGAACGCGGGTGCGACCGACGTCGTCCTGTTCACCGACCCCGCCAACCTCACGAGCAACGCGCTGTACCGGCGCATCGGTTACCTGCCGTACGCCGACTTCACCGGCTACGACCTCGGCCGGCTGCGATGAGTTTTCCCGGGCCCGCGGGTCTACCCTTCCGACAGCGATGATCAGAGATCACCGAACGGGAGCAGGGAGCACCATGGCTCAGTTGCTGCGGGTCCAGAACTTCACCGTCTCGAGCGACGGATTCGGCGCGGGCGAGGGGCAGGGCCTGGAGCGGCCCTTCGGCCACGCCGATCCGATGAGCCTGTTGAGCTGGGCAGGCGCCACGGCCAGCTGGAAGATGCGGACGGAGCCGGGCGGCAGCCGCGGACTGGACGACTACTTCATCCGCGACTACGACCACAACATCGGCGCCGAGATCATGGGACGCAACAAGTTCGGCCCGCAGCGCGGCCCTTGGGAGAACGAGGAGTGGCAGGGCTGGTGGGGCGACGAACCGCCCTTCCACACCCCGGTCTTCGTCATGACCCACCACACCCGCCCGTCCTTCTCCCTGTCGGACACGACCTTCCATTTCGTCGACGACGACCCCGCCAAGGTCCTGGAGAAGGCGAAGGAGGCGGCCCGGGGCAAGGACGTCCGCGTCGGTGGCGGCGCCACGACCATCCGCGCCTTCCTGGACGCGGACCTGGTGGACACCTTGCACGTGGTGGTGAACCCGTCGATCACGCTCGGCTCCGGTGCCCGCCTGTGGGAGTCCCCGGACGAGCTGACCGACCGCTTCCACCTCGACGTGGTCCCCAGCTCGAGCGGAGTGGTGCACCACCTGTTCTGGCGCAATTGACATCCTCGCCGCCCTGAAGGACGGCGATTCCCGCCTACCGCGCCGTTGAAGGCTGCGGTGTCGGGTGGGTTCCTGCTTCGCTGCGCGGTGCCGGGACGAGTCCCGGTCTTACCTGCGCTCCACAGGCTGACACGGCCAGTCCGGCCGCCTTGGCGACGTTGACCGCCGCGTTGATGTCCCGGTCCAGGACCGACCCGCACGCCCCACACGTCCACACACGGACGTGCAGCGGCTTCGGGCCGTCCTTCACGCCGCACTGCGAGCACACCTGGGAGGTCGGCTCGAAGCGGCCGATCTTCACGAAGGTGCGCCCGTACCGTGCGGCCTTGTACTCCAGCATGTTCACGAACGCCGACCATCCGGCGTCGTGGACGGACTTGGCCAGGCGCGTGCGGGCGAGTCCCTTCACCGCCAGGTCCTCCACGGCGACCGCTTGGTTCTCGCGGATCAGCTTCGTGGAGAGCTGGTGGTGGAACTCGCGGCGTGCGTCGGCCACCTTCGCGTGTGCGCGAGCGACCTTGATCCGGGCCTTGTTCCGGTTGCTGGAGCCCTTCTCCTTGCGGGAGAGGGCGCGCTGTGCCTTCTTCAGGCGCTTCTCGGCGCGGCGCAGGAAGCGCGGGCTGTCGACCTTCGTCCCGTCGGAGAGGACCGCGAAGTGCCCGAGCCCGAGATCGATGCCCAGCCCGGGTGTGACCTCGGGAAGGGCTTCCTCCGTGCCGGTCTCGACGACGAAGCTCGCGAAGTACCGGCCCGCACTGTCCTTGACCACCGTCACCGTCGACGGCACGGAGGGCAGCGTCCGCGACCACGTCACCTTGACGTCGCCGATCTTCGGCAGACGCAGCTTTCCGCCGGTAGTGATCGACCAGCGGGCGTTCGCGGTGAACCGGACGGCCTGCCGGGTGTCCTTCCGCGACTTGTACCGGGGTGCGCCCATACGGGGGCGCTTGCCCTTGAGCCCGTCGAAGAAGTTCTTGTACGCGGTGTCCAGGTCGCGGAGGGACTGCTGGAGGACGACCGCGGAGACCTCGCCGAGCCAGGCCCGCTCCGGGGTGTTCTTCGCCTCGGTGATGAGCGCCTTCGACAGGTCCCCGGTCTTCGGGAACGGCGTGCCTTCGCTGCGGGCGGTCTCCCGAGCGCGGAGCGCGTCGTTGTAGACCACCCGAACGCCCTCGCCAACGCGCTGCGCTGACCGGCGCTCGGGTACAGACGGAAGCTGTACCGAAGCTGCACGCGGATCATGATACGCAATTGGTTTATGGGTATTGATGAGAACGTTCGTACTGGTCGTCACTGTGTCTTCCGCATGCATGTCCACTTGGTTTTCGTGACGAAGTACCGGCACAAGGTCTTAGCCGATCGACACCTGACGCGGTGCGAGGAGATCATGCGGGCCGTGTGCGAGGACTTCGAGGCCGAGCTGGTCGAGTTCAACGGCGAGAACAACCACATCCACCTGCTCGTGAACTTCCCGCCGAAGGTCGCCGTGTCCAAGCTGGTCAACAGCCTCAAGGGCGTCTCTTCCCGGCGGCTGCGCCAGGAGTTCCCCGACCTCGTCCGCCACTACTGGCGGGCACAACGACTCTGGTCCGGCTCGTACTTCGCCGGTTCCGTCGGCGGCGCACCGCTCAGCACCGTGAAGCAGTACATCGAGCAGCAGAACCGGCCGCTCTGACCTGGGCTGAGGTGAACAGTGCGGATCCGTGCACACAGCTGAGGTCAGAGCAGCTCTCAGATCCGCTTCACCACCGGGCTGAAGCCCGCTGCACTGCGAATAGTCCCGACAGCAGGACTGCGCTCGGGTCCGGTGCTCACAGCGTGTGGTGAACTTTCCGTCGGCCAGCTTGCGCAGCCAGCCCCGCTCGGCGAGCCGGTTCAGTTTCGCCCGCAGTGCCTCCGACCACCCCGGCCCGGCGCCAACCGCCCCCGAACCCGTCGAGCCGACGGCCCCACCGTGGCGCGGCTACCGCTCCGGGCTCCGGCGACTCAGCTCGAAGAGCGTGCGCAGGCTCCGCAGGAAGCTCTCCCGGTCGGCGTCCGCCAGCTGTCCGAGCCAGGACTCCTCGCGCCGCTGGATCTCGTCCCGCACGGAGTCCCGCAGCCGGCGGCCTTCGGGAGTGAGGGAGAGCAGCCGGGCCCGGCGGTCCTCCGGGTCGGGCCGGCGGGTGAGCAGCTCGCGCGACTCCAGGTCGTCCAGCACGGCGATGATGCGGGTCTTGTCGGCGTTGATGGCCGCCGCCAGCGCGGCCTGGGTGCGCAGGGGTGTGTCCCCGAGGGCCGACAGCGCGACATACCCCCACATGCTCAGCCCGTGGGCGTCGAGGACGGGTTGCTCGGCGGCCATCAGCGCGCGGCCGAGGGGGACGACCATCGCGGCGAGGTCGGGTCTGGGCGCGTCTCCAGCGGCAGCGTTCACGGCGCCGAACCTACCCGTTGACAATCAGTAGGCACAAGCAGATCGTAAGCACATGCCTACTAAAATTCTGAGATCCTCCTGGACTGCCGGACCGGCGAGCGGCCGGCCCGGCCCCGTCCTGGTGAGCATCACCGACTTCGCCCCCCGCAGGATCACGGACCTGCCCGGGATCTACCGGGCGGCCCGGCACCTCGCCTCCGACTGGCAGGAGCTGGACGGGGCGCACGGCATGTGGCTGTGGGCGGAGCGCACCGGCCGCAGATGCGGGGCCGTGGCCGTCTGGCGCGATCACGCCGCGCTGCGCGGGTTCGTCGGCTGGCCGCCGCACGTGAAGATCATGCGGGCATACCACGGCAGGGGGGAGCTGACCTCGGCCACCTGGAGCTCCGACACCTTCGACCCCAGAGCTGTCTGGGCGCGGGCCCGGGCCGAGCTGCTCACCCCGCGGACGACCTGACCCCGGCCCCTCCACGTCGCCGCCGCCCCATCCGCGCCCCGCCGGGACGGATGAACGCACGACCATTGACACGCCTCTCCGGAACGTTCAAGGATGACCTTCGTTGACAACGTTGTCGCCTGGTGAAGAAGGACCGTGATGGGCCCCGTTTCCCTCCCTGTCGGCCGCAGGCTCCTGCTCCAACTGCTCGGCGCGAGCGGCGCCGCGGCCGCGCTCCAGCCGGTGCTGGGCGCGTCCCCGGCCGCCGCCTCCGGCTCGGCCGCGGCCCGGTCCGTCGATCCGCCCGACGAGGTCGCCGCCACGTACCACCGCGTCCTGCTGAAGCACACCCGCTGGTCCGAGACGCAGTGGGACGAGGCCAAGGGGACCTACACGGATGAGTACTTCGGCTTCGCCGTCGTCCTCGGACACGCCGTGCTGCTCACCCACGGGACCTTCGACGAGCGCGAGGCCGGCGTCGACCGGGAGACCCTCAGGCGCCGGACCCTGGCGACCCTGCGCCACTTCGCCTCCTCCAACCGGCTCACCGGCGGCACCGAGTGGGGCCGCACCCTGTTCTTCGACACCACGTTCCAGTCGTACTTCATCCTCGCCGCGCACCTGCTCTGGGACGAGCTGGACGCGGGCACCCGCGCCGCCGTCGACACCATCACCCGCGAACAGGCGGCGTACACCCACTCCCTGGGCACCGGCGACGACCCGGCCTCCGGGGACTGGACCCCGAACGGCCTCGAGGGCGGGCACGTCGGTGACACCAAGCTGGAGGAGATGGGCCTGTACGCGCAGACCCTCGCCCCTGCGCTGGCCTGGGCACCGGACGACCGGCGCCGGGCCGGCTGGGCCACCGACTACGGAACCTGGTCGCGCAACGAGGGCGGGCTGCCCGCCGCCGACCTGGCCAACCCGGCACGCGTGGACGGCGTCCCGGTCTCGCGCAACACCGCGCACAACGCGTACGACACCTTCATCGTGGAGAACCACGGCTCGTTCGGCCCGCACTACCAGGCGGAGATGTGGCGCACCTCGGGCCGCAACGCCGCGCACTTCCTCGCGGCGGGCGAGCCGCTGCCCGAGGTCCTGACCAGGCAGCCCAACGCGGAACCGCTGTGGCGCACGCTGCTGGGTGTCATGTCGGACGCGGGCGAGCCGCTGATGCCCATGGTGAACGACCGGGAGCACCTGTACGGCAGGGACGTGATCCCGCTGGCCTTCCTCTCCCGGGTGGCCGGGGACCGGGCGGCGGCCCGCGCGGAGGCGGACCTCGCCGAGCGGCTGGAGGCGTACCAGAAGTATCCGCCGGAGTACCGGCTCGCGAAGTTCTCGGGCGAGCCCAAGTACGAGCCGGAGGCACGCGCGGAACTCGCGATCAGCTACCTGCTGCACGTGTGGCCGACCGCCGGCCGCGGGGTGCGCCCGATGTCGCGCGAGGAGCTGTTCGCGCACGCGGCGGGCGTCACGGACTTCGGGACCGGACCGGGTCTGGTCTCCCACCAGTCCCCCGCCGCCTGGGCGGGCGTGGTGACGAAGCCCGGGTTCGTCAAGTTCGGCTGGCAGCCCGGGCACGACGACTGGCTGTTCCGGCTCAGCGGCGGCACACCGATGTTCCTGCCCTCGACGGCCGCGAAGGTCACCGGCAGGCAGGTGCGCGTGCACACCGCCCTGCGCGACGGGTTCGACGGCAGCGCCACCGTGCTGCGGCTGGGCGAGGGCTTCGCGGGGTACGCGACCCTCCCCTCGGGCGGTGTCGTCTACGCCTGTGACGGGGCGGGAGCGGGCGGCTCGCGGCTGGAGGTGCACAACCTCACGATGCCGGGTGTGGCCGGCCTGGACGGCAGCCGCACCTACCGGTTCGCGGAGGGTTCGGCCACGGTCCGCGCGCAGGACGCCTCGCCCGCGGCGAAGGGACGCGTCGACGAACTGGCCTTCCTGGCCGCGACGGTGCGCCACGTCAGGATGCTGGGCGTGCGGCCCGACCCGACGTACGGGTACTCGCTGTACGCCGTCGAGGTCCGCGCCGGGGACGGCACCGAGGACCTCGCGCGCGGCAGGGCCGCGACGGCGTCCTCGCAGTCGGCCGGGATGACCGCCGGCCTGGCGGCGGACGGCGACCCCGGCACCCGCTGGGCGGTCTCCCGCGAGGACAGGAAGCGCGCGGACAGCTGGTGGGCGGTGGACCTCGGCGCCGCCCGTGCGGTCGACCGGGTCACCCTGCGCTGGGAGGCGGCCGCCGGACGCTCCTACCTGATACAGGGCTCGTCCGACGGCGAGCGGTGGACGGACCTGGCCACCGGACCGGCCCCGGCGCTGCGCAGCGAGGGTGGCTGGCTCGACATCGACGGCCGCGCCGGTCTGGTCGTCCGTGGCGGCGGCGCGCACACGGTGGCGGTGTACGGCGACACGATCGTGCCGGCCGAAGGGGCGCGGGACGCTCTCGTGATCGAGGGGCACTGCGCTGCGTCCCCCGCCGAGTTGCGCGCGCTGGCGGGCCGGCCGGCCCCCGTGGCCGAGGACGCCCGGGTCCGTGCGGCCCTCGTGGACGATCACCTGAGCCTGTTCAACCTCTCGGCGGACGCGGTCCACACCGGGGTAGAGGTGCCGCAGGAGGGGCGTCACCGGCACGTGTACGAGGGCGAGCAGACGGTGACCCGGCAGGGTATCGGCTACACGGCGCGCCTGGACGCCGCGTCCGCGCTGCTGCTCCCGCCCCGGTTCACGCTCATGCCGCTCCTGGGCGGGAGCCTGCCGCCGGGGCTGCGGGTCAGGGTGAGTGACGGGGCGACCCTGCACCTGTCGGGCCCCCGCTGCCGGGTGCGGATCGAGGCCCAGGGGCGCAGCACCGTCGCGACCGTGCGCCATGGGCACGAGGTCCGTGTCACGCTGCGCGGCGCCCGGCCCTTCCCGCACGACGACCACGCCCTCGGGCGGAACACCTTCCCCACCAATCCGCTGCCACCGGGGATGTCCGGCCCGGGTGCCGCCGTGGACGGTGCCCCCGACACGGCGTGGCGGCCGGGCCGGGACGGCCGCATGGTGGTCGACCTCGGCGCGAGCACCGAGGTCCGCCGGGTGGAGGCGGAGTGGACGACCGGCTCGGCCCCGGCGGCCCGCGTGGAGTTCAGCACCGACGGCGTGCGGTACCGGCGGGTGGGGACGCTGACCGGTCACGGGCGGGTGCGCACGGTCGCGTACCGGGGCCCGGCCCGCTACGTCGCGGTGACGGTGGACGGTACGCCCCGCTCGCACGAAGGGCTGGTGCGGCTCTCAGTGAAGTGAGGAGGACCGGGTGGCGGGACGCCGCCCGGGACGCCGTGCCGACCCCTTCGGGTGGAACCGGGCCACGACCGTCGTGTGACCATCACGCGATTCACTCGTTTGAGAGATCAGCAACAGCAGATCCTCGGTCGTGGAGGGCACCGCCTATGCCCGTCAGTCGGTTCCGTGAGAGAAGTCGCCCGGCCCAAGGGCGTGTTCAGAGAGCCGAGTCCGTGCTGGTCGAGCAGTACGGCGGCCTCGTACGCCTGGCGTACCTGGTGCTGCCTGCCTCGTTGGGCAGACACCGCAGGGTCCTCAGGGCCCACTCCCTCGCCCAGCGGGCCCTGCCCCGGACCGGCGGCGGAGCACGGCCGACGCCCGGTGTGCCGGCTCCGCGCGCCGGTGCCGAGCCGGTCGCGGCCCTCATCGGCAACGACCTGCGCGTCGCCGTCCTGCGCGCCGCGCTCAAGGACGGGCGGCGCGCGGGCAGCTGGGCGGGCCGGGCGGCGGCGGTGTGGCCGCCGCGCCGGCTGCCCATCGTGCTGGGGCTGCGGCTGTTCCCCCGGTCGGGCGACGCCGACGACATGGCCCTGGGCCGGGTGCTGTCCGGCGCGGAACCGGCCACCCGGGGCGCGTTCGTCCTGCGGCACGTGGACGGGCTGTCCGAGCCGGAGGTCCTGGAGATGCTGCGGGCCGCCGGCGCCGAGGATCCGGCCGGGGCCCTGCGCGCCGCGGACCGCCTCGGCCTCGGCAACGGTGCCGTGGCGGCGAGTGTGCTGTCGGCCGCGGCCCCCAGCGAGTTCGACGCGTGCACCGTGCGGGCGCAGCCGACGGACCTGCTGCGCCGCAGGCGGCGGACGCGGCTGGCAGGCGCGGTGGTGCTCGCCGCACTCGTCACCGCGACGGCGCTCGTCGCCACCGGCCAGGACACCGAGGGCTCCGACGCGGCGGGGTCCGGCGTCGCACGGTCCCCCTCCGCGCCCGCCGCACAGGACCTGCGCCGCACGGACCCCGCACTGTGGGCGGACACCTCGCGGGTGGACTTCACCGCCTGGCCGGCCCGCGGCGACCGGTCCGACGACACCGCGCTGCTCACCCGGGCCCTGGAGACCTGGTCGAGCCCGTCACGCGGGAACACGGACGTCTCCTTCGCTCCGGGCACACCTACGGACCCTCCGCCCGGTTCCCCGCAACTGCTCTACGCGGGCGAGGTGGACGCCCGCACGGTCGTCCTCCTCCACGACGGCCGGCGGCTCGCCCGGTACACGGAGCCGGACACCTCCGGCGGTGAGCCCGCCGCCCTGTCCGTGGCGCGGGTCGACGACGCGGACGTCACCACCGCCGCCGCGGTCGCCTTGACGCAACGCGACGGAGCGGCCCGGTACCTGCTGGCCCCGTGGATCGCCGAGGCCGGCACCCGTGACCTGCTGCGCCCCGACGACGCCGCACGCGACCTCGACGTCTCGGCGGACGGTGTCACCGAGCCCGTGCCGGTGACACCGGCGGGCGGGTCCTGCGAGCGGCGCACGGTGCTGCAACTGCGGTCGTCCTCCCGCATCGTCGAGGACCACGCGTTCCTCCTGGCCGACCGGGGCGGTCTCTCCCCCGTGCACCTCACCTACACGCCGCTGCCCGGTGCCGGCACTCCTCCGGCCCGCCAGCCCAGGGAGGCCACCGGGGGCGCCGCCCTGGCGGCCTGGTCCCGGCTGGCGTGCGGCCTGGACGGCCTCCTGGACGAGGGCGAGCCGGTCCGCGCCGTCAATCTCTGGGACTTCGCCGACCAGCGGCTCCCCCAGGACGCCGGACGTGCCGTGTGGTCCTGTGCCCGCGCCGTCACCTGGCGCGGCACCGACGAGGTCTCCGTGGACCTGCGCACGCGCGACGCCGCCCAGCCGGTGGTACGCGCCCGGGGAACGGCGGCGTGCAGCCGGTTCGGCCAGCACGTGGTGGCCGACACCCGCTGGCGTTCCCCCGAGGGTGACTGGTACGTCCTCGCCGCCGGCAGCCGCGCCGTGACGGGCCTGCGCGTGACGGGTGGGGTCACGGCCGAGAGCGACGACCGGACCCTGGCGGTCCGGGCGCCCCGGGAGGCGGAGGCCGAGGTCACGGGTGCGCTGCGGACCGGCGAGGACCTGGCCGCCCTCCACGGCGACGGCGACCGATGAGTTCCGCCGGCGGCACGGGTCCACCCTGACATGACGCACATCATCGCGGACATCTCGGTCTCCCTCGACGGCTTCGTCACCGGACCCGACCCCGGCCCGGACAACGGCCTGGGCACCGGCGGCGAGCCCCTGCACACCTGGGCGTTCTCCGACGACCCCGAAGACCGCCGGATCCTGCGCGAGGCCACCGCCCGGTCGGGTGCGGTCGTCCTCGGCCGCCACCTCTTCGACGTGGTCGACGGACCGGGCGGCTGGGACGACACGACCGGCTACGGCGCGGGCGAGGTCGGCAGACCGGCGTTCCTCGTCGTCACCGGCTCACGGCCGGAGTCGGTGCGCCTCACCGGCCTCGACTGGACCTTCGTCACCACCGGCCTGGCCGACGCGGTGACCGCCGCGCGCGAGCGTGCCGAGGCGGCCTCGACGGCCGCCGGCCGGGACCTCGACGTCGTCCTCATGGGCGGCGGCGCCCTGATCGGTTCGGCGCTCGACGCGGGACTGGTCGACTCGCTGACGCTCCACCTGGCGCCCGTCGTGCTGGGCACCGGGACGCCGCTCTTCCCCGGCCGGGCTCCCCGCTCGCTGGCACAGCGGAGCGTGACCCCGACGTCCACCGCGACCCACCTGACCTACGACGTGCTCTGACACCGGCCGACACCGCCCTCGGCCGTCCCGCGGATCCCGGCCGTCCCGTGGATCCCGGCCGTCCCGCGGATCCCGGCCGTCCCGCGGATCCCGGCCGTCCCGCGGATCCCGGCCGTCCCGCGGATATTCGCGTGCACCGAGCGGTGGCGGGCGCTACCGTCGTCCGCATGAACGTCATCGGCCGAAGCATCTTCGCGACCGCGCGAGCGACCAGCTCGCCGGCCGCCGCCGCCTGACCTTCTCCCTTTCCCACCGGCGACCGGAAACGGCCCGTCGGTGGTCTCGTGGCGTTCCG
Source organism: Streptomyces sp. NPDC058985 (assembly GCF_042740985.1). Classification (NCBI taxonomy): domain Bacteria; kingdom Bacillati; phylum Actinomycetota; class Actinomycetes; order Kitasatosporales; family Streptomycetaceae; genus Streptomyces; species Streptomyces sp. NPDC058985. Next base: position 31,363 of record NZ_JBHYJX010000005.1, on the reverse strand, counting down.
GCCCCTCGCCTCGCCGCCCCGCTCGCACGGTCCCGTTCTCCGGTGCCTCCCGCCACGCAGCGAAGGAGTCACCCCCATGGACACCGAGCAGATCGTCCGCACGTTCACCGAGTACTACGAGGAACACGGTCACCGCCGGATCACCGGCTCGACCCTGCTGTCCCCACCGGGCGACTCCGTGCTGTTCACCACCTCCGGCATGCATCCGCTCACCCCGTACCTGGAGGGCCGTCCGCACCCGCTGGGCCGGCGGCTGGTCAACGTCCAGCGCTGTCTGCGCACCACGGACCTGGAGGAGGTCGGCGACAGCACCCATCTCACCGTCTTCGAGATGCTCGGTACCTGGTCCCTGGGCGACTACGAGAGCCGGCAGAGCCTCGACTGGGCCCACCGGCTGCTCACCGAGGGCCTGGGCATCGATCCGGGGCTGCTGCACGCCACGGTGTACGGCGGCGGGGACCAGGTGGGACCGGACACCGAGTCGCTCCGGCTGTGGCAGGAGCGGGGTGTGCCGGTGGAGCTGACGGTGGAGGACAACTGGTGGTCCAACGGTCCGGTCGGCCCGTGCGGACCCGATTCGGAGATCTTCCTGTGGACCGGTGACACCCCGCCCCGGTCGACACCCACCCGCGACGACCGCTGGGTCGAGGTGTGGAACCACGTGATGATGCGTCACCGCCGCCTGGACGACGGCAGCCTGGTGCCGCTGCCGCAGCGCAACATCGACACCGGCCTCGGACTGGAGCGCCTCTCCTCGCTGCTCCAGGGCAGGCCGTCGGTGTTCGAGTGCGACGTCTTCGACCCGTGGCGGCGCCTGGTGCCGCCCCTGTGGCCGCTGGACGAACCGTCGCTGCGGCTGGCCGTCGACCATCTGCGCTCGGCCGTCGTCATCATCGGTGACGGGGTCCGCCCGGCCAACACCGGACGGGGGTACGTGCTGCGCCGCCTCGTGCGACGGGTCCTCACCGTGCTGTGGCGGGACGATCCGTCGCGCGGCCTCGGCGACCTCCCCCTGGAGCTGGTCTCCCACACCCTGGGCCACTTCCGGCAGGAGGGGGACCCCGGGACCGTACGGCGACTGCTGCTGGAGGAGGAGAGCCGGTTCCGCGGGCTCCTGGAGCGCGGCCGGAGCGTGCTCTCCCGGCCCCGTTTCCGCGGCCCGCTGGGAGAGGACGACTTCCACTACCTCCACGACACCCACGGACTGCCGCGCGACCTGGTGACGAGCCTGCGCGAGGAACGGGCCCCGGGCGGCCATAATCGCCCGCGTGAGTGAGACTGAGTCCCACAAGACAGCACAGGAGATGTCCACCAGGGGCGGTACCCGCTGGCGCACCTTCGTGCAGACGGAGACCGGCAGCGCGGTCCTGCTCCTGGTGGCCGTCGTCGCGGCCCTGCTCTGGGCCAACATCGACTTCCACTCCTACGAGGCCGTGTGGCAGGCCCACTTCACGGTCGGCTTCGACACCCGTCACCTGTCGCTGACGGTCCACGAGTGGATCAACGCGGGGCTGATGAGCCTGTTCTTCTTCGTCGTCGGGCTGGAGGCGCGGCGCGAGTTCGACATGGGGGAACTGCGGGACCGGCGGTGGGTGCTGCTCAGCGCGGTGGCCGGCCTGGGCAGCATGGTGGTTCCCGCCGTGATCTACGTCGTGATCAACGCGGGGCACGACTCGGTGCACGGCTGGGGCACGGCCATGTCCACCGACACCGCGTTCGCGCTGGGCATCCTGGCCGTCCTGCGCCATCGGCTGCCGGCCTCGCTGCGGGCGCTCATGCTGTCCATCTCGGTCGTCGACGACGTGGTGGCGCTGTTCGTCATCGCCGTCTTCTACAGCGACGAGATCCACCTTCCGGCGCTGCTCGTCGCCCTGGGCGCGCTGCTGGCCGTCGTCCTCGTGCTGCGGCTGGCGGACGCCGGTCGCGGTCTGTTCTGCTCCCTCCTGGCCGTGGTGGTGTGGGTGGCGCTGCACGAGGCCGGGATCGATCCGGTCGTGACGGGTCTGGCGGTCGGGGCCCTGGTCATCGCCTACCCGGCGCCCCGCGGGGACCTGGAGCGGGCGAGCCGTCTCTTCCGGCTGTTCCGGGAGCAGCCGACGCCGGAGCTGCAGCGTTCGGCGGCGCGGGGCCTGGCCTCGGCGATCTCGCCGAACGAGCGGCTGGAGGAGCGGTTCCTGCCCTGGGTGAGCTTCGGCATCGTGCCGCTGTTCGCCCTGGCCAACGCGGGGATCGAGCTGAGCGGCGCGCGGCTGGCCGACGCGTTCACCTCACCCGTCACGCTGGGCATCCTGATCGGCTGTGTGGTCGGGAAGATCATCGGTGTGGTGGGTTCCATGGCGGGCGCGCAGCTGCTGTCGGGGCGGCGGCTGCGGCCCAATGTGGGCTGGGGCTCGGTCACCGCCGCCGGGTCGATCGCGGGGGCGGCCTTCACCGTGTCGCTGCTGATCGCCGCGCTCGCCTTCGAGGGGGAGGAGCTGAACCAGGCGCGCATCGGCATCATCGTCACGCTCATCGGCTCGTTCGCGGTCAGCTGGGCGGTCTCCGCGGTGATCGGCCTCCTGCCCGCGGCGCGGCGGACGCGGGCTCTGCTCGGCACGTCCGAACCACTGACGGATCTCGGGGTGGCGGTCGACGAGCGCCACGACCATGTGCGCGGTCCCGCGGACGCCGCCGTGACCCTGGTGGAGTACGGCGACTTCGAGTGCCCGTACTGCGGCCAGGCCGAGGGCGTGGTGCGCGACCTGCTGGGCAGCGAGACCGACGTCCGCTACGTCTGGCGCCATCTGCCGCTGACCGACGTGCATCCGAACGCCCAGGCGGCGGCCGAGGCGTCGGAGGCGGCCGCGCGGCAGGGCAGGTTCTGGGACATGCACGACCTGCTGATGGGCCGCCAGGACGAGCTGGGCGAGCGGGATCTGCTGCGGCACGCGCGCGAACTGGGCCTGGACATGGAGGTGTTCCGCGAGGACCTGGCGCGGCGCCGGGGCGCCCGGCGGGTGGCCGAGGACGTGGACTCGGCGGACCTGAGCGGCGTGTCGGGCACGCCGACCTTCTTCGTCAACGGCAGGCGCCACCGGGGTGCCTTCGACATCGACGCCCTGAAGCAGGCGGTCGAACAAGCCAGGCGGCGGGCCCTGGCCGGAGGGTGAGGTGACGTCCGGTCAGGTGCCGCGGCGGGCCGGACGGCGGCGGCGCTGGACGGCTCCGTAGGTCTTCTCCAGTGCGGCGGTCGACGCGTCGTAGGAACGCTGGGCCACGCCGACGAAGAGGCAGTCGACGACGGCGAGCTGGGCGATGCGGCTGACGGTCGCGCCGGAGCGGAACGGGGTCTCCCGGGCGCAGGTGGTCAGTACGAGGTCGGCGCCGGTGGCGAGCGTGGAGCCGGGGTCGTTGGTCAGGGCGATGGTGGTGGCTCCGCGTGCGGCGGCGGCCTGCAGGGGTTCGGTAGTGTCCTCGGTCTCGCCGGAGTGGGAGACGGCCAGTGCCACGTCGCCGGGCCCCAGGAGCGCCGCCGCGGTGAGTGCGGCGTGCCGGTCGCTCCAGATGAAGGCCATGTGGCCTATGCGGTGCAGCTTCTGATGCAGGTCCTGGCCGACGAACGCGCTCGCCCCGACGCCGAAGATGTCGACCCTGCGGGCCCCCGCCACCGCGTCGACCGCCCGGCCCAGCGCCTCGATGTCGAGTCCGGCGCCGGAGTCCTCCAGGGCCCGGACCTCGTTGTAGATGATCTTGCCGACTATGCGGTCCAGCGTGTCCGTCGGGCTGATGTCGGTGCCGCCGCGCTCCGGACGCTCACCGCCCAGGGCGTGTTCGCGCGCGGCGGCGGCCGCCAGCGCCAGGCGCAGCTGGGGGTAGTTGCCGGTGCCGATCGTGCGGCAGAACCTCATCACGGTGGCGGCCGACGTGTCCGCCCGCTCCCCCAGCGCGTTGATGGACAGTTCGGCGACCTGTCCCGGGGCGGCCAGGACGGCGTCGGCCACCCGGCGTTCAGAGGGGGGCAGGGAGGGCCGTGCGGCACGGACTCGCGTGAGGATGTCGGCGAGCGGGGCGTCCGGTGCGGACTGCTCCGGCGCGCCGGACGAGGACTGGCGGACCATGGCCCCTCCTGAGTGTGGTGGACACAGGCTAATGGGGCCACCCGGGTTGGTCAAAAATTTACGTACGGTCCGAACAGCCGTTACTTATTGACATCCGGAGTACGGCATTCCCATACTCGGACGGCCCTCTCCCCACGCCGGCGACCCCACCGGCCAGTGTCTAGGAGCACGCGTGCGCCAGCTCGACCTCGTGGTGATCGTGGTCTATCTGATCGGGATCGCCTGGATCGGCCTGCGGAAGGCCGGCAAGCAGAAGTCGGCGAAGGACTACTTCGTCGGCGAAGGCCACATGCCGTGGTGGACGGTGTCCTTCTCCGTCGTCGCCACGGAGACCAGCGTCCTGACCGTGATCAGCGTTCCCGGCGGCGCCTACAGCGGCCAGGGCTTCGGCAACGTCGAACTCGCCCTGGGCTACGTCATCGGACGCGTCGTCGTCGCCACCGTACTGATCCCCCTCTACAAGCGCGGCGGGTTCGTCAGCGCCTACCAGTACCTGGGCGACCGGTTCGGGCTGAAGCTGCAGGGGCTCGCCTCGGTGACGTTCGTCTTCACCCGGCTGCTGGCCGAGGGCGTCCGGCTGTTCGCCTCCGCCATCCCCATCAAGCTGCTGCTCGACGAGTTCGGCGTGCACGCGAGCTACCGCGTGATCATCATCGTGCTCACGCTGATCACCGTGGTGTACACCTACCTGGGCGGCATCAAGGCGGTCATCTGGACCGACGCCATTCAGATGGGCCTGTACCTCGGCGGCGCGATCCTCGCCGTCGCGGTGCTGTCCGCCCACGTCGGCGGTGACGGCTACGCCCGCGCCTGGGACGCCGGACGGTTCACGCTCTTCGACACCGACTTCAGCCTGGCGCACGTCCTCACCAGCCCGTTCGCCCTGCCCACCGCCATCATCGGCGGCGCCATCTTCGCCATGGCCAGCCACGGCTCCGACCAGCTCATCGTGCAGCGGGTGCTGGCCACCCGGACGCTGCGCGAGGGCCAGAAGGCCATGATCGCCTCGGGTGTCTTCGTCGTCGTCCAGTTCGCCGCGTTCTCGCTCGTCGGCGCGCTGCTGTGGTCGTACAACCAGGGCAGGTCGTTCTCGGAGCTGGGCCTGTCCAGCTCGGACAACCTCTACCCCGAGTTCATCCTGAACGGGCTGCCCGTCGTCGTCTCCGGGCTGCTGGTGGCCGGCATCCTGGGCGCCGCGATGGGCTCGCTCTCCTCGGCGCTCAACTCCATGTCGAACTCGACGGTCGCCGACATCATCCACAGCTTCTTCCGCAGCACCCCGTCCGAGGAGTCGCTGCTGCGGCTCGCCCGCTGGATGACGCTGGTGTGGGCGACCCTGATGGCCGTCTTCGCGTGCGCGTTCAGCGCGAGCACCGGCAACGTCTACCTGACCGGGCTGACCATCGCCGGCTACACCTACGGCGCGCTGCTCGGCGCGTTCCTGCTCGGGCGGCTGGTGACCCGCGCCAACGAGGTGGACTCCGTCGTGGCCTTCCTGGTCACCATCGGGGTGATGACGTACATCGTGCGGGTGGTCGAGATCGACGTCACGACGGGCGGGACGACGGTGTCGCAGGCGATCGCGGCCCAGTGGCTGGTGCCGATCGGGGTGGTGATCACCCTGGTCGTCGGCGGCGTGCTGAGCCTGTTCCACCGGGCACCGGCGGCCGGCGGGGGCGCCCTGGAGGGCGCCGAGCCGGGTACCGGCCCCGACCGGCTCACCGCGGCCGGCCGGAAGTGAGCGGGCCGCCCTTGGGCCCGGACCCCTTCTCACAGGAGACGTCTTGCGTGTGATCGGCCTGATGTCAGGCACCTCCTACGACGCCGTCGAGGCGGCCGCAGCGGATCTCGTCCTCCGGGACGACGTCCTGGTGATGCGGCCCCTCGGGCATCTCTCGGCCCCCTACCCCGACGAACTGCGCGACCTGATCGCGGGGTTCCTGCCGCCGTCGGCCACGACCGCCCGCACCGCCGCCGTGCTCGACACCGGCATCGGCCGCGCCTTCGCCGACGTGGCCGTCCGCGCCCTGCGCGACCTGTGCGACGGGACCGCGGACCTGGTCGTCTCGCACGGGCAGACCGTCTACCACTGGGTCGAGGACGGCGCCGTCCGCGGCACCCTGCAACTGGGCCAGCCCGCCTGGATCGCCGAGGCCACCGGCCTGCCCGTCGTCTCCGACCTGCGCGGCGGGGACGTCGCCGCCGGCGGTCAGGGCGCCCCGTTGGTGGCCATGACCGACGCCCTCGCCCTGGCCGCACTGCCCGGCACCCCGGCCGCCCTCAACCTGGGCGGCATCGCCAACCTCACCGTCGTCGCCCCCGGCGCCGCCCCGCTGGCCTTCGACACCGGGCCCGCCAACGCGCTGATGGACGCCGCCGTACGGCACTTCACCGGGGGTGCCCTCGGGTACGACGAGGACGGGCGGCGGGCCGGCGCGGGACGGGTCGACGCGGCGCTGCTGCGGGTGCTGCTGGACGACCCGTACTACGCCGGGCCGGCCCCGAAGAGCACCGGCAAGGAGCGCTTCCACCTGCCCCACCTGCTGGAGGCGCTGGCCTCGGCGCCGGTGCCGGAGCCGGACGACGTCCTGGCGACCCTGGCCCGGCTCACCGCGGTCACCGTGGCCGACGCCTGCCGGGCGCACGGGGTCACCAGGCTCGTGGTCTCCGGCGGCGGGGCGCACAACCCGGTGCTGATGGGCATGCTCGCCGAGGAACTGCCCGGCGTGCCGCTCGGCCCCAGCGACGCGCTCGGGCTGCCGTCCGACGCGAAGGAGGCCCTCGCCTTCGCGCTCCTGGGCTTCCTCACGGTGCACGGTCTGCCCGGCGCGATTCCGTCGGGAACCGGTGCGCGCCGGGCGACGCTCCTCGGCAGCATCACCCCGGGCCGGGAGCCACTGCGCCTGCCCGAGCCCGCCACGGTGCCGCCCCGGCTGCTCCGCGTCACGGACGAACCGGTGTCGTGACCGCCGTCGACCGCCCGTGCCGGCGGGGCGGGCCTCAGCCCATCTCGCCGGTGCGGGCCTGCCGCCACAGGTCGACGCTGCCGTCGGCCACCGCGTACTTGTCGATCTCGGCGAGTTCGTCGGCGGTGAAGGTGAGGTTGTCCAGCGCGGCCACGTTCTGCTCCAGCTGACCGGTGCGGGAGGCGCCGATCACCAGCGAGGTGACGCGCGGGTCGCGCAGCGCCCAGGCCAGCGCCATCTGGGCCAGGGTCTGGTCCCGGCGGGCGGCGATGTCGTTCAGCGCGCGCAGCCGCTGGAGGGTGTCCTCGTTCAGCCAGTCTGTCGCGAAGGACTTGCCCTGGGTGGCGCGGGAGCCCTCCGGGACGCCGTCGAGGTAGCGGCCGGTGAGCAGGCCCTGGGCGAGCGCGGTGAACCCGATGACGCCGAAGCCCTCCTCGCCCGCGGCGTCGAGCAGGCCCTCGGTCTCGATCCACCGGTTGAGCATGTTGTACGAAGGCTGGTGGATCAGCAGCGGCGTGCCCAGGTCGCGGAGGATCGCCGCGGCCTCACGGGAGCGTTCCGCGTCGTAGGACGAGATCCCGACGTAGAGGGCCTTGCCCTGCCGCACCGCCGTGTCCAGGGCCGTCATCGTCTCCTCCAGCGGCGTGGAGGCGTCCAGGCGGTGGGAGTAGAAGATGTCGACGTACTCCAGGCCCATGCGCTTCAGGGACTGGTCGAGGGAGGCGAGCACGTACTTGCGTGAGCCGCCGCCCTGGCCGTAGGGGCCGGGCCACATGTCGTACCCGGCCTTGGTGGAGATCACCAGCTCGTCCCGGTACGGCGCCAGGTCCTGGCGCATGATCCGGCCGAAGTTGATCTCCGCGGATCCGTACGGCGGGCCGTAGTTGTTGGCCAGGTCGTGATGGGTGATGCCGAGGTCGAAGGCGCGCAGGGCGATCTCCCGCTGCGACTCGAACGGCTTGTCGTCGCCGAAGTTGTGCCAGTAGCCGAGCGACAGGACGGGCAGGTCGAGACCGGAGCGACCGGTGCGGCGGTACCGCATGGTGCCGTCGTAGCGGTCGGGGGCGGCGACGTGGTTCATGGTGGCTCTCCGGTGGGGAAGCGGGACGGGCGGCCCGTGACGGTCGGGTCAGCCGGTGGCTGCCCCGAACCACCGGGGCAGCCGGTCGACCAGGTCCTGCTGGTCGTCACCGACCCATGCCACATGGCCGTCCGGCCGCAGCAGCATCGCGGGCACCTCCAGTCTCGCACCGGCGTCGACGACGTGATCGACGCGGTCCGACCAGCCGGTGACGGACAGCCGGCCGGTGCGGTCCAGGAGCAGTCCGCGGCCGGTGCGCGTCAGCTCGTACAGGCGACCCTGCCGCAGTTCGACGTCGCGCATTCGCCGGCCGACGAGTTCGTGTCCGGCACCGAGGTCGTAGCGGACGTTCAGCGCGGTGATCTTCTCGGCCAGGTGGCGGCCGACGTCCTCGAACCGGGTCAGTTCCGCCAGCAGGCGGCGTACCGCCCGGGGGCCGGGTTCGGTGGAGAGCAGTTCCATCTGGGCGCGGGTGTTGTCCAGCACGTCGGCGGCGACCGGGTGCCGTTCCGTGTGGTAGCTGTCCAGCAGCCCGTCGGGGGCCCGGCCGTTCACCTCGGCGGCGAGCTTCCAGCCGAGGTTGAAGGCATCCTGGATGCCGAGGTTGAGGCCCTGCCCGCCGACGGGCGGGTGGATGTGCGCGGCGTCGCCGGCCAGCAGCACCCGGCCGGTGCGGTAGCGCTCGGCCAGCCGGGTGGCGTCGCCGAAACGGGACAGCCAGCGCGGCGAGTGCACGCCGAAGTCGGTGTCGGCGCACGCTGTGAGCTGCCGTCTGAACTCGTCCAGGGTCGGCGGGACCGAGCGGTCCTCGGCCACGCCCGCGGCGGGCACGACGACGCGGTGGAAGCCGTCCCCCAGCGGTCCGGCGCCGAACCGCTTCTGAGTCTGACGGACCTCGGCCACGACGGCAGCCACCTCCTCGGGGTCCGCGCCGACGCGCATCTCGCCGATCAGCGTCTCCGTGCGGGAGGGCTCTCCGGGGAAGCCGACGCCGAGCAGTCCGCGGACGGTGCTGCGGCCGCCGTCGCAGCCCACGAGGTAGCGGGCGCGCAGCCGGGTGCCGTCGGCCAGCTCAGCGGTCACGCCCTGGTCGTCCTGGCTCAGTCCGGCCAGTTCGCGGCCTCGCTCGACGTCCGCGCCGAGTTCGACGGCGCGCTCGGTCAGCAGGCGGTCGGTGACGGGCTGCGGGATGCCGAGGACGTAGGGGTGCGTGGTGTCCAGCTCGACGGGCGCCGACGTGCCGATGCCGGCGAAGAAGCCGCCGGCCGGATACCGCTTGCCGTGTTCGAGGAACCGCTCCAGCAGGCCGCGCTGGTCCATCACCTCGATGCTGCGCACGTGCAGTCCGAGCGAGCGGACCACCTGGGTCGGCTCGGTGTCCCGTTCCAGCACGCGTACCTGTACGCCGTGCAGGCGCAGTTCGCCGGCCAGCATCGTGCCGGTCGGTCCGGCGCCGACGACGAGCACGTCGATCATGAGTCCCCCATGGTGAGAAGGCGTCCGATCGGCCCGGCTGCCTCACGCGGGCAGCGGCCGAGGGCGCCGATTCTGCGCCACGGAGGGGACCTTGCCGCAAGGCCCCCCATGAGCTATAGCTTGATAGTGGCAGGCAGGAGGCGAGTGGTCCTCCTGCCTTTTCCGTTGCCTCCAGGTGCTGACGGTGGTGACCGCGTCGACGCCGTACGTGCGGGCGTAGCCGTTCTCGGTGCCGACGAGGAGGTCGACGACCTCGAAGTACCGGTCAGAAGAGTGTTTCGCGCAGAGCGTCGACGAGCAGCTGGTAGGCGTGGTGGTCGTCCGCCTCCCAGACCCAGACGTCGGTGACGCGCGCGGAGTAAAACTCCGTGCCGTAGAAGCGTGACCGTACTCCGGTGGCCCTCGCCCTGACGGTGGGGACGACCTGGGCGGTGAAGGCGTCGATGCGCGCACCACTGCTCGAAGCTGGTCGGGGAGGCGGTGTCCGGGGTACGGGCCACGCCGGCGTCGAGGCCGTGTCCGACGAGGGTGATGCGCACGTCGTCGCCGGACTGCTGGAACTGGCCGGCCAGGAGGCGCCGGGGGCTCGCTGCGGTTCCGGGCCGAGGAACTGGAGGCCGGGCCGGCCCTCCGCGACCGCCGGGTCGACCTGGAGGTCGGGGCCATCGACGACGCGGACCCGGAGACCCACGTCGAGGAGCTGGTCACCCTCCGTATGACGGCGGCCGTCCGGCCCGGCCATCTGGCCGCGATGACCCTGGCCGCCCGCAGTGACGGCGTCGCCCTCGTCCCCGCCGCCGCGCCGGGCGCGCATCCTCGCCCCTCACCGAGCGGGCCGCGGTCCTGGGCCTGCGGCTCCTCGGCATCCCGCTGACCCTGCCGCCGGTGACCATCGGCATGGCCTGGCACCCCCGGCACACCTCCGACGGGGCCCACCACTGGCTGCGCGGGGCCGTCCGCCGGCTCCTCCGGATGTCCCAGGACTGTCCGTAGTGGCGCCGTCACGGACCCACCCCCGGGCGAAAAGGGCGCAAACGCGTGATTGAGGACGCCGTACGAGGGCACGCGTTCGCCCTGTCGTCTCCGCTTGCGCGCCCTCGGCGGCGGCGGAGACTGATACGGACGACGGCACTCCGGAAGGCCTGGACGGATGGGTGAGCACGCGGCGCGTCCCGGCGCCGGGACGCGGCACGGGAGCGGGAGCGGCGGTGCCCCCTGCCCTGGCCCGGAGTCGTTCCGCGAGCGGCGCGAGAGGCGCCGCGAGACGCGCGAGGCCCTCGTCCGGACGTATCCGGACCGGATTGGCGTGACCGCTCCAGGGCACCCCTCCCCCGCGATCGTGCCACGCGGCGCCTGGGCGTCACCCACTCCACGACGAAAGGCAGTCTCATGACGGACATCACGCCTGCCACCACCACGGACTCCGGCGCACCGGTGGAAAGCGACGAACACTCGCTCACCGTCGGCCCGGGAGGCCCGGTACTCCTCCAGGACGCCTACCTCATCGAGCAGATGGCGCAGTTCAACCGGGAGCGGATCCCCGAACGCCAGCCGCACGCCAAGGGCAGCGGCGCCTTCGGCCACTTCGAGGTGACGCACGACGTGAGCGCCTACACCAAGGCGGCCGTCTTCCAGCCGGGAACGACGACCGACCTGGTCATCCGCTTCTCCACGGTGGCGGGTGAGCGCGGCAGCCCCGACACCTGGCGCGACCCGCGCGGCTTCGCGGTGAAGTTCTACACCAGCCAGGGCAACTACGACATGGTCGGCAACAACACGCCGGTGTTCTTCGTCAAGGACCCGATGAAGTTCCAGCACTTCATCCGGTCGCAGAAGCGCCGGGCGGACAACAACCTGCGCGACCACGACATGCAGTGGGACTTCTGGACCCTGTCACCGGAGTCCGCCCACCAGGTCACCTGGCTGATGGGCGACCGCGGCATCCCCCGGACCTGGCGCCACATGAACGGCTACACCTCCCACACGTACATGTGGATCAACGCGGCCGGCGAGCGGTTCTGGGTGAAGTACACCTTCAAGACGGACCAGGGCATCGAATTCTTCACGCAGCACGAGGCCGACCAGATGGCGGCGGCCGACACGGACTACCACACGCGGGACCTGTTCGAGCACATCCGTGACGGCGAGTTCCCGAGCTGGACCCTGTACGTGCAGGTCATGCCGTACGAGGACGCCGCGGGCTACCGGTTCAACCCGTTCGACCTGACGAAGGTGTGGCCGCACGGCGACTACCCCCTCATCCCGGTCGGCCGCATGACGCTGGACCGCAACCCGACCGACAACCACGCCGAGATCGAGCAGGCCGCCTTCCAGCCCAACAACCTGGTTCCCGGCATCGGCCCGAGCCCGGACCGCATGCTGCTGGCCCGGCTCTTCTCCTACGCCGACGCCCACCGCCACCGGATCGGCGCGAACTACCAGCAACTCCCCGTGAACGCCCCGGTCGTCGACGTCCACACGTACTCCAAGGACGGGGCGATGGCCTATCGGAAGACGAGCGACCCCGTCTACGCGCCGAACTCCAAGGGCGGTCCCGCCGCCGACACCGAGCGGTTCGGCACCCCGCCCAGCTGGGAGGCGGACGGGGCCATCACCCGCGCCGCCTACGTCGACCACGCCGAGGACGACGACTGGGGGCAGCCGGGCACGCTGGTCCGCGAGGTCATGGACGACGCGGCCCGGGACCGGCTGGTCGACAACGTGGTCGGTCACCTCCTCAACGGGGTGAGCGAACCCGTCCTCCAGCGGGCCTTCGAGTACTGGTCGAACATCGACAAGACCATCGGCGACCGCATCGCCAAGGGTGTCCGGGCCAAGGCGGACGAGAAGGACCCGAAGGCCGCCGAGCAGGGCAACCCGGCCCGGCGGTCCATGCAGGAAAAGGCCTGACGACAGGAGATGGCCCGGCCCCGGGAGGCGGTCCGTGACACCACGGGGCGCCTCCTCGGCGCGGACAAACGCGTTGCCGGACGCGATGATCGGCCGCTAACGTGCCGGACGTGCGTTGATCTGCGGGGCGACGGTCACGGCCGTCGCGAAGGACTCACCGCCCTCGGGCCGACAGGACTTCGAGGGCGGCTCCGCATGCCCCCCCCGCAGACCTGTCTGGAGACCGGACCATGTCCGCACGGCTTCCCATGACCTACGCGGCGTTCGTCGCCCGTGCCACCGCCGATCCCGATGTGGCCGGACTCGTTCTCAAGGGATCCCAAGCCCACGAGGGCATGGCCACCCGCCACTCCGACCACGATCTGTACGTCCTGCTGGCCGACTCGGCCGGCACCGGGCTCGCGGGTCTCGACGGATTCCGCTCGGCCGGGCTGGATCTCGTCGTGGTGACGGTCACGGAGTTCCGCCGGCTCGGCGGCTTCGAGCGATACGCGCTCGCGCGGGCCCGGGTCGTGCTCGACCGGCTCGACGGGGGTGTCGCCGAGATGGTGGCCGCGAAGGGGCGGCTCGACGCCGCGGAGGCGTCGCGGGCGGCGGCCGAGTGGCTGGACGCCTACGTGAACTCCCTCTACCGGTCGGTCAAGAACGCCCGGGACGGACATCCCCTCGCGGCGCGACTCGACGCGGGTGACAGCGTCGGCTTCCTGCTGGAGCTGCTGTTCGCGCTCGACCGTCGTCCGCGTCCCTACAACAAGTACCTGGCGTGGGAACTGGAACGCTTCCCGCTCCCGGGATGGGACACGCGAGCGCTGCTGTCCGCGCTCGCGCGCGTCGCGGAGACCGGTGACGCGGACGTACAGCGGGAACTGTTCGGCCGGGTGGAGCCCGCGGTGCGCGCGGCCGGCCACGCGGCGGTGCTGGACGCGTGGGGCGAGGACCTCGGGCTGATGCGCCGAACGTAGCGAGGGGCCGCCGTCCCTCAGGTCGCCGTCGCTGCGGCGGCGGCGCGTCCGGCCTCGCGGCCGGAGAACAGGCAGCCGCCGAGGAAGGTGCCCTCCAGCGACCGGTAGCCGTGCACGCCGCCACCCCCGAAGCCCGCCACCTCTCCGGCGGCGTACAGACCCGGCACCGGGTCGCCCGCGGCGTTCAGGACCCGGCCGGAGAGGTCGGTCTGGAGGCCGCCGAGGGTCTTGCGGGTGAGGATGTTGAGACGGACCGCGATCAGCGGGCCCGCGCCGGAGTCCAGGATCCGGTGGACCGAGGCGGTCCGGCTGAGCGTGTCCCCGGGGTAGGCCAGTGCGTTGCGGACGCCCATGACCTGGACGTCCTTGGTGTACGGGTTGTCGATCTCGCGGTCGCGGGCCTCGATCTGGCGTTGGAGGCCGTCCAGCGCGATCAGGTGGTCGCCGGTCAGCTTGTTCATGCCGCGGACCAGCTCGGACAGGGTCGTCGCGACGACGAAGTCCACGCCGTTCTTCTTGAACTTCTCGATGGGCTCCGGCGTCTGCCAGATGCGGGAGAGGAGCTTCCAGACGTTCTTCTCCGTGAGGTCCGGGTTCTGCTCGGAGCCGGAGAGCGCGAACTCCTTGGCGATGATCTTCTGTGTGGTGACGAACCAGGAGTAGTCGTAGCCAGTGTCGGTGATGGACTTCAGGGTGTGCAGGGTGTCGTAGCCGGGGATGTCGGGCGTGCCGAAGCGCTTGCCGGTGGCGTCGAACCACATGGACGAAGGTCCGGGCAGGATGCGGATGCCGTGGCCGGGCCAGATCGGGTCGTAGTTTCTGAGGCCCTCGGTGTAGTGCCACATGCGGTCCGGGTTCACGATCCGGCCGCCCGCCTCCTCGGTGATCGCGAGCATGCGACCGTCCACGTGCGCGGGCACACCGGTGATCATGGACTTGGGCGGGGTGCCGAGTCGGGACGGCCAGTTCCGCCGGACGAGATCGTGGTTCGCGCCGATGCCGCCGGAGGTCACCACAACGACCGGGGCGCGCAGCTCGAACTCGCCGACCACCGTGCGGGAGCTGGGTTTGCCGCGCTGTGCCGTGCTCGGTTCGAGGACGGCGCCGCGTACGCCGGTGACGGCGCCGCCGGTCGTCACGAGGCCGTCGACCCGGTGCCGGAACCTGAAGGTGACCCTGCCGTCGGCGCGCGCCGCCCGCACCTTCTTCTCGAACGGCTCGACGACCGCGGGGCCGGTCCCCCAGGTGACGTGGAAGCGCGGCACCGAGTTGCCGTGTCCGTCCGCGAGGCCGCCGCCGCGCTCGGCCCAGCCGACGATCGGGAACCACTGCACGCCGAGCCCGGCGAGCCAGGACCGCTTCTCGCCGGCGGCGAAGTCCACGTACGCCTCGGCCCACTTGTACGCCCAGTGGTCCTGGCCGGCCGGGTCGCCGACGCCCCGGTCGAAGCCGGCCGTGCCGAGCCAGTCCTGCCAGGCCAGTTCGCGGGAGTCCTTGATGCCCATCAGGCGCTGTTCCGCGGAGTCCACGAAGAAGAGACCGCCGAAGGACCAGAACGCCTGGCCGCCCAGGCTCGCCTCGGGTTCCTGGTCGAGGAGCAGCACCTTGCGGCCCGCCGCGGCGAGTTCGGCCGTGGCCACCAGCCCCGCGAGACCGTGTCCGACCACGATCGCGTCCGCCGCCTGCTCCTCGGCCGCGAAGGCGGGCATCGCCTGGGCCAGTGTCGCCGCCGCGAGCACTCCCCCGGTCACGGTCAGGGCGTTGCGGCGAGTGATCCCGGCAGGTGCCGGCGTGTTCTGCATGGGCTGCCTTCCGACGGTGTACGGAGGGGCGGAGGGACACAGGAGTCACTCCTGCGCCGACAGGGTGTTACCGACGGTAGCCCAGCGGGTGTCCGACGACCAGAGCGCTGCGTCGTTTTCGTGAACCGCCGCTCCCCGCAGGCCCGTTGGCACTGCCGGGCCACACGGAATCAGACGAGTTCGGGCTGCGGCTCGATCGGGCCGGCCGGCTCCGGTTGCCGCACCGGCTCGGACTTCGGCTCCCACGCCCTGGTGGTCCGCAGGTACCCGAACACCACCGAGGCCATCGCGAGGAGGAGCAGCGGTCCGGCAACCCACGGGTAGGCGGCCATCTCCTGCGGGAGCAGGCGGTACGAGACCAGCAGCACCGCGAACACCGTCGCTCCGTGGGCGACCAGCCGGACGGCCGACCGGTCCCAGCCGCGGGCGAACGCGCGCATCGCCGCCTCGACCGTGAGCGCGAACACCACGCCGGCGATGAGGTCCACCCCGTAGTGGTAGCCGAAGCCCAGCGTCGCGGTCAGGGTGGCGACCAGCCAGAAGGTCCCGGCGTACCGCATCGGACGCGATCCCCCGCGCGAGTGGACGAAGAGCGTCGTCGCCCACGCCGTGTGCAGACTGGGCATGCAGTTGCGCGGGGTGATCTCGTCGAACGGCACCGCGTGCGGGGCACCGATCGACGGCAGGGTGTCCGGCCACAGGTTGGCCACCGCCCACTGTCCGCCCTCGGCTCCGTAGGCGTACACGGGCCCGACGACCGGGAAGATCATGTAGACGGCGGGCCCGAGCAGGCCGATGACGAGGAAGGTGCGGACGAGATGGTGGCTCGGGAAGCGTCGCTCGACCGCCACGTGGCGCAGCTGGTACAGGCCGACCAGGGCCGCCGCCAGCGGTAGCTGGCCGTAGACGACGTGCAGGATGCCGTCGCCGACCGGCGAGGTGGCCTCCACCAGCCGGCCGGCCAGCCAGGAAGGATCGCCCAGCGCGTGGTCGGCGGTCGCCAGATAGGGGTCGAGCACCGCCGGGCGGGTCTCCGACGTGATGAGCAGCCAGGTGTCCCCCGTCTTGTGCCCGGCCACCAGCAGCAGCCCCAGCCCGACACCCTTCAGCAGCAGCGCCCGCTCCCGGCCGGTGCGACGCGTGACGGCGACGACCGCGCAGCCCAGGACCACCCACAGGGCGCCGTTGCCGAAGTTCATGTCCGCGCCGGCCGCCCAGCGCACCGGCCACAGCACGAGGTCGACGCCGATCGCCACACCGGCCGCGACGAACCGCTGCCGCCAGGTGAGCACCACCATCGCCAGCGCGAGCCCCGCGTAGAGCAGCGGCCCGGAATCCGGGGCGAAGACCACCTCGCGGGCCTGCTGGGTGATCGGTCCCGGCTCGCCGTAGTGGCGCGCGGCGAACTCCAGCGCGACGAGGAACCCCAGGGTGGCCACTCCCGCCGCGGCCCAGAGCGTCGTTCGCGCGGATATTCGTGTCGGTATGGTTTTCAATTATTTGGCCTGATTGCTAGGGGACGGACAAACGGGTCACTCATGGCGATCGTCACGAGTTCGAACATGCTAACGGCAGGCTGTGCGGGACCTGATCGCCCGTTGTGCGTCCGGCAGACCGGTGCATGATTCACGTCACACACCGGCGTGCGAGCGGTTGTCAGGCTGTGTGCTGGTAGGCCGAGTACGTCAGATAGCCGGCGTCGCCGCCCTGGTAGTAGGTGTCCTCGTCCACCGGTGCGACCGGGAGCCCGGTGCGCAGCCGCTCGACCAGGTCGGGGTTGGCGATGAACCCGCGGCCGAAGCTGATGAGGTCCGCGCCGAGCCCGAGCCAGTGGTCGGCCTCGTCCCGCCCGGCCTGCTTCGGCCCCATCGGCAGCACCGGGTTCATGATGAGCGTGCCCGGCCAGGCGCGGCGCAGACCGACCAGCACCTCCTCCTCGGCGGTGGCCTCGACGTGGACGTAGGCGAGATCGAGGCGCGCCAGTTCGGCCAGCAGCTCGGCGTACAACTCGGGGACATCGGTCTCCTCGACGCCCCAGAAGGTCCCGGCCGGGGAGAGGCGGATGCCGGTCCGGTGGGCGCCCACGGCCTCGGCGGTCGCGGACGCCGCCTCGACGGCGAAGCGGACCCGGTTGGCCACCGAGCCTCCGTAGCGGTCGGTGCGGAGGTTCGCGTTGGAGGAGAGGAACTGCGAGATGAGGTAGCCGTTGGCGCCGTGCAGTTCGACCCCGTCGAAGCCGGCGTCGACCGCGCGGCGGGCGGCAGCGGCGTAGGAGAGCGCGTGTTCGGGCACCTCGGCGGCCTCCAGGGCGCGCGGTGTCGGCGCCGCCTGGGGACCGGTCGGGGTGAACACCTGTCCGACGGCGGGGACGGCCGAGGGGCCGACGGGCCGCATGCCCGTGGTGTCCGGGTGCGAGACGCGTCCCCCGTGCATGATCTGGGCGAAGATCCGTCCGCCGTTGGCGTGCAGGGCGCCGGTCACCGGGCGCCAGGCGGCCACCTGCTCGTCGGTGTACAGCCCGGGCGTACCCGGATTGGACTGTCCGACGAGGCTGGGCTGCACGCCTTCGGAGACGATCAGTCCGGCCGAGGCGCGCTGGGCGTAGTACGTCGCCATCGACGGCGTGGCCAGCCCGCCCGCCGCGGCGCGGACCCGCGTCATCGGGGCCATCACCATCCGGTTGGGCAGGGTCAGTTCACCGAGCGGGTAGCTGTCGAAGAGGGACGTCACGTCGGAACTCCTTGGTCGCGCGGGGCCCGGATGTCGGGCTCGGCGGCTACGCTAAAACCTGACACCGACGTCAGAGGCAAGGGTCTGTGTCCCGGATCACAGCGAGCAGCAGGGAGCACGGCATGCGCATCGGGGAGCTGGCGTCACGGGCCGGGGTCAGCGTGCGGTCAGTCCGCTACTACGAGGACCAGGGGCTGCTGGCCAGCACCCGCAGCCCGAGCGGCCAGCGCCACTACACGGACCACGAGGTCGAACGGGTCAGGTTCCTCCAGCGGCTCTACGCGGCGGGGCTGTCCAGCCGCACCATCGCCGAACTGCTGCCGTGCGTCGACGCACCCAGCGCGGACAACTCCGACGCCGCCCTGGAGCGCATGGCGCAGGAGCGCGACCGGCTGTCCGCGCACATCGCGGACCTCATGAACACCCGGGACGCACTCAACGCGCTGATGGCCGCGGCGCGGGAGTACCGGGAGACCCACTGGGCAGCGACGACGCACCACTGACCGCCCGGGTTGCCTAATCATGTTAGGCACACACATAATTTTCTACGGTTGCTCGGCAGGTGACGTGGAGGACGAGTGTGGCGCGGGCGGGACTGACGACAAAGACCCTGTTCAGGGCGGGGGCCGAGCTGGCCGACGAGATCGGGTTCGAGCACACCACGCCCACGGAGCTGGCCCGGCGGTTCGGGGTACGCACGGCGAGCCTCTACTCGCACGTGAAGAACGCGCACGAACTCAAGACCGGCATCGCGCTGTTCGCTCTCGAAGAGCTGGCCGACCTGGTCTCCGAGGCGGTGGCCGGCCGCGCGGGCAAGGACGCGCTGACCGCTTTCGCCAACGCCTACCGCGACTACGCGCGCCGCCACCCGGGCCGTTTCGCCGCCGCGCAGTTCCGCCTCGCCCCCGAGGCGGCGGCGGCCGGCGCCGGCGCGCGGCACGCCCAGATGTCGCGGGCCATCCTGCGCGGGTACGACCTGGCCGAACCCCAGCAGACCCACGCCGTACGCCTGCTGGGCAGCGTCTTCAGCGGATACGTCGGCCTGGAGGCGGCCGGGGGCTTCAGCCACAGCGCACCCGACGCGCAGGAGAGCTGGACGGAGATCCTCAACGCGCTGGACGCCCTGCTGCGCACCTGGCCGACCGGCGGTGAAGGCGGGCGCCCGCAGCGCCCGTCGGCCTGAAGCCGTCCAGCCGAGGCGTCCGGATCACTCGACGCGGGCGCGGGATAGGCTCCGACCTGCCAGCCCCCGGACGTGACAGGCAAGGAGTCGGCGATGGGCCCACAGGACGCGCGGGACCGTCCCGCCGCGCCCGGCGCGCAGGACACCGCCCTGGACACCGCCCGGCGACTCCGCGCGATCGGCGACGAGTTGTCGGACCGCTTCTACGAACGGGCCGACGTGGTGCGGACGTTGCTGGTGACACTGCTGGCGGGCCGGCACTCCCTGATACTGGGCCCGCCCGGGACGGCGAAGTCCGAACTGGCCCGGGAACTCACGGGCAGGATCGAGGGGGCGTCGTACTGGGAGATCCTGCTGTCGAAGTTCACGGCGCCGACACGGATGTTCGGCCCGATCGACGTCGCCGCGCTGTCCCGGGGCGAGTACCGCCAAGTCTACGAGGGTCGCGCCACGACCGCGCACGTCGCGTTCATCGACGAGATCTTCAAGTGCTCGACGGCGGCGCTGAACGAGACGCTGGGCTACCTCAACGAACGGATCTACCACCCCGAGAGCGGCGGAGAACCCGTCCACTGCCCGCTCATCGGGGCCATCACGGCGAGCAACGAGCTGCCCACCGGAGAGGACTCGGCCGCCATCTACGACCGGCTCCTGGTGCGGATCGAGGTCTCGTACCTGGAGGACCCCTCGAACTTCGCCGCGCTGGTCCGCTCCGCCGTCGGCCGCCCGGCCCCGCCGCCGCGGACCACGGTGGAGCTGGCCGCGCTGCAGCACGCCGTGACCGAAGCCGTCCCGGCCGTCGACGTCCCCGACGCGATAGTGGACGCGGTGTGCACGCTGCGCGCGGCCCTGCGCCGCAAGGAACTGGTCGCCTCCGACCGGCGCTGGCGGCAGGCGGTGGGCCTGCTCCAGGCCTCCGCCTACCTCGACGGCCGCGCCGCCGTCGGCGAGAGTGACCTGTCGGTGCTGACCCATGTGCTGTGGCGCTCCCCCGCCGAACGCCCGACGGTCGAACGCGAGGTGCTGCACCTGGTGAACCCCGACGCCCGCGAGGCCCTGCACCTCGCCGACACCATCGACGAACTGGAGACCCAGCTCGACGCCATGGCCGGGCAGTCCCGCGAGGCGCTGAGCGAGTGGGTCATCAAGAAGGCCCACAACCAGCTCGCCACCGCCGGGACCCGGCTGGAGAAACTGCGGGAGGAGGCGGTGGTGGCCGGCCGCTCCACCGCCGCCATCGACCGGGTCACCGGCCGCCAGCGCGCCGTCCGCGCCCGGGTGCTCACCGAGGCCCTCGGCGTGGACGCCAGCACGGTGCGGTCCCGGCTCTGAGCACGAGGGGCGATCAGGAGCATGGACGAGATCCCGGCCCGGCTGGAGGGTCTGGCGGCCCGGGCCGCGCCATGGCTGGCCGGGTCGGCCACCCCTCCCGCACGCCACACCACGGCCGTGATCGCCGACCGTTTCGACCGGATCGCCTGGCACGACACCTACGAGCAGTCGCCCGCTCTGCGCGACCTGGCCGCCGAACTGGGCGAGCGCCACGCGCACG
Organism: Streptomyces sp. NPDC058985; assembly: GCF_042740985.1. Taxonomy (NCBI): domain Bacteria; kingdom Bacillati; phylum Actinomycetota; class Actinomycetes; order Kitasatosporales; family Streptomycetaceae; genus Streptomyces; species Streptomyces sp. NPDC058985. The sequence goes on along the minus strand of NZ_JBHYJX010000005.1, from coordinate 10,604 downwards.
CCGGCGACCTGCTGACCGACGCGTTCCTGGCCGCCTACCGAGCCGGCCCCCGCCTGCGCGAACCCGGCGAGATGGACCCCACCCGGCTGGTCAACCACCGTGTCGTCGGAGCCCTGCTGGAGTCGCCGCACTTCGCCGAACTGCACCGCGAGACGGCCGGCGACCCGTACGCCGCCGCCATGGCCGTACTCGCCCAAGCCGGTGCGCTGCGCCGGATGCTGGACGACTCCGGGGACGCGCAGGACCGCGCGGAGCGGGCGGGCCGGGCCCGCGGGGACGCCGAGGACGCGGCCACCGCCGTCGCCGAGGCGCTCCGGCAGGCCGCCGACGCGGCCGACGAGGACGGCACCGTGCCCGGTCCGGCCGCCGACGCCGTACAACGGGCGCTGGACAACGCTCGGTCCCACGCCCGGCAGACCGCACAAGAGGCTGGTGAGGCGCTCGCGGCGCCGCTGCCCGGGATGCCGGCCACCGCGCGCGGCGGGGTGGCGAAGGCCGCGGCAGCCGCCCGGGAGGAGGCCGCGCTGATGCGGGCCTGGGGCGTCGGTTCCGGTGAGCTGGAGCGGATGCCCTTCGAGCGGCGCGCCCGGCTCGCCGAGCGGCTGCGCACCAGTCGGCTCGCACGGTGGGCCGAGCTGATCGGCCGTTTCCGGCAGATGGCCGAAGGCGAGCGCGCCCGCAAGGTGGAGAACGCGACCGGCGAGCTGATCGGTGTCACCCTCGGCGACGACCTCTCCCGAGTCATCCCCTCCGAACTGGCCCATCTCGGCCTGGCGGAACTGCGTGCGGTGTTCGCCGCACGCTACGCCGCCGGGGAGCTGATGCTCTACGACAGCCAGGGCGAACAGGCCACCGGCCGGGGCGCGGTCATCGCGTGCGTGGACACCTCGCACTCCATGTACGAGGCCGGGCCCGGCGGCATCACCCGGGAGGCGTGGGCGAAGGCGTGCGCCCTGGCCCTGCTGGACCAGGCCCGCCGGGCGGGGCGCGACTTCGTGGGCATCCTCTTCTCCGCCGCCGACAGACTCCAGGTCTTCCACTTCCCCGCCGACGGGCCCGCCGGCCTCGGCCGGACCCTCGACTTCGCGGAGACCTTCCTCGGCGGCGGCACCAGCTACCAGCGGCCCCTGTCGGCGGCGGTCGAGCTGCTGCGGGAGGAGTTCGACGACGCCGCCCGCAGGCGCGGGGACATCGTGATGCTCACCGACGACGACTGCGGCGTCACCGAGGAGTGGATGCGCGACTGGAACGAGGCCAAGCGCCTGCTGGGCTTCCGGGTCTTCGGTGTCGCCATCGGCACCCCGCGGGTCGCCGCGGCCGGGTCGGTCCTGGAGGCCCTGTGCGACAACCTCCGCTCGGTCGAGGACTTCACCGACGTGCACGCCGCCGCCGACCTCTTCCGCGTGATCTGACGCCCCAGGACCTCCGGTCCCGACCGCTCCCGCACGCCCGTTACGGCTTGCGGGCCACCGCGCCGTACATCGCGATGTCCTCGTCGCGGATGCCCTGCTCCCCCGCGCCGTCCGGGTGCCACTTGTGCACCTGGACGATGCCGGGTTCGACCAGGTCCAGACCGTCGAAGAACTCGTGCGCCTCGTCGAGGGTGCGCAGCCGCATCGGCATGTCGCGGGCCGCGTACTCCCGTGCGACCCGGCCGACCTCGTCCGGGGCGAACTCGGCGGTGCCGATGGTCATCGCGAGGTAGCTGCCCGACGGCAGGGGCTCCAGGAGGCGGCGGACGATACCGACCGCGTCGTCCTCGTCGAGGACGAAGTGCACGATCGCGATCACGGTCAGCGCGACCGGCCTGCCCAGGTCGAGCGTCTTGCGGAACTCGGCGGAGTCGAGGACGTCCTCCGGATGCTGGAAGTCCGCCTCGATGTAGGTCGTCCGGCCCTCGGGCGTGCTGGACAGCAGCCCCTGGGACAGGGTGAGGACGATCGGGTCGTTGTCCACGTAGACGACGCGCGACTCGGGCGCCACCGACTGCGCGATCTCGTGCAGGTTGGGTGAGGTCGGGATGCCGGTGCCGATGTCGAGGAACTGGCGTATGCCCGCCTCCTCCGCCAGCCAGCGCACCGCGCGGTTCATCCAGTCCCGGTTCGCGCGCATGTGCACGGGCAGCGCGGGCCACTCCGCGGCCATCGCGTCGCCCGCCTCCCGGTCCGCCGGGTAGTAGTCCTTGCCTCCCAGGATGTAGTCGTAGATCCGGGCCGAGTGCGCGTGCTCGGTGTCGATCCGGTCGGCCGGCCATCCGCTGTCGGACAACGTCCGCCCCTCTCCGTCAAGTCGTGCGGTACCAGTGATCTCTCGGTGGAACCTACGGCAACCGGCGCGTTCAGTAGAGGAAGTCGGCCTGTCCCGCCTTCACACCGTCCAGGAAACGCGTCATCTCGTGGGGCGTGAAGACCAGCGCGGGGCCGTCCGGGTCCGAGGACTGGCGCAACGCGATGCGCCCGTCGCCCAGCCTGCGCACCTCGACGCAGGCGCCGCCCGCGTCGTCGCTCCACGGCTTGACCCACTCGTGGGGGCCCGGTTGCGGGGACGGTGTCCCGGAGCCGGCGGAGTGCTGCGGGTGCTGGTCCATTCAGAGCTCCTTGCGTAGCGCGCCGAGGAGTTCCTCGGTGGATCGGGCCGGTACGGCCTGGGCGCCCAGGCGGTCCAGCGCCTCGCGGTAGACCACCACGTCGTCGCCCTTGTCCAGGTAGACGGCGCCCACGAGACCGCTGAGGTAGACGATGTCGGGGAGTTCGGGAGCCCGGAAGCGGAAGACGTGGAACGCGCCGGCCCGCATCGCGGGGTGCGGGCCCTGGGCGAACGGCATGATCTGGAGCGTGACGTTGGGCAGCCGGCCCACCTCGATCAGGTGGTCCACCTGCTCCCGCATCACCTCGGCGCCGCCGACGGGCCAGCGCAGGACCGTTTCGTCCATGACGACCCACAGCCGGGGCGGTTCGGGGCGGGTGAGGATCTCCTGGCGCCGCATGCGCAGGGCGACCCGGCGCTCGGTGGCGACGGAGGAGGCGTGCGGATTGCCGGCGCTCAGCAGGGCCCGCGCGTATGCCGGGGTCTGGAGCAGTCCGTGCACGAACTCGGGTTCGTAGGCGCGGATGTGCAGGGCCGCCTGCTCCAGGCTGAGGTAGGCGGCGAACCAGTCCGGCATGACGTCGCGGTAGGTGTGCCACCAGCCACGTTTGTTCGCCTCGCGGGCCGACTTCAGGAAGGTGTCGATCTCCTGCTGGTCGCGGACGCCGTAGTACTGGAGCAGCTTCTCCACGTCCGGCAGCCGCAGGCGGGCCACCTTCGCCGCCTCCATGCGCCGGATCGTGGAGTGGCTCACCCCGATCGACTCGGCGGCCTGTTCGAAGGACAGACCGGCCCGGGTCCGCAACTCCTCCAGCTGTCTGCCGAGGATCATGCGCAGCACGGAGGGGGCACCGCCCCAATCGGTCTCCGAGGTCACACCATCTCCTTCATCGCGGCTGCGCGCCCGGCCCCGGGTGCGCAGTCTGCCACGGCGGGCGTCCCCGTCCGAGGAGCATGCATCCACTCAACTGCAATTTTCAACTTGCCGGTTGCGTACGGTTGCTGACGGATGACACAGTGGTTCCACCGCCCCTTTTCTTCACGTCCGGGTCGGTCTCGCATGACAACGTTCTCCTGGTGATCCGCCGGTTGTGCGCGTCGGCAGACCGCGCTCCCCGCCCGGCCAAAGGACACCCCCCATGGACCTGCAGCACACCCGTGATCCACGTCCGTCCACGGCCCTCGCCCCGCTGCCCCTGCCCGCCGGGCTGCGCACCGGTCTCGGGCACGACGCGGTCGGCACCTCACCGGACCACGGCGAGCGCATCCTGGCCCGTCTGCCCCGCGCGGGCTGCGTCTTCGCCGACCAGGGACGCTGGTGGTGGATCGTGCCGTCGGGCTCCGACATCGGGGTCGCGTGGCCGCACGGCACCCTCTACGTGAGCGGCGACCCTTCCTGGACCCGCGCGCGGGCACAGACCCCGCCGTCGGGTCCGCGCATGGTCCACGGGCCCGACGGCGACTCGCCGTACACCGCGCCCATACCGCTGTACTTTCTCGTCTGCCGGCTCACCGGCGTGACGCCGCGCTGGTCCCCGACCCCCTGAAGGAGTGCGGGCCGCCGGGCCGGGTTCCGGTTCATCTTCCGAAGCTGGAGCGCCTTCTTCCGATTCATTTCGTTCATCTTATTGACATGTACAGGGAAGCGCTACAACGTTGCAAGTCCCCCCACACCAAGGAGGACCGTGTGCTTTCCCCACGCAAGCTGACGGCGTCCCTGGCCGTCGCGGCGTCCCTCGGCGCCGTCGCCGTCGTCACAGGGCCGGCCGAACCGGCCTCGGCCGTGCCGGACACGATCCCGCTGACCCTGAACAACGACTCGGGCAGCGGCGAACAGGTCTACGTGTACGTGATCGGCACCGAACTGGCCTCCGGCAAGCAGGGATACGCCGACGAGAGCGGCGCCTTCCACGCCTGGCCGGCCGGCGGGGCCCCGCCGGTCCCGGCCCCCGACGCCTCGTTCGCCGGCCCCGCAAACGGCGGGTCAAAGACCGTTCAGCTCCCGAAGTTCTCCGGCCGCGTCTACTTCTCCTACGGCAAGAAGCTGGACTTCCGCCTGGCCGACGGCGGGCTCGTGCAGCCCGCCGTGCAGAACGCGGCCGACCCCAACCACGACACCCTGTTCAACTGGACGGAGTACACGCTCAACGACTCCGGGCTGTGGATCAACTCCACCCAGGTCGACATGTTCTCGGCCCCCTACTCCGTCGGCCTCACCGCCGGCGACGGGTCGGCCAAGCACACCGGGACGCTGAAGCCCGGGGGCTACAAGGCCGTGGCCGACGGACTCGCCCAGCAGGGCGGCGGCTGGGAGGGCCTGGTCCAAAGCCGCGCCGACGGAACGCCGCTGCGCGTGCTCGCCCCCGGTCACGGCATCGGCTCCGGCGACCTGCCCGCCGGAGTGATGGACGACTACATCGACCGCGTCTGGAGCAAGTACGCCACCGACACGCTGACGGTCACGCCGTTCAAGGACCAGCCGGACACGAAGTTCTCCGGCAAGGTCAACGGGGACCGGATGGACTTCACCGACGGCTCCGGCACCGTGGTGACCTCCTTCGAGAAGCCGGACTCCGACTCCGTCTTCGGCTGCTACAACAAGCTCGACGCACCCAACGACCAGGTGCGCGGGCCCATCTCGCGGACCCTGTGCGCCGCGTACAACCGGTCGACGCTGCTCACCAACTCCGAGCAGCCGGACGCCGACGCCTCGGGCTTCTACCAGGACGGCGTCACCAACCACTACGCCCGCCTGATCCACGCCCAGATGCAGGACGGGAAGGCGTACGCCTTCGCGTTCGACGACGTCGGGGCCCATGAGTCGCTGGTGCACGACGGCGACCCCAAGGACGCGTCGATCACCTTGGAGTCCTTCGACTGACCGGCCGGCCCCACCCGCGCCCGGACAGTCGACCCCGCACCACCTTCCCCCCACCCGAGTGCCCGCTCCCGCGTCGTGGGAGCGGGCCCACGAAAGGGAGAGACATGAACTCCCCACGCTTGATCCGCAGTTGCCTGCTCACCACCCTGTCGGTCGGCCTGGTGGCCGCCGCCGCGGTCGCGCCCGCGCACGCGGACCGCCCGGCGGAGACCGCCGCGGCCGTGACGTTCTCCGACACCTTCGACGGACCCGCCGGGTCCGGCGTCGACTCCGCCAAGTGGCAGCTGGAGACCGGCGACAACGTCAACAACCACGAGCGGCAGTACTACACGCCCGGCACCGACAACGCGACCCTCGACGGCCAGGGGAACCTGGTGATCGAGGCCCGCCGCGAGAACCCGGCCAACTACCAGTGCTGGTACGGATCGTGCGAGTACACTTCCGCGCGCCTGAACACCTCGGGCAAGTTCACCGCCACCTACGGGCACGTCGAGGCCCGGATGAAGATCCCGCGCGGGCAGGGCATCTGGCCCGCGTTCTGGATGCTGGGCCAGGACATCGGCGAGGTCGGCTGGCCGAACTCGGGCGAGATCGACATCATGGAGAACGTCGGCTTCGAGCCCTCGACCGTCCACGGCACCATCCACGGCCCCGGCTACTCCGGCTCGGGCGGCATCGGCGCGGGTTACACCCTGCCGAACGGCGAGGCCTTCGCGGACGACTTCCACACCTTCGCGGTGGACTGGGCTCCGGAGAAGATCACCTGGTCGGTCGACGGCAACGTGTACCAGACGCGTACGCCGGCCGATCTGAACGGCAACCAGTGGGTCTTCGACAAGCCGTTCTTCCTCATCCTGAACCTGGCGGTCGGCGGCTACTGGCCGGGCGACCCCGACGGCTCGACCACCTTCCCGCAGCAGCTGGTCGTCGACGAGGTGAAGGTGACCACGAGCGACGGCTGACGCCCGACGGTTCCACCTTTCGGGGCCGGCGTTGAGCCGATCGCCGCGCGCGCACGTAGGGAGTACGGGAGGAGTCCCGTACTCCCCGCGGCCGCATCGTACGCGGCCGCACGCCGCACGACCCGAGGGAGCGCCCACCGATGAGCACCGCACGTCTGAACGACCGGCTGACCAGGCAGCAGCCCCTGGTGCTCGGCCTGTTCCGCATCGTCCTGGGCCTGCTGTTCACCAGTGAGGGCGCCGCGACGGTCTTCGGCCTGCTGGACCGGCCGGCCAGTCCCGTGGGCGACTGGCCGTTCTGGTACGCCGGGGTGATCGAGCTGGTGACCGGCGCCCTCGTCCTCGTCGGCGCGGCCACGCGCGGCGCGGCGTTCACCGGCTCGGGGATCATGGCGTTCGCCTACTTCACCGAGCACCAGCCGGACGGGCTCTTCCCGCTCCAGAACGGCGGGCTGTCCCCGGCGCTGTTCTGCTGGGGCTTCCTGCTGCTGGTCTTCTTCGGGCCGGGTGCCCTGTCCCTGTCAGGGCGAGGTGGTCGTGGCCCCGGCGGCGCCCGAGGCGTCGTCCTCCGGGGCCGCCGGGGGCGGGAAGATCAGGTCCTCGAGCGCGTCGGCGGCGAAGAGGAAGGCCATCATCACGACCGGTAGGAGAAGCGCGAGCAGAATCACAGGACCTCCCGGTAGGTCGGTCTGTGGGCTTCGTGGCCCGGCTACCAGGATGACCCCGAATGGCGGAACGCGCACGGCGGGGTCGGGGCCATAGCGATCACGTCGCATTTCGAACGTACGTACCGAGGGTGACCGGAGCCCCTTCCCGCACACCGCGCCGTGGCCCTCACCTGCACCTCAGGTGATCCTTTGGCCAACCGTTCATGCATATGCAGAACGAATGTGCGGCGCAACCTCTGCCCATGGCATCGCCGTTGGGTGCGTATGGAACCTCCGATCGAGATCAACTACAGCGATGCCGGCGGCTGGACCGTCGTGGAGATCCGCGGTGAGGTCGACGTGTACACCGTGCCCACGATCAAGCAGCACATGATCGAGCGGCTCGCGGACGGACTCCGCCGGTTCGTCATCGACCTGCGCGGGGTGACGTTCATCGACTCCATGGGCCTGGGCGTCCTGGTCGGCGCCCTCAAACGGGTCCAGGCGGTCCGCGGCGAATTGAAACTCGTCATCACCGACGCCCACACCAAGCAGCTCTTCGCGCTGACCGGGCTGCGCCACGTCTTCCCCATCTACGACTCCGTGTACCAGGCGAGACGTACGTCATGACCGGATGTCTTCTTGACGGTGGGCTTCCCCGGCCCCATATTCACCAGCACCCCCTCGACAACCCCCACAGAGGTGACCTGTGAGAGGCCTCAGACCCTGGGCTGCCGTCCACGCGGCCACCGCCCTCCTCCTTCTCACCACGGCTCTCACCCCCGGCACCTCCTCCGCGGTCTCCTCCCCACCGGCCGGCGGGCCCGCCTTCGCCACGCACCCCGCCAGGGCGGCCCTCGCCCGCCTGCTCCCCCGCCATGTCTCGCAGTTCAGCCTGGTCCCGGCCGCCCGTCCCGCGTCGGGCGACTACTTCAGCGTCTCCGGCAGAGCGGGCCGTGTGCGGGTCAGCGGCACCAGCCCGGCGGTGATCCTCAGCGGCGTCAACTGGTACCTCAAGCACACGGCGAAGGTGGACCTCGGGTGGCCCGGGCGGAGTACGGCGAAGCTGCCGCGCACGCTCCCGGCGCCCGCCGGGACCGTCCACCGGCAGGCGTCGGTGCCGCACCGCTTCGCGCTCAACGACACCGACGACGGCTACTCCGGCGCCTACCGCGACTGGGCCTCGTACGAACGGCAGATCGACCTGCTCGCCCTGCACGGCGTGAACGAGGTCTTCGTGCAGATGGGCGCCGACGCCGTCTACCACGAGACGTTCCAGGAGTTCGGGTACTCCGGGAAGGAGCTGAGGTCCTGGATCCCCGGTCCGGCGCACCAGCCGTGGTGGCTGATGCAGAACATGTCCGGCTTCGCCGGTCCGGTCTCCGAGCGGCTCCTCCAGGACCGCGCCGACCTCGGACGCCGGATCGCGGACCGGCTGCGCCGGCTCGGCATGACCCCGGTGCTGCCCGGCTACTTCGGCACGGTGCCCCCGGGGTTCACGGAACGGAACCCCACCGGGCCGGTCGTCCCGCAGGGCGAGTGGGTCGGCTTCCAGCGGCCCGACTGGCTGGATCCGCGCAGCGAGGTCTTCCGCCGGGTCGCCGCCTCCTTCTACCGCCACCAGCGGGAGCTGTTCGGCGACTCGTCGATGTTCAAGATGGACCTGCTGCACGAGGGCGGCCGGCCGGGGAACGTGCCGGTCGGGGACGCCGCCCGAGCGGTGATGAACGCTCTGCAGACCGCCCGTCCCGGTGCCGTGTGGACCCTGATCGGCTGGCAGAAGAACCCTTCGCCGGAGATCATCGACGCCGTCGACAAGAGCAGGCTGCTCATCGTCGACGGGCTGTCCGACCGCTACGACGGGCTCGACCGGGAGACCACCTGGCACGGCGCGCCCTACGCGTTCGGCACCATCCCCAACTTCGGCGGCCACACCACCATCGGCGCCAACACTGGCGTCTGGGCGGAGCGTTTCGATGAGTGGCGCACCAAGCCCGGCAGCACCCTCTCGGGCATCGCCTACCTGCCCGAGGGCACCGGCGGCAACCCGGTCGCCTACGAGCTGTTCACCGAACTGGCCTGGCGGACCGGCCCGGTGGACCAGCGGAGCTGGTTCGCCGCCTACGCGTCACGCCGCTACGGCGGCTCCGACCCGCACGCGGCCCGCGCCTGGGAGCTGCTGCGCACGGGCCCGTACAGCACGCCCTCGGGCACCTGGAGCGAGTCGCAGGACAGCCTCTTCACCGCCCGTCCCCGGCTCGACGCGACCAGGGCGGCCAGCTGGAGCCCCGGCGCGATGCGCTACGACCCGGCCACCGTGCGGGAGGCGCTGGCCGAGTTGCTGAAGGTCGCGCCGGCGCTGCGGGCGACCGACGCCTACCGCTTCGACCTGGTGGACGTCGCCCGTCAGGCGCTGGCCAACCGCAGCCGGTCCCTGCTCCCGGAGATCAAGACGGCCTACGACGCCAAGGACCTGTCCGGCTTCCGTGCCCGGGCCGCGGAGTGGAAGAGCGACCTTGCCCTCCTCGACCGGCTGCTGGCGACCGACACCCGGTTCCTCCTCGGGCCGTGGCTGGAGGACGCCAAGTCCTGGGGACGCACGCCGGCCGAGCGGGCCGCCGCCGAGTTCGACGCCCGTTCGATCCTCACCACCTGGGGGCACCGCTCCGGCAGCGACACCGGCGGGCTGCGCGACTACGCCAACCGGGAGTGGTCGGGGCTCGTCCGCGACTTCTACGCGATGCGGTGGACGACGTACCTCGACTCCCTCGACACGGCGCTGGTCACCGGCCGCCCTCCGGCCGCCATCGACTGGTTCGCGCTGGAGAACACCTGGAACCAGCAGCGGCACCGCTACCCTGTCCACCCCTCCGGCGACCCCGTGGCCGCGGCCACCGCGGTCCTCGCCGCCCTGCCCGCCCCCGCAAGCCGCTGACGGTACGTCACGTTCGTCACGAACAGTCCCGCACCGAGCTACGAGGGAAGGACCGCGCATGCGCTTCACCGTGCTCCCGGAACCGGACGGCAGACGCTCGGCCAGACGTGCGGGTGTCGTCGTGGCCGTGCTGAGCGGTCTGGCTCTGGCCCTGACGACGACCACCGCGCACGCCGCGCCCGGCGACCCAAACGTCATCGCCCACCGCGGCTCCTCCGGCATGGCACCCGAGAACACCGCCGCCGCCATCGACCTCGCCGTCACCCAACGCGCCGACTTCGTCGAGATCGACGTCCAGCAGACCAAGGACGGCAGACTCGTCAACTTCCACGACTGCACCATGGAACGCACCACCAACATCGAAGACCTCTACCCCGACCGCCCCCGCTACCGCGTCTCCGACTTCACCTGGAAGGAACTGAGCCGCCTCGACGCAGGCTCCTGGTTCCACAAGAAATACACCGGCGAACCCCTCATCACCGTCGACGACGTCATCCGCCACATCGACCGCACCCGCACCGGACTCCTCGCCGAAATAAGCCCCTGCGGCCACTACACCGACATCGCCACCGACTTCGCCGACCACCTGCGCA
>NZ_JBHYJX010000004.1:164698-286926 GCF_042740985.1 Streptomyces sp. NPDC058985 | reverse complement strand
TAACCCCCCACAAGACCACATCCCATAACTTAAACCGTGTGGTGGCCTGGTTTATGTTTAAAACCGCCGGGGGGGCGTTTAAGCCCCCGGCCGAAGGCCCGACACCGCGCGGTGTCGGGCCTTCGGCCTGCTGAGGGCTGCCCCGAGGGTTCTGCCGCGGGTCAGGAGCGGTTGGCGCTGGAACGGCCGAAGAACTCGATCTCCGCGATGGCGACCTGCTTGTCCGCGGAGGCCGCGTGGGCCGACTCGATGGTGAAGCGGACCTTGGTGACCTCGCCGACGCGGAACGGGCGTCGCTGGCCGCCGGCACCCTGGTCCAGGGTGAGGTCGCGGGTCGTGGTCGACCCGTCCTTCAGGGTGATCGTCGCCTTCACGCGGTGCGGGAGGGCGCTCTCCTTGTTCTTCTCGGCGCGGGTGGAGACGCCGGGGGTGATGATGACGTCCAGCAGGCGGGTGGGCTCGGTGAAGGTGGCCTCGAGCCATTCGCCCTTGCCGGACTGCGAGATGCCGGGACCCCACCAGGTGTTGCTGAGCTGGTCGATGACCAGCTCGGGCTTGTGGCCGGCGTAGGAGTGCGAGGCCGTGATCCGGTCCGGGGAGACCGGGGCGCGCTTGGCGAAGTGGTCGCGGGTGGCCTGGTAGCCGTCCGGGATGTACATGAAGCCGAGGACGGCCAGGGTCACGACCACGACGACGGTGATCCAGGTGCCGATGCGGTCGAAGACCCGGCGCAGGCGCGGCCGGTCGCCGGCCCAGGGGGTCTCGCGGCGGGTGCCGCCGAAGAGCCTGCGCCACCAGGGGGCGCGTACGGCGGCCTGGTCGCCGCCGGCGACCAGGGGCATGGCGCAGCGGGCGCAGTAGTGGCGGTCGGGGCGGTTGGGGGTGGAGCACCACGGGCACGGCGGGCCGTTGGCGATGTCCACGTGGCCGGGGGCGCGGACCTGGGGCCGGTCCGCGTCGGGGCGGCCGGGCAGGACGGGGGCGATGCCGGGGGGCGGCGCCGGAGCCTGCGCCTCCGGGTCGGCGACGGGGACGAGGAGGGAGCGGGCGCGGTCGGACATGGTGTCGGTGAGCGCGTTCGGTGCGGGCGCCGGTGCCACCGGTGCCACCGGGGTGGTGGGGGCGGTCTCGTCCGTGTCGGGGGTGCGGGAGGGCGCCGGGGCCGACGGGGAGGGCGGGGAGGACGCGGAGGACGCGGTGGAGGCGGCCGGGGCCGCATTCGCGTCGGTGGGCCTGCCGGCGCCCGCCGCGCCCGCTGCCGCGGCACTGGCTCCGGCCGCACTCGCTGCCGCCGCCCCGGTGTCCGGTGTGCCGGGGGCGGGTGCGCTCGCCGCGCTGCGCGGCTGCGGCACGGTCGGGTTGTCCTCCGCCTCGCCGTCCGGCGCGCCGGACGGCGAGGGGGCGGTCGCCGTGGCCTGGTGGCCGCCTCCGGCGGGGGACGCCGCCGGTGCGGCGGCGTCCCGGCCGGCGGCCGAGGCGGTCGCGGGCTGCGCGGTGCGGGCGCCGGCCTGGTCCCAGCGGAGTACGGCGCCGCACGCGTCGCAGAAGGACTGGCCCGGTTCCGCGGGCGTCCCGCACTCGGCGCAGTTCTGCGTGGTCATCTCTCCGGGGTCCTTTCGGAGGCGGTCACTTCGACCGTGTAGGGCATGTGGGCGGGGCGGGCGGCGGCGACCAGGGTGTCCAGGCGATGGGTGTCGCCGGGTCTCGGTTCGGGCAGCCGGAGGGTGACGTGCAGGTGGGGGCGGGGAGCCCCGGGGAACGGGCCGAGGGGACGGGCGTTCCAGTCGGCGCCGCCGCTCTCGCTGATCTCCGGCTCCACGCCGAACGCGAGCCGTACGGCCTCGGACAGGCCCTGCCGGGTCCCCCGTACGCGGTGGAGCCGGGCGGCGGCGGCGACGGCCGCGCGCAGCATGGGCTCGGGTTCGGTGCCGTCGGTCTCGGCGCCGATCCAGCTGCCGAGCCACTGCGCGAAGTCGACCGGGGTGAGGGCGGGGTCGAAGTAGGTGTCCAGGCAGTCCAGGACGTTGAGGATGGGCGCGAGGACGTCGTCGAGCCCGCCGACGAAGCGCAGCGCGAGGTCGTCGTCGGCGAAGACGGCCGGCAGCATCGTGGCGATGGGCAGCGAGGAGCCGAGTCCGTCGACGGAACCCCGGTGCGACACGGCGGCCGTCACGCGCCGTCCCCGATCACGCGGACCCGGTGGTCGAAGGAGAAGACCAGCGCGGGCGGTTGCAGGTCGATGCGGTCGGTGGGGTCGCCGCGCTTGCCGGTGAGCGGGTCGGCGGGGTGCAGGACGACCTCGTCGACGAGTTCGACGCCGGGCACGCGCTGGAGCACGGCGAAGACCTCGCCGGTCTGCACGGGGCGTCCGAAGGGCCAGCCCTTGCCGTCGGCGCCGCCGGTGAGCGGGTCGAGGTGGCGGTAGAGGGCGTCGTGGGCCTGGCGGCGCACCCGGTCGGTGTCGACGCCGCGGAAGGCGTGCACCGTGGCGACGACGGTGACGCCCTGGTAGTAGGGCGGGCCGACGGCCAGGCGGGTGCCGATGAGGCGGCGTTCGTCGAGGTGGCGGGTGATGCGGCCGAGGAGGGCGTCGCCGGGGACGAGCTGCTCGAAGCGGAGCCGGCCGCCCGGGTCGGGCACGGCCTGCGGGACCACGAGGACCCGGACCGCGTAGGCGCCGTGGTCGCCCTCCTCGCCCTCCAGGCAGGTGATGCGGGCGGTCTCGGGGGCGGCGCGGCGGGCGAGTTCCTCGTAGTCGCGCAGGGTCACGGCGCGCTCCTGGGCGCGCAGGGTGATCGGCGCCCGGAGCTTGGCCTCCTCGACGGTCTCGCCGTCGACGCCGCCGCGGGCGGCCTCGCGGTTGACGACCTCGGAGACGTACGGGATGGAGGTGCGCAGCACCTGTACGGCGCCGCGGGCCACGTTGCCCGCCCTGCCGCCGCCGGTGCGGTAGCGCAGGGCGCGGATGACGGCGCCCTTGGGGGCGACGCTGCCGTACTGGCGCAGGGTGCCGTCGGCCTCGCGCACGGCGGGGCCGAAGGCGATCTCGCCGGTGGCGGCGTCCAGGGTGATGTGGTGGTCGTCGGCGCGCGAGCCCGAGAAGTGCGGGACGACCTGCCAGTCCTGCCAGCCGTCGTCGGCGGCGGTCTGGAGGAGGACGGGCGGGTCGCCGGCGACGACGGGGAAGTGCTCGAGCCGCAGCCGCTGGCCGGGCAGGCCGGTGGACTCGCCGAGCGCCTCGTCGAGGACGGACTCGGCGTGCACGACGCCGGTGGTGCCGCCGATGGTGTACGCCTCGGCGGCGTGGATGGTCGGCGAGGTGGTGTAGAAGGGCTGGCCGGGCAGGGGGTCGGTGACCCGGCAGCGGATCCAGCCCGCCTCGTGGCCGCCGTTGCGGGACAGGACGTGCCCGCCGGGGATGTGGAGCACGATGTCGCCGGGGCGGTTGAGACCGCCGGTGCCGTCCCGGTCGACCTCGCAGGGCTGCCAGCCGTCCTCCGTCCAGGCCTCCCAGACCAGGGGCGGCTGCCGGGGGTCGACGCCGACACCGTCGACGCGGCTGTCGAGTTCCAGGGCGAGCGCGCAGTGCGGGGTGGCGGCGGTGAGGCCGATGAGCATGCAGTCGCCGGGGCGGGGGGCCTCGGCGAAGCACATCAGGTCCTTGCCCTCGGCGAGGTCCGTGGTCCGGTCGGTGACCGCCTCGCCCTGGTGCTGGACGGCGAGACGGCTGAGCGAACAGGGCACCACGGCCAGATCGCCCTCGGTGGCGAACACGACCGCCTCGTCCCGCTCGGTGCGCAGGGTGGCGACCTCGGAGCCGACCGGCACCAGGATGGTGTCCTCCTGCGGCGCGGACAGCCAGAAGGTGACCTCCGTGCGGGCGGCGGACGGCGGGAAGAGCGTGATGCCGACCAGGTCGAGGAAGGCGAGGTGGTTCTTCTCCGGTACCCGGTTGAGGCGGTAGACGATCTGGTCGGCCATGTGGGCGACCGTCTCGACGAGGGTGACGCCGGGGTCGGAGACGTTGTGGTCGGTCCACTCCGGGGCGCGCTGCTGGATGTAGCGCTTGGCGTCGTCGACGAACTGCTGGAAGCGGCGGTCGTCGAGGTTCGGGGAGGGCAGGGACATCAGAGGTCGCTTTCGGGAGAGCCAGGAAGGCCGGCGGGGCCGGCCGGACTGTCAGGGAGGTCCGGCTCGTCGTGGGAGGGGATGACGTAGAACGGGAAGACCAGGCTGCGCGGGTTGTTGGTGCCGCGGATCGAATAGCGCACGTCGATGTAGAGGACGCTCTGGTCGGTGCCGGCGGTGACATCGACCTCGTGCACCTCGATGCGCGGCTCCCAGCGGTCCAGGCTGGTGTACACCTCGTGCTGGATGCGGCCGGCGGTCTGCTCGTTGACCGGCGCGAAGACGAGGTCGTGGATGGCGCAGCCGAACTCGGGGCGCATCGGCCGCTCGCCCGGGGCGGTGGCCAGGACCAGTTGCATGGCCTCCTCGATCTCCCGCTCCCCGCTGACCAGGGCGATTCCGCCGGTGGGCCCGATGCGCAGCGGGAACGACCAGCCGGAGCCGACGAACTGTTCGGCCATCAGAAAGCCTCCTGCCTTCCTCTTGCGGTGCGTCCGGTCATGCCGGGAGCGGGTACTTGATGGTGTTGACGAAGACGGCTCCGAACAGGTCGAGCTTCACGGCCTTGATGTTCACGTTGGCCACGGAGGTGACCGACACCATGCCGGTGGCCTGGATCGTCGTCATGCCGCTCGACGACAGGTTCATGGCCCCGCCCATGGCGCTGACGTTGACCATGCCGCCCAGCGAGGTGAGGCTGACCATGGCCTTGCCCTTGAGGACGAGCGAGCCACCGCTGTCGATCATCACCGACCTGCGTCCGCGCAGCGTGAGGCTGGTGCCCGCCTCCACCGACACCGAGCGGCTGCCGGTGATGCTCACCGAGCCCTTGCTGTCGACGGTGATCTCGGTCTTGGTGCGGTCCAGGTTGATGGTCAGCTTGTCGTTGCCGCTGGCGATCCGGACGCCCTGTTTGCGCATGCCGGTCCGCTGGCTGAGCAGGTCGACGCGGTTGCCCTGGCGGTCGGAGAGGGTGTGCCGGGTGGCCTGCTTCTTCAGACCGTCGTGCAGCGGTACGTCGTTGACCTTGGTCGGCAGATCGCGGCCGTTGTAGAGCCCGCCGATCACGAAGGGGTGGTCCAGCGCCCCCCGGTCGAAGGCGACCAGCACCTCGTCGCCGACGTCCATCGGGAAGACACCGCCGCCGCCCTTGCCGCCCAGCTGCACGCTGCGCGCCCAGTCGCTGACGTAGGTGTCGTCCAGCCACGGGAACTGGAGCTTGACCCTCCCCTGCTTGAGGGGGTCCTGCACGTCGGTGACGAGGGCGTTGGCGACGCTGGGCAGCCGCAGCGCGCTCGCGGGGTCCGCGGCACCGCCGCCGCCGGAGGTCAGCCCGTACAGGGAACGCCACTGGCGTCCGCTGACCGTGACCCAGGACTGGTAGGGCTCGCTGTCGCCGAAGTGGTGGCGCACCGAGGTGACGGTGTACTTGCCCTCGAAGGGCTTGCCGACGTCGCTGAGCGCCACGGGCACGCCGGGCCGCAGGTCGGGGCTGCCCGTCACCGCGATCTCCAGCTCGGCGAAGGAGGACGTGACGTCGGCGGCGAGGGCCTGCGCCGCGTGCCGGACCTCGTCCTGCTTGTCGTAGGGGTTGGCGGTCTCGACGAGTTTGGCGGTCTTGAACTTGCCGGCCGCCTCGCCCGGCGTGGAGCCGATGCTGATGCCCGGGTCGGTCGTGGCGGGGGCGACCTCGGTGATCTTCTTCTTGGTGGTGACGTTCCAGCCCCGCGACTCGACCTTGCCGACCTGGTCGGCGGCGGTCACCGCGGCCCGCAGCCGCTTGATGTCGTGGCGGGCCTGGAGGACGAAGGCGCTCTTGTCGCCGTCCGTCTGCGGGGAGGGCGCGCCGGCCGACGGGTTCGGCTTGACGAACCGGAACTTCCCCTTGGCGTCCACGGACATCACCATGTTGTTCTCGTCCGCGAGCCGGGACAGGAAGTCCCAGTCGGTGACGTTGGACTGGCTGATGAACCCGTAGGTGCCCTTCGTCGGCTGGATCCGGCCGATGGAGACGCCGTCCATGGCGGCGAGTTTGCGCGCGATGTCGGAGGCCTTCTGGTTGCGGTACGCGGCCACGCGGCGCTGGCGGACCATGCGGTGCCCGAAGTCGTAGCCGCGGATCACGGTGTAGCTGCCGGTGCCGTCGTAGTCGGCCTCCATGGCGGTGACCTCGCCGGTCAGCAGGGGCTTGCCGACGCCCTGGCCGTCGGCCACCGGGGTGATGACCACCCTGGTGCCGAACTTGACGCCCAGTTTGCCGAGGACCAGGTGGTCGGGGTCGCGGAAGGTGAGGCGGAAGGCGGCGGGCACGTTCATGCCCTGGTCGACCCAGCCGTCGACGAGCATCAGGGCGATGTCGTCGGGCAGCTTCGCGGCACCGATGCGCACCTGGACGATGCTGGAGAACGCGGGACGCACCATCAGTGAGGCACCTCCTCGGTGGCGGGCAGCATGAGTTCGGTGCCCGTCGGCAGGCGGGACGGGTCGTCGATGCCGTTGGCCTCGGCGATCGCGCGCCACGCGTTGGCGCTGCCGTACTCCCGCCAGGCCAGCGACTGCAGGGAGTCGCCCGCGACCACCCGGTGCACGCGCTGGGCGGTGAGCGCGCCCGAGGTCGGGTTCTGCCCCTTGGTCGGGCCGGGGATCTCGACCAGGTGCACCTGGCAGGTGGCGCGGATGGGGATGCCGGAGGTGCCGAAGAGGGTGTACGACGCCTCGATGGAGGCGACGTACGCGGTGAACCGGGCCGTGGAGAACGACCCCCACTCGAAGACCACCCAGGGCGGCGACGGCTGGTCGGCGGCGAGGCTCTTGGCGGTCACCTCGCAGCACTTGAGGAGCGACTCGACCTTCTTCAGCACCGTGTTGCCGTTGGGCTTGGTGGAGGAGTCCAGGAAGATCTCCAGCGTCATCTCCCGCGGCTCGGCGCCCATGAACTGCGGCTTCGCGGCCTTGCGCACCGCCGCCGTCGGGGTCGCCTGCCACTGGGTCCGCTGGGTGAGCGACAGTTGGGCCGGGTTGAACTCGAAGCCGAAGGTCCGCATCAGCGCACCGGGCGTGGTGCTCGTGCCGGTGGGGGGCTCGTGGATGGCGAGGTTGGCGCGTACGAGGCTCTTGCCGGCGCCCTTGCTGCCTTTTGCCATGGGTCTTCCTCTCAGTCCCTCGGCGCCGTCAGTCGGTGAAGCCGTGGTGGGCTATCTCAAGGACCTCGTTGGCCACGGCCGGGTTGTTGGGGTCGAGACTAGGGCCCTGCCAGCTGACGGGCAGTACGTCGATCAGCCCCCACCGGGCGACCAGCGACCCGTCCGCGCGCAGCGCCGAGATCTGCGCGGTGGGCCGGTTGATGCCGGTCTGCACGGAGGAGATCCACTTGGCCACCTTGGCGGTGTCCGGCGTGATGGGCCGGGTCAGCCGGATGTTGGAGAAGGACACGCGGGTGGGCAGCTGCCACACGAAGCCGTTGTTGCCGCCCTCCTGCCGCTGCTCGATCTCCACCTGGGACGACAGGCCCTCGCACCCGTTGAAGTAACCGAGGCTCTCGCCGTCGATGGCGAGGCTGAAGAAAACCGTGGAGCCCGGATCCTTGCGGGACATCGCGCGTGGGCCTTTCTGTCGGGTGTGCGGGGGAGGTCGCGGGTCAGCGGGGGTCGCGCAGTCTGCCGATCCGTTCGCGGTCCATGCGCAGCTCCGTGCGGACGAGGCGGGTGACGCGGCCGATGATCCGGTTCACCAGCGCGTCGAGCTGGAACTCGGTGAGCTGGTTCGGGTCGAGCCCGCCCTCCGGGACGCTCGTGTATCCGGGCGGCGGCTCCGACGCCTCCGGACGCCGGGCGGAACCGGCCGACTGGGCGGGCTGGTCGTTCTGCGGGGCCTGGGGGCTGTAGGCCGGGGGCGGGTCGTCCGGCGGGGGCTGCTGTGACGATTCCTGGGCCCGGTTGAGCGGGAGGAGCGCGGTGTGCGCGGCCGCGGCGGCGAGGGCGCGGGTGGTGCGGCCCCGGCTGTGGCCGAAGAGGCGCTGCACGGGGGGAGCGGAGGTGGTGTCCGGGGCCGGGGCCGGGGCCGGCTGCGGGGCGGGCGGCTGCAGCGGGGTGGACGGGGCCGGCGGGGGAGGAGTCAGGGGCGCCACGGGGAGCGGCGTGGCGGTGGCGGTGGCCGCGGGCGCCGTGGGCCGGCGCAGCGGGACCGCCTTCGCGGGCGCGGGGCGGCCTGCCGCTGCGCGCTGGACGGTCGCGCCACCGGCGACGGGCAGCGACGGCGACGACGGCGACGACGGGGCGGGGGTTGCTGCCAGGGCCGGGGAGGGGGAGCCCGGGGAGGGAAGCGGGGACGCCGTGGTCGGGAAGGGCGTCGGCGTCGGCGTCGCGATGGTCGGCGCGGTCCCGGTCAGGGCCGGAGGGGGCGTGGTGACCGTCGGAGCGGTCGTTGTGACGGTGGGCGCGGTCGTCGTGGCGGTCGGCGCCGCGACCGGGGTGGCGGCTCGCTGGACCGGTGGGTCCGTACGGCCGCCGCTGAGCTGGGCGTTCGAGGCCGGTGTCGGAGCCGGGGTGATCGGTGTGGTGTCCGAGGGCGGCGTGGAGAGGGGCGCGCCGAGGGAGGAGCGACGCGGGACGGGGGCCGACGGAGCCGGGGCCGACGGGCCCTTGGCCGCAGGAGGCACGGGGGCCTGCGGGGCGGTGGACGGGAGCGCGGCCGGGCGTACGGCGTCGGCCGGCTTGGCCGTGGTGGGGGCGCCGAGACCCGGACGGCGCGTGGCGCTGCGCTGCACCGGGTGGGTGGTGGCCGGCGGCGGGGTCGTCCCGGGGCGGGTCGGGGGTACGGCGGCGGACGGGCCGGGCGATCCGGACGGGCCGATGGAACGCGTCGCGGACCGCCCGCCCGGGGCCGACTCGGTCGCCGGGTTCCCGGCGGGCGGCTGCGGCTGCGGTGTCTCCGCGGCGCGCTCCGTGGCGTGCTGCACCGGGGGCCGCGCCGTGGCGGACGGTATCGACGTGTTCGTGGCGCGCTGGACCGGGGGGACGGCCTGGGAAGGCTGGGCGGGCTGTGCGGACTGTGCGGCCTGCGGTGCCGTGGGGCTGCCGGGGGCCGCCGCGCTCCGCTGGACGGGAGGCTGCTGGGCGCCCGTCGGGGTGCCGGGCCGGGCGGAGGGCTCGGGCTGCCGGTTCGCGGGTGAGGGCGTCGGGGACGGCCGCTGGGCAGCGGTGGGCCCGTCGCCGGTGCCTGTCGGTCGGGCGGCGGAGGGAGTTCCCGTACTGCCGCCGCTGGGGGCGGGGTTGACGGGGGCCACGGCACGCTGGACCGGCGGGGCGGGGGGCGCGGGTGCGGGGGTCACGGGGGAGGGCCGGGTGACGGCTCGCTGGACCGGGGTGCTGCTCGGCGCGGTGCGGTCGGGTGCCGACGGCTCGCGGTCGGTGGCGCCGGAGGGGCGGCCCTGCGGGGCGGTGCTCCGCTGGGCCGGGGTCCCGGGCGCCGTGCCGCCGCTCGTCGGGGTGGCTTCCGGCGAGGGGGACGCTGTGGGCGTGGGCGTGGGCGTCGGGGCGGTCGCGCCGCCGGTCGCGCCGCGGTCGGTGCGGGAACCGGCGGAGGTGGACGTGGCCGGGGGCACCGCTCGCTGCACCGGGAGGTCGCCCGCGCCGCTCGGTGCGCTGCCGGACCGGGGTACGGCCCGCTGCACCGGCGTGTGCGGCGCCGCCTCGGCGCCGGGGGCGGACGGGGCGTCACCGCCCGGACGGGAAGCGCCGGAACCGGAGTTGGCGCGGGCGGGTGCCTCGGCGCGGGGGTGCTGCTCGGGCACCGCCCGCTGTACGGGGGAACCGGTCGTCGGGGGCTCCGGTGCGGCGGCGGACCGGCGCTCACCGGGGTCGGCGGCCCCGGCTCCGCGGGCGGGGTCGGGACGGGTGGCCGGTGCCGGGCCGGATCGCTCCACGGCCCGCTGGACCGGCGCACCGGATGCCGTGCCGCCCCCGGACGGCGAGGTGGTGCCTTGGACCGGAGTGGGCGGGGTGCCGGCCGGTGTGCCCGTGCCCGTCGCGGGTGCGGGCCGGTTCGGCCGGGGTGACGCGGCCCGTTGGACGGGCGTACCGCTCTCCGTGCCGCCGCCGGACGGCGAGGAGGCTCCCTGAGCCGAAGAGGCCGGAGAGGCCGGCCGGGTGGTGGCCGGTGCCGTCGGTGTCCCGGTCGGCGCGGCCTTGCCCGTCGCGGGTGTGGGCCGGTTCGGCCCAGGTGACGCGGCCCGCTGGACCGGCGTACCGGAGGAGGCACCGCCGGCCGGGGCGGGGGAGGCCGGACCGCCCGAGGCCCGCGTCGCACGCTGTACCGGAGGTGCGGGCGGGCGGCCCGGCATACCGGATGCCGCGCTGTCGCCGGACGGCGAAGAGGAGCCGCGCACCGGGGCGTTGGAGGCCGGGGCGCCGCCGGAAGAGGCAGGCGGACGGGGAACCGACCGCTGGACGGGCGGGCCGGCCGGGGAGTCGGCGGCGGCCGGGCCCTGCTGCTGCGGGCGCACGGCGCGTTGCACCGGGGGTTCCGGGGGTTCCGGGGGCGCCACGGGCGGTGTGGCCGCGACGTCGCCGCCGGAATCGCCGGAGTCGGGGGCCGGAGCGACGGGCCCGGCCGGTGCCGAGCCGGGTTCCGCTCGGTCGTCGGCACTCGACGAGGGCGCCGTTCCGGAGGACTTCGGCGGGGCGTCGGAGGTCCGGCGGGTCGAGGGCAGGGCGCGGCGCTGCACGGCCGGCGATCCGGACGGGGCCTTGGTCAGCGGTTGCCGCGGGCGGGGCGGCGCGGGCGGCACCGGTGTCACGCGGACACCACGGGCTGCCTGCGGCGAGGGGTTCACGGGTGCCGCAGACGACGAGGAAGACGCGGACCCGGTGGAGCGTGACCGCTGGACCGGCGTGGCCGGCATGGCCGGGGCGGCGGGCGCGGGCGACGACGGGGCCGGTCCACCGCCGCGCGCACTCGGCGTGGCGGGAGCCCCGCCCCTCGCCCCCGGCGGGGCCGACGGACCAGCGGACGCCCCCGCGCGCGCACCCGGCACGGCCGGACCGGCCGACCGCGTCCCCGGCGCCTGGACCGTGGAGGTCGTGGCAGTCGGGGCAGCCGTCGGCGCCGGGGTGTCCGCCGGGATCGCCCGCAGCGGGGCGACCGGCATCCGCTGCACCGGCGGTGCGGCGGACGGCGAGGCCAACGGCAGGGACTGCGCGGGGTGTTCCAGACCGGCCGCCGGGCGGGACGGCGTGCCGACCGCGCCGGACAGCATGCCGTCGCCCGACGCGGGGTCGAGGACCGCGGGGGACGGCGACCCCGTGAACGACGGGTTCTGCCACGTCGGAAGGCGGCCGCCGAAACCGGCGTCCGCCACTCCCGTACGTGCCGCACCCGTCGCCCGCTGGATCGGCGGCAGGCCCGTCCATGCGGCGACGGCCACGGGCGCGGGAGCGGGCGTGACACTTGCGCCCGTGCTGCTCCCGCCCGTGCCGCTCCCGCCCGAGGCCGTGCCCGGGTCGGTACCCGAGGGTTCGGGCGGAGGCGTGGTCCCGCCGACGCCGTCCCGACGGCCCCGCAGCCGGTCCAGGAATCCCACGATCAGCCCTCCGCCATGCCACGCGTCACGAGGGACGCGATCTGGTCCGTGTACCGGCGGCGGTCCTGGTGCTCCAGGTCCAGGATCGCCTCCAGGCCCCAGTGGAAGTGGTAGGCGACGTACGCGATCTCCTCATGCAGCCGGTCGGTCGCGTACGTCACGATTCCCCCAGGCGGCTCCCGCCGAGTTCCACCTCGAAGGGCTCCGAGCAGTGCGGGCACTCGACGGCCGCGCGGGTGTGCCCCTCCGCGTTGATCTGGCGGTAGAAGTCCTGGAGGAACGCCAGATCGGAGGCGAACATGTTCTCCACGATCCCGTCGTGCACCATCGACAGCGTGCCCAGCCGGGTGATGACCCGGCCGAGCAGCACCACCGACAGGTACGCCGGGTTCTCCTGCACCCGCACGTCGCGCAGCGGGATCAGCTCGTCCCGGGCCGTCGACAGGCGCATCACACCGTCCCGGTGGACCGTGCCCGACTCGTCGACGTACCCGCGCGGCAGCTCGAACGGGAACTCCGTGCGCAACTGCTGCCGGGGCGCCGTCGCGGCCGGTGGCTCCGCGGGTGCGGCGGCGGGAGCCGAACGGGGGAAGTCCGCTCCCGCCGCCGCGGTCTGAGGGGCCTCGGGGGCCGCGGGGGCCGCAGGCGCCCCGCCGGCCGCACGCCGCATTATTCGACGACCAGTTCTTCGAACACGATGGTGACCGTCTCGGTCAGCGCGGAGGTGTCGCCCGCCTTCACCGTGCTCGCGTCGATCTTGCTGCACCAGGCGTTGCGGAGGTTGTACCGCTTCACCGGGTTGTCCTCGTAGTCCATGAGGATGATGGAGGCGTTCTTGCGCGCCGTGCTCATCCGGCCGTTCATGGAGTCGTTGATCCACTGGTTGAACGACGAGGACTGGGTCATACCGCGCACGACGGTGCACTGCCCGTCCTTCTTGTTGCCCGGCAGCACGGCCGTCTCCGCCTTGCCGGTGGCGCTGTTGTTCTGCGGGTACTTGATGACGTCCTGTTCCTGCGAGAGGCCGCTGACCTCGGCGAGGTACTCGACCATCACTCCGTCGATCTGGAGGCCGAAGTTGTTCGCTGTGAGGGAGTCACCCGGCATGAGTGCCATTGGTTCGCTGTCCTTCTAGGTGTCTGAGTGAAAGGAAGAGGCGGGCGGTGCGGAGGGGCTCGGGACGCGGGTCCTACTCCTCCAGCTCACCGCTGCCGCTGGAGAACTGCGCCAGCCGGAAGATCACGAACTCGGCGGGCTTGACCGGCGCGATGCCGATCTCGCAGATGACCCGGCCGAGGTCGACCGACTCCGGCGGGTTGGTCTCCTCGTCGCACTTGACGTAGTAGGCCTCTGCCGGGCTCTGGCCGAAGAGGGCGCCGCTGCGCCACTCGTTGACCAGGAACGCGGACACGTTGCGGCGGATGCGGGCCCAGAGGTTGTGGTCGTTCGGCTCGAACACCACCCACTGGGTGCCGATCAGGATCGACTCCTCCAGGTAGTTGAAGTACCGGCGGATGTTCAGGTAGCGCCACGCCGGGTCGGAGGAGAGGGTGCGCGCACCCCAGACGCGGATGCCGCGGCCGGGGAAGGAGCGGATGCAGTTGACGCCGATCGGGTTGAGCAGGTCCTGCTCGCCGCGGGTGATCTGCAGCTCCAGGTCGACGGCGCCGCGCACGACCTCGTTGGCGGGGGCCTTGTGCACGCCGCGCTCGGAGTCGTTGCGGGCCCAGATGCCGGCGACGTGGCCGCTCGGCGGCACCAGGCGGGACTGGCCGGTCGCCGGGTCGAAGGACTTGATCCAGGGGTAGTACAGGGCGGCGTACTTGGAGTCGTAGCCGGCCGTCTCCTGGCGCCAGACGCGGATCTGACGGGCGTTCTGGCCGGGCGGCGGGTCGATGATGGCGACGCGGTCGCCCATCAGCTCGCAGTGGGCTATGAGTCCGAGCTGGACGGCCTTGACGGACTCCAGGTCGATCGCGCCACGCTGGTAGGCGGCCATCAGGTCGGGCACCGCGACCATGGAGATCTCGTCGATGGCCTCCAGACCACCGAAGCCGGTGCGGTCCGAGGAGTCGCCGAGGTACTGGGCCGGGCCGGGGTGCGCGCTCTCGGCCTGCTCGACCGGACCGGCCGGGGCGGCGGACGGCGGCGCGGGCAGCGTCAGGGTCTGGTTCTCCGGACGGGCCAGCTGCGCGGACGGCGCGGCCTCGGTCACGGTGATGAGCTTGGAGCGCTCCTTGACCTGGGTGACGACGTAGGAGCGGTTGCCCTTCTTGGCGCTCACGTCGAAGGTCTCGACGGCCTTCTCGCCGTCCTTGACGATCAGCTTGAAGCGCTCGGCGGGGCCCTCGCCCTCGGGGTCGGCGACCTCGACGGTCAGCGGGCCGGTCTGGCCCTCACCGGTGGCGGTCACGGCGAACGTGCCGAGCTGCTTGGGCTCGGCGGCGGGCAGCGCGGCCTTGGCGGCGCTGCCGGTGACGGCGGCGGGGGCGGCGGAGCCGTCCGTGACGTCGCCGGCCGCGTCCTCGGCCGAACCGCCGACGCGGACGACGTAGGCGGCGGAACCGCCGTTGTTGAAGAACCCGTAGACGGAGTGCGCGAGGTAGTACCCGCCGGTGAAGTCACCGAACGCCGCGACGTACTGCGTCCAGTTGGTCACCAGCGTGGGCTCGTTCAGCGGGCCGGTCGGGGCGAGACCGACGAAGGCCGCCACCGAGGTGCCCACCCCCTCGATCGGGCGCGAGCCGCTGGCCACCTCCTCGACGTAGACGCCGGGCGACAGGTAGGACGGCATGCTCTGCTCTCCTCGGGGTACGAGACAGGACGCCCCCCAGCTTCACGCGCGCGTTGCCGCCGTCGAAACGTCCTGGGGGGCCGGTCCAGGGGCATGCCGGCTGCCCCCTCTCGTGCCCCTTGGGGCAGAGTCGTCGCCCTTCTCTGTGGAATGCGGCCATTTTTGCTTCAACATCTTGTGTTGAGTGTCAGTTCGCCAGGATGTCAGCTCAGGTTCACGAGGAGGAGTTGTCCGTGCCGGACCGCTTGCACGAAACGCAGACCCCTCGCACGGACACGGCTTCTCCCGCTCGGCGCCTGCCTCGGCAGACGCAGCCTTCCATGGCCTCTCTGCAGGCCCAAGCGGGTAACAGGGCCGTGGCCGAGGTGGTCCAGCGCGCGGGCGGCGCGGACCTGCTGACCGGCCGCGCCCGGTCGAACTCCGCTCCGGCCGACCTGCGCGGTGCCGCCGCCTCACGGGAGCTGGCCGAACAGGAGGAGCAGCGTCGCCGGGTGGGAGCGGTGAGCGTGGAGGCGGCCGCGGCGGGTCGCCGGCGGCCGGAGGTGGCGGCCGAGCGGCGCCGACGGGTGGGGGCGGTGGCGGCGGAGGCGGCGGCTGAGGGCCGTCGGCGGGAGGAAGTGACGGAGGCGCACCGGCAGGTGGGCGCGGAGGCGGCCGCGGCGGGTCGCCGGCGGCCTGAGGCGGCGGCCGAGCGGCGCCGGCGGACGGCGGCGAGGATGAACGCGGTCGCGGCGGAGCACCAGCGGGCGCAGGAGGCCGCGCGCCGTCGGCAGGGGACGGGGACGGAGGTGGAACCGGCCCCGCCGGAGCCGGTGGTGGAGCCGGCCCCGCCGGAGCCGGTGGTGGCCGAGACGGAGCAGGTGGTGGCCCCCGCCGAGCAGGTCGTGGCCCCTGCCGAGCAGGTCGTGGCCGAAGAGGCGCCGGTGACCGAAGAGGCGCAGGTCGCGGCCGAAGAGGAACGGGCCGCGGCGGAGGAGGAGCGGGAGGCGGCCGAGGAACAGCGCGGCCAGGAGGAAGTGGAGCAGCGCCGACGCGGGCTGCGGCGGCGCCTGGCCGCCATCCGGGCCAAGCTCGGACAGGTCAACGAGAAGGTCGACCAGCTCCTCGGCACCGAGGCCAAGGCCGACAAGTCCAAGAAGGTCCTCGACACACCGGACACCATGGCCACCCGCGTCAACGCGCCGACCGAAGCGGGCGTGCGGACGCAGGCGAAGGCCACGTCGGACACCGGCGACATGCAGACCACCGCGGTCATGGGACAGGTCGGCAGCGGCATCAACTTCGTCACCGACGCCCTGGGAGTCATCAACGACCTGCGCACCCTGAACACCGCGCGCAAGAGCCGCCACGACACCGGCCCGGCCTCCCACAAGGCCAGGAAGGACATGAAGGGGAAGCCGCTCGGCGTGGCGTCGAGCGGCAGCATGGTCGTCGGCGACCTCAGCAGCATGGCCAACGCCGCGGTGAAGAACTCCGGCAACCTGAACGGGGTGACCGCCCTCGGTGAGCTGACCGGCGGTGCCACCGTGGCCTTCTCCATGATCGCGGTGCTCCGGGAGATCCCCGCGGTCTGGAAGACGTACACCAAGAAGAGCCGGCTCAAGGCCCTCGACCTGGAAGCCCCGGACGCGGCGCCGAAGGCGGCGGGGATGCTCCAGGACGTACTCGACCAGCTGGGCCGGGCGCAGGCGCGGCTGGGCGAGGCGACAGCTGAGCAGGCGCAGGGGAACGAACCGGAGATCGACGAGTTCGCGGCCGCGGTCGCCAGCCTCAACAGCCGGCTGCAGGCCGAGATCGTCGAGCTGCGCCAGTACGCCCGCCACAAGCAGCACACCAAACTGGCCAAGCGCGTCGCCAACCTGGGCGGCAACTCGGTGCGTACCGCCGCCGGCGGGCTGGCGATCGCGGCCGCCGCCGGGGCGGTCACTGGTCCGGCGGCACCCGCCGTGGCCGGTGTGGCGGCGGCCTTCCTGCTCGGCAACGGCCTCTACAAGGGGGCCAGGGCGGGCTCCAACCGCTATGTCGAGGCCCGGCATCCCGACCGGTGGGCCCGGCCCACGTTGGCGCAGGACGAGAACGAGGCGGAGCGGACGGAGGGGGCCGGGGCGGCAGGCGCCCAGGGCGTCCGACGGCGCGACGCCGTCGCGGAGTTCTTCAAGGTGACCAAGTCCGTCAAGCAGGGCGAGCGCCACCACATGGCGCAGAAGCTCTACGCGCTCGCCGCCGGACCGGACGTCCGCGTGGGCAGGGACGTTCCGGAGGACATCCGCCGGTCGGCGCGCGCCCTGCTCGTGGTCCTCAAGGCGGGCCCGGACCAGCACCACCAGTCGGAGGAGGAGTGGACGGCCTCGCTCAACGACCCGGCGCAGCAGGGAGCCTGGGAGAAGGAGATCACCAATCAGCTCTCCTCGGCCTGATCGGACGCCTGCCCTCAAGCCTGCCCTCACGGCCGTTGCGCCGGGCGGCCGGTCCGGGTAGACCTGCGAGAGTCCCGTCCTGTGCCGAGCCACCATCTGCCGAGGGAGCGTTGTGCGCGCACACGAGAACCAGGCCGACCAGCGGACCGGTGAGAAGAGCCCGGCCCGCCGCGCCTCCCCGCTCGGCACCACGGCCGACCGGATGCTGACCCTCCAGAACCAGGCCGGGAACGCGGCGGTGAGCAGTGTCGTCCAGCGCCGCTTCGACCCGGAGCAGCATCAGCACGGCGCCGGCTGCGGGCACGACGGGATCGACGACAGAAGCCCGGAGGGCCAGAGCCAGCTCCTGGCCGCCGCCAAGGAAACGCCCTCCTCGTCGCTCCCCGGGTCGTTTCTCGCCAAGGCGACGTCGTTCTACCAGAACCCGAAAATCGCCGACGGCCGCGTTCACGCGGACCCGATCGCTCAGCGCGCGACGGCGGCCATGGGCGCCGAGGCCATGACGATCGGCATGGACGTGTACCTCGGCCCGTCCGCCATCGGCAACGAGGGGATCCTCGCCCACGAGGCCAGCCACCTCGACAAGAACAGCAGGGGCATCACGGAAACGGGAGTCAGCAACGGCGCCGGCCCCTCCCACACGGACCCCGGGCAGGACTCCGAGGTCGCGGCGGTGCGCGACAGCGATGCCTTCGAGTCCGGGGTCGACGTCGCCCCGTCCGTCGTCGCCCAGCGGTCCGCTGCCGAACACGCCGAGGATGCGGACTAGTCCCGGCCCTTCGCCGAACGGCCCGTCAGGGCAACGTGCAATGCCCTGAAGGCCCCTGACAGCCCGCCGTCCAATTCGTACGTTTACGTCGTGAGCCTGTGGACTTCGCTGGAGCCCGCGTCCGCGACTGTGGACCCCGGCAGCAGTACGCGTGTGCGGTTGCGAGTGCGCAATACCGGTGACGTGGTGGACGAGTATCGGTTCGAGCCGGTCGGGGATGTGTCGCCCTGGACGACGGTGGAGCCGCAGACGTTGCGTCTGTATCCGGGGACGACGGGGACGGTGGAGCTGACGTTCGCTCCGCCCCGTACCTCTGACGCGGTGGCGGGACCCAATCCCTACGCGGTGCGGATTACGCCGACGGAGCATCCTGACGCGGTGACGGTTCCTGAGGGGAATCTGACGATCACGGCGTTCACCGAGGTGCGTGCGGAGTTGGTGCCGCCGACGGTGAAGGGCCGGTTCCGGGGCCGGCCGCGGCTGGCGGTGGACAATCTCGGTAATACGAAGGTGACGGCGTCGGTCGCGGGGAGCGACAACGGGGATCATCTGTCGTACGAGATCCGTCCGGGGAATGTGCAGATCGAGCCGGGTCGTGCGGCGTTCGTGGAGACGACGTTGAAGCCGCGGGAGATCATCTGGTTTGGATCGAAGGAGGAGCGTCCCTACACCCTGTCCGTCAAACGGTCGGGGACGGATCCGACGGAGGTCGAGGGGACGTATGTGCAGCGTGGGTTCCTGCCGCGCTGGCTGGCGACGTTCTTCGGGATCTTCCTGGCGATCGCGATCGCGTTCGTGATGATCTGGATCGCGTACAAGCCGCAGGTCCGTACGAGTGCGACCGAGCAGACGGAGCAGGCCGGCGCCGCCCTCGCCCCCAGCCCCAGCGCGTCCCCGGAAACCCTGCCCAGCGCGGCTCCCCCGGCCCCCGCCGAGTCGCCCGCGGCACAGCCCGCCCAGCCCGACGCTAAGGACGACGACGGCGGAGGCGGCGGTGGTGGCGGTGGCGAGCCGTCCAAGAAGCCGACGAAGAAGGCCAAGCCACCGGTGCGTACCGCCGCCACGGCGGTGAAGGAGCTGGCCGAACGCAGCGAGGGCCGGCACATCTGCTACCGCGCCTACGTCGCGGACAAGGGCTGGCAGCAACCGGTGTGCGACGGCGCCGAGGCCGGCACCGTCGGCAAGAGCCTGCCGATCAAGGCACTCAACATTGCCGTGTCCGGCACGAAGGGCGTCTCCGGCAATGGCGCCCACGTCGTCGAGGGCTGGCTGACCGGGGACAAGTGGGCGAGCGCCGGCGACGGCGTCGACATGTACCTCGGCAGCACCAAGGAGGCGGTGTCCTCGCTGGAGGGGTTCACCCTCAAGACGACGGAGGGCACCGTCTGCCCGAACACCCATGTCAAGGACGTGGGCTGGCAGAAGCAGGGCTGCACCGAGGACGGGAACTGGCGGTACTTCGGCAGCCCGATGGACCAGCGGCACCAGCTGGAGGCGGTCCGCATCACCGTATGACGTCGTCGGCAAGGGCAAACCGGTTTGCCCTTGCGACTCCTGACGTCGCATCGGATCACACGTAGCGTCGCGGCGTGAGCCTTTGGACTTCCCTCGAGCCCGCGTCCGCCACCGTCGACCCCGGCAGCAGTACGCGTGTGCGGTTGCGAGTGCGCAATACCGGTGACGTGGTGGACGAGTATCGGTTCGAGCCGGTCGGGGATGTGTCGCCCTGGACGACGGTGGAGCCGCAGACGTTGCGTCTGTATCCGGGGACGACGGGGACGGTGGAGCTGACGTTCGCTCCGCCCCGTACCTCTGACGCGGTGGCGGGACCCAATCCCTACGCGGTGCGGATTACGCCGACGGAGCATCCGGATGCGGTGACGGTTCCTGAGGGGAATCTGACGATCACGGCGTTCACCGAGGTGCGTGCGGAGTTGGTGCCGCCGACGGTGAAGGGCCGGTTCCGGGGTCGGCCGCGGCTGGCGGTGGACAATCTCGGTAATACGAAGGTGACGGCGTCGGTCGCGGGGAGCGACAACGGGGATCATCTGTCGTACGAGATCCGTCCGGGGAATGTGCAGATCGAGCCGGGTCGTGCGGCGTTCGTGGAGACGACGTTGAAGCCGCGGGAGATCATCTGGTTCGGTTCGAAGGAGGAGCGTCCTTACACGCTGTCGGTGAAGCGGTCGGGGACGGATCCGACGGAGGTCGAGGGGACGTATGTGCAGCGTGGGTTCCTGCCGCGCTGGCTGGCCACGTTCTTCGGGATCTTCCTGGCCATCGCGATCGCGTTCGTGATGATCTGGATCGCGTACAAGCCGCAGGTCCGTACGAGTGCGACCGAGCAGACGGAGCAGGCCGGCGCCGCCCTCGCCCCCAGCCCCAGCGCCACCCCCGAGACCCTGCCCAGCGCGGCCGAATCGCCCGCCGCGGAGCCCGAGCCGCAGGTCTCCGAGAAGGACGAGAACGAGGACGGCGGTGGTGGCGGTGGCGGGGGAGGCGGCGAGTCCAAGCAGCCGCCGAAGCCGAAGCCCGTCGTGCCCGCCATGAACGTGATGCTGTGGAACGCCACCACCAAGATGTGCGCCGACATCCCCGGGCGGGAGAAGGGCCAGATCAACGGGATCGTCCAGCAGGCCAACTGCCACGAAGAGGGCGACAACCAGTACTGGAACCTCGAAGTGAAGTACAAGAAGGGCGGCCCGGGCGGGACCGCGCTCTTCCAGATCCGCAACGTCACCGACAAGCTCTGCATGGACCTGGGCGAGTACGACGGCCGTCCCGTCGGAACCGGCATCGGTGAGTTCCACTGCGACGGCACCACGGCGGACAACCAGCTCTGGTACATCCAGAAGCAGAAGAGCGGCGACTACTGGATCCGCAACTTCGCCAGCAACGGCAAGTGCCTGAACGTGAAGGGCCAGCGCGGCGGCACCGAGACCCCGCTCAACATCGCCGAGTGCACCAACACCGACGACCAGGAGTGGAAGATCGTCCACCCCAGCAAGGACTGACGGCGGGGGCCGGGAGGCCGTCGCATCAAGTACCTCGGGGCACGCACCACTGCCCCGAGGTCCGCTGACGCCCCGTGAGATCGCCTCTAGCCTCGCCACGTGAGCCTGTGGACTTCGCTGGAGCCCGCGTCCGCGACTGTGGACCCCGGCAGCAGTACGCGTGTGCGCCTGAGGGTGCGTAATACCGGTGACGTCGTCGATGAGTATCGGTTCGAGCCGGTCGGGGATGTGTCGCCCTGGACGACGGTGGAGCCGCAGACGTTGCGTCTGTATCCGGGGACGACGGGGACGGTGGAGCTGACGTTCGCTCCGCCGCGGACGTCGGATGCGGTGGCGGGGCCGAATCCGTATGCGGTGCGGATTACGCCGACGGAGCATCCGGATGCGGTGACGGTTCCTGAGGGGAATCTGACGATCACGGCGTTCACCGAGGTGCGTGCGGAGTTGGTGCCGCCGACGGTGAAGGGCCGGTTCCGGGGCCGGCCGCGGCTGGCGGTGGACAATCTCGGTAATACGAAGGTGACGGCGTCGGTCGCGGGGAGCGACAACGGGGATCATCTGTCGTACGAGATCCGTCCGGGGAATGTGCAGATCGAGCCGGGTCGTGCGGCGTTCGTGGAGACGACGCTGAAGCCGCGGGAGATCATCTGGTTCGGTTCGAAGGAGGAGCGTCCCTACACCCTGTCCGTCAAACGGTCGGGGACGGATCCGACGGAGGTCGAGGGGACGTATGTGCAGCGTGGGTTCCTGCCGCGCTGGCTGGCCACGTTCTTCGGGATCTTCCTGGCGATCGCGATCGCGTTCGTGATGATCTGGATCGCGTACAAGCCGCAGGTCCGTACGAGTGCGACGGAGCAGACGGAGCAGGCCGGCGCCGCCCTCGCCCCCAGCCCCAGCGCGTCCCCGGAAACCCTGCCCAGCCAGGCCGAATCGCCCGCCGCCGCCGAGCAGCCGCAGCCCCAGCAGCCGGTCACCCAGGAGCCGAAGGACGACGGCGGGGGCAAGGGCGACGGCGACGGCGACAAGGGCGGCGAGTCCAAGGCGCCCGAGAAGCCCAAGAAACCGGCCGTGAAGCCGCTGGTGCCCGCCAAGAACGTCATGCTGCGCAACGCCACCACCAAGATGTGCGCCGAACTCCCCGGCCGCGAGAAGGGCGAGCTGAACGGCCGGGTCCAGCAGTCGGACTGCAACGAGGTCGGCGACAACCAGATCTGGGACCTCGAAGTGAAGTACCCGAAGGGCGGACCCAACGGGGCGCCCCTCTTCCAGATCGTGAACGTCAAGGACCGGCTCTGCATGGACCTGGCGGGCTACGGCGCCGCGCCCGTCACCACGGACATCACCGAGTTCACCTGCGACGGCACGCAGGCGGACAACCAGCTCTGGTGGGCCGACAAGCAGGAGAGCGGGGACTACTGGATCCGCAACTTCGCCAGCAACAACAAGTGCCTGGACGTGAGCGGCTTCAGCACCGGCGAGGCGTGGGAGAAGCTGACGCTCTACCACTGCAGCAACAGCGACGACCAGGAATGGAAGATCATCAAGCTGACGAAGAAGTGACGGACCGGGAGGGCGGGATCACCAGTCGCCTTCCCCCGGGACCAGCCGGCCGGCCTTGCGGTACTCGCGGCGGGCGCCCTCCAGGAGGTCGTCCGCCGTCACCGTTCCCCCGCGCCCTGCGGCCAGATAGGCGGCGGTGACGACCGCGCTGCGGATCGAACCGCCCGCCAGCTCGAAGTCCCGGGCGAGGTCCGCCGGGTCGATGCCGTCGACGGACGGGACGTGGGAGAGGCCGTGCCGCCACAGCGCCAGGCGCTGGTCGACGTCCGGGAACGGGAAGTCGACCACCAGGTCCAGGCGCCGGGTGAACGCCTCGTCGATGTTGGCGCGCAGGTTGGTGGTGAGCAGGGCGATGCCGTCGAAGGACTCCAGCCGCTGGAGCAGGTAGGCGCTCTCCATGTTGGCGTACTTGTCGTGCGCGTCCTTGACCTCGGAGCGCTTGCCGAAGACGGCGTCGGCCTCGTCGAAGAGCAGTACGGCGTCGGTGCGGTCGGCCTCCGTGAAGATCCGTTCGAGGTTCTTCTCGGTCTCGCCGACGTACTTGTCCACGACCGACGACAGCTGGACCACGTAGAGGTCGAGGCCCAGGTCGGCCGCGACCACCTCCGCCGACAGGGTCTTGCCGGTGCCGGACTCGCCGGCGAACAGGCCGAGCACGCCCCGGCCTCGTCCGCCGCCCGCGCTGAGCCGCCATTCCCCGAGGACCTGGTCGCGGTGGCGGGCGCGCAGGGCGAGTTCGCGCAGCTGGGTGAGGGGCTTGTCGGGCAGGACCAGGTCGGTCCAGTCCACGTCGGGCCGGATCCGCCGGGCATGGCTCTCCAGGCCGGAGGCGGACTGCCGGCGGGCGGCGAGCCGGACGTGCTCGGCGGTGAGCGCGGTGCCGTCGAAGGCGGCGAGGGAGCGGGCGGTGAGCGCGGCCCGCTGGATGCGGTCGCCGCCGAGCCGGTACGGGGCGACGGCGGTGGCCAGGTCGAACCCGTCGGCGTCGGCGCCCAGCGCGGCCCGCCAGGCGGCCGCGCCCCCGGCCCGGCGGCCCGGGGCATCCAGGACCAGCGGGTCGGCCGGGGACCACTGCGGGTCGTAGGGGCGGGGGTCGGTCATCAGCACGGTGACGTCCGTCGCCGCGGTCAGCTCCCGCACCAGCGGCCCCGGCTTCTCGGGCAGACCCGACACCACGACCGCCCGGCCGCTGAGGCGGGCCTCGCGCAGCAGCTCGGGGACGTGGTTCTCGGGCGAGGAGCAGCGCAGCGCGTCGGTCTTGGCGGCCTCCAGCACCGAGGCCAGGGCGGCCAGGCCGTCGCCCTCGCGCGGTTCGCGCAGGTAGGCGGTGAGCGGGCCGTCGTGCAGCCGGGCGGCGAGGCGGCTCACGAAGTCGTCGTTTCCGGCGGCCGTCGAGGGCAGCGGCCGCGGCATCGGCTGCTCCAGGCCGAGCAGCGCGGCGTCGGGGGTGTCGTCGCCCAGCAGGTGGCCGATCAGGCGGTCGGGTACCCGCAGCGAACGGGTGAGGAAGGGCCGCTCGGGCTCCTCCACCTCCAGCAGGCCCAGGGCGCACAGCGGTGCCGAGGCGTGGAAGCGGGCGCGGGCCGCGGGCAGGTGCGCGGGCACGCCGCACAGTTCGAGGGCGAGGCTCACGGTGGCGCGGCGGCGGCTCACGTCGTTGTTGAGGTAGCCGTAGAGCGGCTCGAAGGTGCGGTCGACGTCGGGTGCCAGGGCGATGAGCAGCACCGAGCTGTCCAGTTCGGTCAGCCTGGTGCGCCCGGCCAGCCACGCCAGCCGGTCCCCGGGGCCCGTCGGACCGCCCACGGCGACCGGGTCGCCGGCCCCGGGTTCCTCGCCGGCCGGCCAGGTGCGCAGCAGGTGCTGGACGGCCTCGTCCGACAGGTAGAGGCCGCGCAGCGGGTCGTCGGCCGTCGGGTCGGCGGGGGCGCGGTGCTCGACCAGCGCGGCCACCCGGTCCCGCAGCGCGGCCAGACGGACCGTCAGCATCTCGGCGGGGTGGTCGTACGGGTCGGTCGCGGAGCCGGTACGGGCGGTCTCCGGGGCGTCGGTGCGAGGGACGTTCATCGCCTGCCCGTACGGGTGTCCGCCGGGTCCTTGCGGTCCAGGGCGTCCTTGTGTCCCAGGGCCTCCTTGCGGGCGGCGCGGGCCGCGGCCACCTGGTGCGGCCGGTGGGAGCGCCCGGTGGACATCGGCGGGTCGCCGTCGATGCCGCCGACCAGGACCGTCGCGCCCTCGGTGACCGGGGGCCCGGCGTCGTACTCGGGGAACGCCGGGAACGGCACGGTCACCACCAGGTCGAGGGAGGGCTTCAGTTCGCCGCCCAGGGCGGACCAGATCTCGGCGAGGGAGCGGGACTCGGTCTGCACGCCGGCCACCGTCAGCGGCACCGACAGGTCGAGCGCGGCCAGGGACGGGGGGAGTTCACCGGGCGCCAGCAGCTCGCGCGGCAGCAGGGTCGCCAGTACGGCGGACAGCAGCCGGTGTTCGTCCTGCGGGGTCTTCGTCCAGGCCGTCACCAGGTACGACAGCTTGAACCAGCGCGGCGGGCGGCGCCGCCGCACCACGATGTTCCGGTCGTCGTGGACGGGCATCTTCCCGCTCTGGCGCCGGGCCGTGTCCTCCCGGATGTCGTACAGATACGCGTTGACCACGGGGCCGTTGCGCCGGGCCGCCCAGTCACGGGTGGGCGCCTCGAAGGCCACGTCGATGCCCGAGCCGGCCAACGCCCCACTTTTGATGAGGCCCTTGAGGACCTCGTCCACCTCGTGGATCACGCCAGCACTCCCGCCCTGCCCGTACTTGAGTCCGGCCGGCCCTGCCGCGGCCGTCCCTCACCGATCGTGTCCCCGCCGCCGTCCCGCCCGCAGGCGCGTCGGGGACGACGGCGGGGCAGGGCGTTCTGCCCGCGCGGCCCCGAGGGTCCGCTCTCGATTGCCCGTTCGGTCAGATGTAGCCTTCCCGGAGGGCATAGGCCACGGCGTGCGCGCGGTTGCGCAGGTGCAGTCGCGTGGTGAGTCCGTGCATGACGTTCTTGACGGTCCGTTCGGAGTAGGACAACTTGCCTGCGATCTCTCCGGTGTCGAGACCCTCGGCGACCAGACGCAGGACGTCCACCTCACGGGGTGCGAGGCCCAGCGAGGGGGCGCCCGGTCGGCCCGCCGCGCCCCGGTGCAGCGTGCCCACCTGGCTGATGAGCCGGCCGAGCAGGTCCGCGGGCAGGTCTCCGTCGCCGCGCGCCGCGGCCAGCACCGCCTGCACCAGCCGGTGCGCGGTGGCCTCGTGCCGCCAGACGATGGCGCCGACGCCGCACTCGACGACGTCGAGCAGTTCGCTCTCGCGGATCGCGCCGACCACGAGCACGGCACGCGCGCCCTCGCTGCGCACGATCCGGCGCAGCCGGGTGAGCGCCGCCTCGTCCAGCGTGTCCTCGATGAGCAGGGCCACCGTGCCCGGCCCCGAGCCCTCGCGCAGGTCGATCTCCGGATGCCGCCGCAGCTGGCTGACCGCGCCCTCGCGGCTGATCGGATCCGGAGCGGTCACCGCCACCGGCACGCGCCGGTCGGTGACGCCGACGGCTCCACCGGAGCCGCGGGTGGTCGTGGTGATGGTGGTCCGGGGTGAGTTGAGCAACCGTTTCCCCCCTGTTCACGAGCCCGTTACGCGGCGCAGGCCGGTAGCGGATGAGCGTGTTCCACACTTCTGTGACAAGTGGGACTCCGCAATCGTGGAGCACCACGAGGCACACCACGAGACCAGCGCGACCAGCACCACGAACCACCGACACCAGGGCGTTTCAGCAGGTCACAAGGGTGCACGCAAGGGTGCGTGGGCCCGTGGGGGTGGCCGCGGACCACCGTGAGCCCCGACACAGCCACCGCCGGGTCCGGGAACGCGACGCGGCGATATCGGCGAGTTCATGCCACCCCTCAGCCCGTTCAGACGTCTCACACACCGGGGGAGCACCATCCACCACAGGAGGCACCGATGACCGGACCGCTGCGCGAACGTGATGACGCCCACGCGCTGCTCGCGGCCGAGATCGAGCGCGCGCGGGCCGGCACCGGCCGCCTCGTCCTGCTGCGTGGTGCGAGCGGCACCGGCCGCACCGCCGTCCTGGAGACCGCCGCCCGGCACGCCGCCGACCGCGGCCTGCGGGTGCTGCGCGTGCGGTGC
Organism: Streptomyces sp. NPDC058985; assembly: GCF_042740985.1. Classification (NCBI taxonomy): domain Bacteria; kingdom Bacillati; phylum Actinomycetota; class Actinomycetes; order Kitasatosporales; family Streptomycetaceae; genus Streptomyces; species Streptomyces sp. NPDC058985. The sequence continues at coordinate 260,492 of NZ_JBHYJX010000004.1, read as the reverse complement.
TCGCCCGAGGACACCGCGGTGCCCTTCTCCGCTGTCCTCCATCTCCTCGGCCCGGTACCCGAGTTCGCCGACGTGGCGCCCGGGGACGACGACCGGGGCAGCGCGGCCCGGCTGTGGCGGCTGCTGCGCTCCTACGCCGAGGAGGGACCGCTGCTGGTCGCCGTGGACGACGTCCACCTCGCCGACGAGCCCTCGCGGCGCTGGCTGGCGGAGGCGGGCCGGCACGTCGACCGATTACCGCTCCTGCTGGTCGCCACCGAGCGCAGCCAGTACGACATCGAACCGCGGCCCGCCGGACTCACCCAGGCGCTGTCGCCCTCCCTCGTGCGCACCCACACCCTCGCCCCGCTCAGTGACGCGGCGGCGGCCGAACTGGTCCGCGCCGCCTTCCCCGGCGCCTCGGCACGGTGGACGGCGGACTGCGTACGGGCCGGTGCGGGCAGCCCGTTGCTGCTGCACGCCCTGCTGGACGACCTGGGCGGCACCCGGCACCCCGAGGGCCTGCCGCGGGTGCCCGAGACGTCCGCGGAGCTGTACCCGGGGTCCTATCCGGCGGCCGTCTCCTGGTGGCTGAAGAGCGCGGGCCCCGCGACGGCCGACGTCGCCCGCAGCCTCGCGGCCCTGGAACAGGCCTGGCCCCCGGGCCGGCCGTCGCGCCGGGCCGAGCTTCGCCATGCCCGCGACCAGCCGGCCGCACGGACGCCCACGGGGCACGCGGAGCCGGAGCACGACCGGCCCGCCGAGTACGGGGACGGCGGCCCGTACCCGCAGCCCGTGCGGTACGCCCGGACCGAGACCCGGCGGGCGGCCTGCGCGGACCCCGGCCCCTCCCTGGCCCTCGACCCCCTCATCACGGATCCGGCCCCCCTCACCACCGCCCCCGGTCCGCACACCGGCGCCTGGCCCGGCGGTGCCGGCCGTGCCGGGCGGGGGCCGTACGGGGAGACGACGGTGCCCGCGCAGCGCGGCGCGGTCGTCGGGCACCCGGCGCACGGGCCGTACCCGCGGCCCGGCCGCGACGTGCCGGGGATGGAGGGCGGTTCGTCGTACGCACTCCACGACGCGTACGAAGCGTTCCCGGGGGACACGCCCGCCTCTCGTCACGGCCCTGACGACCCGTCCGCTCAGGCTCGGCACCGCACGCCCGGCCGTTGGCGTACGCCCACTGCCCCGGAGGGGCCCGCGGGCGCGGCCGGCGCCGGAGACCCCGTCGACGTGCTCGCCGAGGCCGCCGGGGCCGACCCCGCGCGGGTCGCCGGCTGGCTCGCCGCCATGACGCGGCTCGGTCTGCTGCGCGACGACGCGGGCGGCCGCCCCCGCTTCGCCCACCCGCTGCTGCGCGACGCCGTGCTCACCGGCTGGCCGCGGCCCCGCCGGGAGGCCGTGCACCGGGCGGCGGCGGAGGCCATGCTGCGCCGGGGCGACCGGGTCGAGGCGGTCGCCCGGCACCTGCTGCGCACCCCGGTCGTCGGCCTGCCCTGGGCGCTGCGGGTGCTGCGGGACGCCGTGACGGTCGCCGTGCACGACGGCCGCCCGGACGACGCCGTCGCCTACCTGCGCCGGGCCCTGGACGAGCGGTTGACCGACGACCTCCGCCAGCGGCTGCTGACCGAACTGGGCTCCCTGGAGTACGCCTCCGCCGACACCCCCGCCGCCATCGCCCGCCTCGCCGAGGCCCAGCACCTGCCGGCCGAGCCCCGCAACCGGGTGCGTACGGCGGTCGCCCTCGGCACCGCCCTGGCCGGCCGCGGCGAGATCCGTACCGCCATGGAGGTGCTGCGCCGCACGGAGGGCCGGCTCTCCGGCCACCCCGGCCTGGCCCGCACCGTGCAGACCGCCACCGCGATGCTGTCCGACGAGGACCTGGCGACCCGGCAGGAGGTGTACCGCTGGCTGTCCGAGACCGGCCGGCACTCCCCGGAGCTGGTGGGCACCGCCGGACAGGCCCTGCTGGTGCGGTACGCGGCGACGGCCGCGCTGATCTCCGCCGAGGAGGCCATGGTCCGGGTGCGGGACCTGCTCGCGCAGCCCACCGACCCGCTCGCCGAGCCCTTCCTGCTGGGCACCGCCGCCGCGGTCGCCCAGTGGGCCGACGAACTCGACGAGGCGGACCGGCTGGTGGAACGCGGCCTGGCCGGACAGCACCCCGCCCTGCTGCACCCGATGCAGCACGCGATCCTCAACACCCGCGCCGACATCGCCGCCGCCCGCGGCGACCTGGCCCGGCTGCTCGCCACCGACCCAGGACGCGCCAACGGCCCCACCAACCGGGACGCGCACGCCCTGATGGCCCTCGTCCACACCGGCCGCATCGACGAGGCGCTGCGCTACGCCGACCGCTTCGAGCTGCGCGAGGTGCCCGAGAACTGGGAGTTGAACCGCTACCTGTACGCGCGGGGAGTGCTGCGCGCCGCCGCCGGCGACCCGGCGGGCGCGCTGCACGACTTCCTGGAGTGCGGGCGGCGCCAGTCGGCCCGCGAGGTGGTCAGCCCGGTCGTGACCCCGTGGCGGACGGCGGTCGCGGAGTGCCGGCTGGCCCTGGGCGGCGGCCCGGAGGCGCTGGCCCTGGCGACGGAGGAACTGCGGCTCGCCCGGGTGTGGAACACCCCGCGCACCGTGGGCCGCGCGCTGAGAGTGCTGGGCACCGCGACCGGCGGGCGCCGGGGTCTGGAGCTGGCCGAGGAGGCCGTACGGACCCTGCGGGACGCGCCCGCCGACACCGACATGGAGCTGATACCGGCCCTCCTCGCCCAGGGCCGCCAGCTGATCGCGGCCGGGGAACGCGGCCGTGCCCGCACCCTGCTGCGCGAGGCGGCCGAACTCGCCGAACGCAAGGGCGCCCTGCGCTGGCTCACCCTGGCCGGACAGGCCCTGCGCGAGGGCGGCGCCCGGGGCTCCGTCGCGTCCCACACCGGCGCCGGGTCGCTGACCGGCAGCGAGCGCCGGATCGCCGAACTGGCCGCCGACGGCCGCACGAACACCGAGATCGCCGAGTTGCTGCACCTGGCCCGGCGCACCGTCGAGACCCATCTGACCAGCACCTACCGCAAACTGCGGATTCGGCGCAGGACCGAGCTGCCGGCCGCGCTGGACCGGGAACGCGGACGCGACCGGCCCCGGGCGCAGGGCTGAGGGGCCGGCCGCCGCCGGTTCACGGGTCCCGGGCTGGCCGTCGCCGGTTCACGGGTCCCGGGTCGGCCCCCGCCGGCTCACAGGTCCCGCAGCAGCCGCCCGATCTCCAGCTGTTCGGCCTCCAGCGGGTCGCCGTCCTCGACGTTCCACAGGCAGTTCTGGAGGACGCGGGCGAGGGACCAGGCGCGGGCCCGCCGCCGGTCGAGGCCGAGGACGTCGGTCATCGCGTCGAAGCGCCACCGCGTCTCGGCCGGGTCGTAGCGGTTGTCCAGGGCGGGCAGCAGGTCGAACCCGGGGTCGCCGGCCAGCGGCTTGGGGTCGATGGCCAGCCAGGGGGCGCGTGCGGAGGCCAGGACGTTCTCGAAGTGCAGGTCCCAGTGGAGCAGGCGGTCGCCGGGCTCGTCGGCGACCTCGCGCAGGGCGGCGGCACAGTCGGCGACCAGTCTCCGGTCCGCCGGGTCCGGGATGGCGCCCAGGGTCCCGGGCGTCCGCTCCAGCATGGTCCGCGCGATGTCACCGAGACCGCGCACGCCGGGCGGCGCGGGGGTCGCGGTGAGGTGGGCGAGGAGCCGGGCGATGACGAGAACGGCCGCGCGGGAGTCCTCGACGTGGCTGAGCATGCGGCCCGCGTCCAGCCGCTCCAGGAGCATGGTGCCGGTGGCCGGGTCGTGGTCGAGCAGCCGGACCGCTCCGTCCCCGTCCCACGCCCGCAGCGCGAGGGGCTCGCCCTCGGTCTCCGCGTCGAGGAGCTGGAGCTTCAGCACGGCCGGGACGCCGTCGCGGCGCACGACCGGCAGCACCAGCGCCGCCCAGCCGTGCATCGAGGGCCCGTCCAGCCGCAGCTCCCACCGCCGCAGGAAGGAGGCGGCCAGCTCCGGCAGTGCGTCGACGAAGGCGCGCCCCGCCGCTCCGTTGTACTTCGCCTGCGAGGCCGCGAGTCCGTCCGGAACGTCGATCACGGGCGACGACGCTACCTGGGCGCGGTGCCGCGGTCACCTGGATATCGGGGGCCTCGGCGGGGGCGGGGGCTGCCTCTCAGGCCACCGGCTCCGGCACCGGGTCGTCGGCCGGGGCGTCGTGTCTCGGGGCCTTGGCCGTCACCATCAGGCCCGCGACCAGTGCGGCCAGCAGCATGATGCCGGCGGCCACCCAGATGGCGACCGTGTAGCCGTGGACGATGCCCTCCCGGACGACCTGTTCCCGCGGCGTGGGGCCGGTGAGGCGGGAGGCGATGTAGGAGGCGCTGGTGCCGGTCGCGATGGTGTTGAGCAGCGCGGTGCCGATCGAGCCGCCGATCTGCTGCGAGGTGTTGACGGTCGCCGAGGTCACGCCGGAGTCCCGCGGGGCGACCCCGGCGGTGGCGGTGGAGAAGACCGGCATGAAGGTCAGGCCCATGCCGAGCCCCATCAGGATCAGCGCGGGCAGGATCTCGGACGCGTAGGAGGAGTCCACGGTCATCTGCGTGAGGATCACCATGCCGCCGCAGGCGAGGAGCATGCCCGGCACCATCAGCATGCGCGGGCCCACGCGCGGCAGCAGCCGGGCGGAGATCTGGGTGGAGCCCGTGAGGATCGAGGCGGTCATCGGCAGGAAGGCCAGGCCGGTCATGAGGGGAGAGAAGGCGAGGATGACCTGGAGGTAGTAGGTCATGAAGAGGAACATCCCGAACATGCCGATGACGGCCAGCATCATCGTCAGCATGCAGCCGGCCCGGTTGCGGTCGCGGATGATGTGCAGGGGCAGCAGCGGCACCGGAGCGCGGGTCTGCCACCACACGAAGGCGGCCAGGAGCACGACCGCCGCGGCGAACAGGGCCAGCACCAGCGGGTCGCTCCAGCCCCGGGGCTGCGCCTCGCCGAAGCCGTAGACGAGGGCGACCAGGCCGCCGCAGCCGAGGAGCACGCCGGGGACGTCGAGGCGGGCGCCGCCGTGGCCGGGACGGTCGCGCAGCAGGGTGTAGGCGCCGATGACGGCGGCGACGGCGAAGGGGATGTTGACGTACAGGCACCAGCGCCAGTTCAGGTACTCCGTGAGCACGCCGCCGACGATGAACCCGGCTGCGGCGCCGCTCGCGGCCAGCGTGCCGTAGATGCCGAAGGCCCTCGCCCGTTCCCGCGGGTCGCTGAACGTGGTGCTCAGCAGGGAGAGCGCGGACGGCGCGAGGAGCGCGGCGAACACGCCCTGGAGGGCGCGGGCGCCGAAGAGCATCGCCGGGGTGGTGGCGGCACCGCCGATCGCCGAGGCGGCGGCGAAGCCGATCAGCCCGATGACGAAGGTCCGTCTTCGCCCCACCAGGTCGGCGACCCGCCCGCCGAGCAGCAGCAGGCCGCCGAAGGCGAGGGTGTAGGCGGTGATCACCCACTGGCGGTTGCCGTCGGACATGCCCAGGTCGCGCTGCGCGGACGGCAGCGCGATGTTCACGATGGTCGCGTCCAGTACGACCATCAGCTGGGCCAGGGCGATCACCACCAGCCCCCACCAGCGGCGGGGATCGGCATCCGTGGGCGCGGCCGGCTCACCTGACCAGGTGCCACTCATCTGGCCAGAAGACCACGGATCGGGGCATTCCGCATGCTTTCTGTGTCCGGTCGTGACGGTGGGTCACGGCTCCAGGACCACCTTGCCGGTCGTGCCGCGGTTCTCCAGCGCACGGTGCGCGGCGGCGGCAGCGGCGAGCGGGAAGCGGTGCACGGCCGGGACGAGGCGGCCCGCGGCGGCCTCGTCGAGCGCGCGCAGTTCGAGGGTGCGGAGGGGGTCGGCGCCGCCGGCCCGCTCCAGCATCACCGGGCCGAGCACCTGCTGGGAGACGCCGTCGACCAGGTACGGCGCGCCGTCGAGCGGCCCCGACGCCGACCAGCCGAAGACCACGTGCCGGCCGCCGGGCCCGAGCAGCGCGACGGCCTCGCGGGCCACGTCGCCGCCGACGCCGTCGAGGACGACCGTCGCCGGGCGCCCGCCGAGGTGGGCGCGGACCTTCTCCGGCCACCGCGGGTCCGTGTAGTCGACGGCGAGGTCGGCACCGTTCGCGGCGACCCGGGCGGTCTTCCCGGGGCCTCCGGCGAGTCCGATCACGGTGGCGCCCGCGTTCTTCGCGTACTGCGTCAGCAGGGTGCCCAGGCCCCCGGCGGCGGCCGGGATCACGGCCACGGTGCCGGTGCCGAGGTCGGCGAACTGGACGATCCCCATCGCCGTACGGCCCGTGCCGATCATGGCGACGGCCTCGGCGAAGTCCAGGTTCTCCGGGATCTCGTGCAGGCGCGCGAGGCCGGCGACGGCGAGTTCGGCGTAGCCCCCGGGGGCGAAGCCGAGGTGGACGACGACGCGCCTGCCGATCCGGTCCGCCGGGACGCCCTCCCCGACGGACTCGACGACGCCCGCGACCTCGCGGCCGGGGACGGTGGGCAGTTCGGCCGGCGCGGGCAACGGCCCCTGGGCGCCCTCGCGCAGGGCGGTGTCCAGGAGATGGACGCCCGCCGCGCGGACGGTGATCCGGACCTGGCCGGGGCCGGGCCGGGGATCCTCGACCTCGTCCAGGACGAGGTTCTCCGCCGGACCGAAGGCGTGCAGACGGATGGCGTGCATGAGGGTCCCCCAACGGAAGAGCGGTCCGTACGGGCCTGGGCCGGCCGGTACGGACTCCACTCAACGACCTCAAGCATGCTTGAGGTCAAGTTCCCCGCGGCTCCGGCCGAGGGCGAGGGAGACCGCGGTGAGCGCGCTGTTGAACGAGACCTCGGAGAGCAGACCCGGCGCGGCCACCTGGTCCCCGGCGAGATACACCCCGTCGCCCCGGTCGACGGCGGGCCGGTCCCGCCACGTGGTGCCCGGCGGGTCGACGGCGCCGGTACGGCCGTTCGCGACGGCCTCGCGCCGCCAGGTGAGCCGCTCGCGCCAGCCGGGCATCCCGAGATCCAGCAGCTGCTCGGCACGGGCGGTGCCGTCGGCCTTCGACTCCCGCGGCGCGACGGGGATCTGCCCCTGGATCAGCTGTTCGCCCGCCGGGGCCAGGGTGCGGTCCTGCGCGGTGAACCGCTCGATCCAGCCCGGCGCGTCCAGGTCGGAGACCGCGAACGCGTCACCGCGCCGGGTCCGCAGGGCCAGGTCGACGAGGACGGTGCGCCCGCTCGGCCAGGTCAGCGTGGGGTCGCCCAGCAGCCGGCGGGCCGCGTCCAGCGAGGTGGCGACGACGACGGGGGCGTCGGTGGGGAGGGCGTCGACACGGGAGAGCGTCTCGACCCGGACGCCGAGGTTCCAGGCCAGGGCGGCCATCCGGTCGACGACCCCGGCCCAGCCGCCGCGCGGGTAGTGCGCCTCGGGCGGCAGCTTGGCGGCCCGGCGCAGCCGCTCCTGCACGAAGGCCGCCGACAGCGACCCGGGGTCGTGGTGGAACAGGGCGACGGCGCAGTAGTGGGCGGCGGCCCGCGCCCCCTCCTCGCCCGCGACACCGGTCGCCCAGGTCAGGAAGTCGGTGTCGACGGGCGCCGGACCCAGGCCCCGGCGCAGCAGCTTGAGCATGGCGAAGGGCGGGGTGCGGCGCAGCACGCCCTTGTGCCGCAGCCGCAGCCGGGCCGCCTCCAGCGGCGGCAGCGGCGCGAGCGGACCGATCAGGTCGCGCTGCCGCAGCCACGACCAGTGCGGGCCGCCGTTGTAGAGGGCGTGCGGGCCCTCGTTGGTCCGGTAGGGGCCCTCGGCGGTCCGGGCGCGGCCGCCGAGCGTGTGGTGCGCCTCGTGGACGGTGACCTTGGCCCCCGCCTCGGCGGCGGTGATGGCCGCGGTCAGTCCGGCGAGGCCGCCGCCGACGACGGTGATGCGATGCATGGCTCGGGGTCTCCCTCGGGTCGGGGTCGCCTGGTGCGTGACCTGTCTGCCCCTACGACGGCCAACGGGGTGCCGAATGTGACATCGCGCCGGAACGGAAGCGTTCGCGCAGGTCGGCGCCGGTTGTCAGTGGCGGGGTGCAGCATGGGGTCATGGCGAGGAGAGCGGCGGCGGACGGGCGGGGTACGACGGTGCGGGCGGCGCGGCGCCCGGAGCTGCGGCTGCCACCGCTGGCGCCGTACGAGGACGCGGGACTGGAGCCGGACGGGGACTACGACGCGCTGGACTTCGCGGAGACGGACCTCACCGGCCAGGACGGCGCGGGCGCCCGCTTCATGGACTGCGCGCTGACCGGGTGCGCGCTGGACGAGGCGTCACTGCCCCGCGCCCGGCTGCTCGACTCGGTCCTCACCGGCGTCCGCGGAGTGGGCACCAATCTGGCGGAGGCCACCCTGCGCGACGTCGAGCTGCGCGACGCCCGCCTCGGCGGCACCCAGCTGCACGGCGCCGTACTGGAACGGGTTCTGATCCGCGGCGGCAAGATCGACTACCTGAACCTGCGCCGGTCCCGGCTCAAGGACGTCGTCTTCGAGAGCTGCGTCCTGGTCGAACCGGACTTCGGCGGTGCCCGCCTGGAGCGCGTCGAGTTCGTGGACTGCGCCCTCAAGGAGGCCGACCTCAGCGCGGCCACCCTCGTCGACGTCGACCTGCGCGGCGCCGCCCCGCTGGAGCTGGCCCGGGGCGTGGACCGGCTGTCGGGCGCCGTGATCAGCCCGGCCCAGCTGCTCGACCTGGCACCGGTACTGGCGGCGGAGCTGGGGGTGCGGGTGCTGGCGGACGGGTAGCGCCGGGCCGGGGCGTCGAGGCCGGCGCGCCAGCGTGGGCACGCCAGGGGTGGGCGCGCGCCGGGGTCGGGCAACAGGGTGGGCGCGCCAGGTGGGGGGGGCTGGGTGGACCCCGGGGTGGCGCGTCAGGATGGGCGCGCCAAGCGGGGCGTCAGGATGGGCGTGCCGGAGTGGGGCGTCCGGAGGGGGCGCGCCGGGGTGGCGGGTCAGGTCAGGCGCGGGAAGCGGGCCTGGAGGGTCCAGATCGCCGGGTTGTCCGCCAGGTCCTCGTGCATGTCGGTCAGATCGGCGACCAGGTCGTGCAGGAAGTCACGGGACTCCCGGCGCAGTTCGGCGTGGGAGAAGGACAGCGGGGGTTCGTCCGCCGGCATCCACTCCGCCTCGATGTCGACCCAGCCGAAGCGGCGCTCGAAGAGCAGGCGGTCCGTGGACTCGGTGAAGTCCAGCTCCGCCCGCTGCGGCCGGGCCGCCCGGGAGCCCGCCGGGTCCCGGTCCACCCGCTCCACGATGTCGCACAGCGCCCAGGCGAAGTCGAGCACCGGCACCCATCCCCAGGCTGTGGACAGTTCCCGGTCGGCCTTGGTGTCGGCGAGATAGACGTCCCCGCAGAACAGGTCGTGCCGCAGCGCGCGGACGTCCGCGCGCCGGTAGTCCGTCTGCGGCGGGTCGGGGAAGCGGGTGGAGAGGGCGTAACCGATGTCGAGCACGCAGGTGATGGTGTCACGCCGACCGGATAGGTTGCCCACGTGATCATCACCCCCCTGCGGCCCGGCCCCGGCCACGACATCCCCGGCCCCCTCCTCACCGAGCTGACCGCCCTCTACGCCGCCCACCGCGACTTCCACGCGCTCAGCGGCGACTTCCCCGACCCGGACGACATCCGGCCGGAGCAGGTGGCGGCGGCGCTGGCCGACGAGCTGGCGCGACCGGGCGCCGAGGTGCTGCTCGCCAGGGACGCGGGCCGGCTGACCGGCGTCGCGATCACACTCGCCCGGCATCCCGACCCGGCCGACCCGGACCCCTGGATCGGGCTGCTGATGGTGGACGCGGAGCTGCGGCGCCGGGGCCACGGCAGGCGGCTCGCGTCGCTCGTCGAGGAACAGCTCCGGGCCACCGGCCGCACCGCCGTACGGCTCGCCGTGCTCGACGCCCACACCGAGGCCCTCGCCTTCTGGACCGCCCTCGGCTACACGGCCGTCGACCACCGCCCCGACCTGGAGCGCGGCCGTCCCTGCACGGTGCTGCGCAAGGAGTTCGACAGCGGCGTGCCGCGCACCCCGCGCCGCGCCGCCCGGGTCGCCGTGCTCGACCCCGAGGGTGCGGTGTTCCTCCTGCGCTACGACAACATCGAGGTCGGCGTGCACTGGGCGATGCCCGGCGGCGGACTGGACGCGGACGAGACCCCCCGCGAGGGCGCCCTGCGCGAGGTGCGCGAGGAGACCGGCTGGCACGACCTGGAGCCCGGCCCGCTGCTCTGCACCTGGGAACACGACTTCACCCACCTCAGCGTCGGCCCCGTCCGCCAGCACGAGCACATCTACGTCACCCACGCCCCGCGCCGCGAACCCACCGGCCCCGGCCTCGCCGCCGCACACGCCGCCGACGGCATCCTCGAATGGCGCTGGTGGAGCCGAGCCGAACTGGCCGAGGCACCCGAACCGCTCTGGCCCCCGGACCTGGCCCTGCTGCTCGACACCTTCGAGGGGTGAGACCGCGGGGACGGCGGCGGTTCCTCACGGGCGGTCCGGCCGGCCGTCTCCGTGGAGCCAGTCGTCCCAGATCTCCGTGAAGTCCTCGTCCGGCGCCGACTTCTCCACGTAGGCCGTGAAGTCCTCGGTGTCCGCGTTGCCGTGGCGGTGCGCGCCGGCCCAGCCCCGCAGCAGGGCCAGGAAGGCGTCGTCGCCGACCTTCTGGCGGATCTTGTGCAGGACCATCGCGCCGCGCTGGTAGACGGGGCTCGCCGAGATGTGCTCGGCGTCGGGCGGGTCGGCGGGCGGGAACGCCCAGATCGAGTCGTTCGCGTCCTCGTCGTCGTAGTAGGTCCCGTCGTAGAGCGCGTCGAAGGTCTGCTGGGCGGTGTCGCCGCCCTCGTCCTCCTCCCACAGCCACTCGGCGTAGGTGGCGAAGCCCTCGCTGAGCCACATGTCCCGCCAGGTCTTCGGGCTGACCGAGTTCCCGTACCACTGGTGGGCGAGTTCGTGGACGAGGAGGACCTGGCCGGGGGCGCCGGGGAAGTAGGGCCGGTTCTGGGTCTCCAGCGCGTATCCGGCGTCCTCGACGCGGTCGACGATCGCGCCGGTGGAGGAGAAGGGGTACGGGCCGAAGTTCTCCTCGCCCCACTCCACGACCTCGGGAATCCGCGCCAGCACCTCGCGGCTCGCGTCGGACTGCTGCGGGTCGACGGCTGTGTACACCGGCAGACCGGCGTCGGTGGTGGAGCGGTCGGTCTCCCACTCGCCGACGGCGACCGTGGCCACATGGCTCGACATCGGCTCGGCCGTGTGCCAGGTGAACGTCGTACGGCCGCCACGGGTCCGCTCGTCCCGCAGCTCCCCGTTGGAGACCACGCCGTATCCGTCCGGCACGGTCACGGCGAGGTCGTACGTCGCCTTGTCCGAGGGGTGGTGGCTGCCGGGGAACCACGCCATCGAGCCGACCGGCTGGCCGAGCGCCACCGCGCCGTCGGCGGTGGGCAGCCAGCCCTCCTCGGAGTCGTCGGGATCGGTCACCGTCTGGGGTTCGCCGGAGTAGCGGACGCTCACCCGGAACGTCTCCCCGTCGCGCAGCTCGTCCGCCGGCCGGACGGTCAGCTCCTGCCCGGCCCGGTTGAAGCGGGCCTCCCGGCCCTCGACCGTGACCTCCTCGACGTCCAGGCCCTTGAGGTCGAGGTCGAAGGCCGACAGGTCCCGGGTGGCGCGGGCGGTGATCGTCGCGGTGCCGGCGAGGTGCTCGTCGTCGGGCTCGTAGGCCAGCTTCAGGTCGTAGTGGCCGACGTCGTAGCCGCCGTTGCCCGCCTTCGGGAAGTACGGATCGCGCACGCCCGAGCCACCGGGACCGCCGTCCACGGCGCCGCCACCGCTGCACGCCGCGAGGGCGGTGACGGTGGCTGCGGCTATGAGGGGACGGGAGATGCGCACGTCGTGATCCTATGCGGCGTTTCACGTGAAACGCCCGTTGAGACCGGGTGCCGGGCCCTACGGGCAGTCCCGCCGCCTCCTGGTCCCTGGGCAGTACACCTAGTTCAGCGCCTCGGCGCCCGCCCGCGCGAACTTCTCGTCCAGGGTGCCGGACGGGGCGCCCGCGACACCGATCCCGGCGATCGGTGCCTTGCCGGAGGTGACCGGGACGCCGCCGCCCAGGAAGAGGGTGCCCGGGATGTCCTTCAGGTTCGGGGCGTTCTCCAGGCGGCCCTCCAGCTCGCTGGTCGGGGCGTTCCAGGAGACCGCGGTGAACGCCTTCTTCTCGGCCGACTCGTAGGACTGCGGGCCGGCGCCGTCACCGCGCATGGTGAGGATCGTGTTGCCGTTGCGGTCGACGACCGCCACCGTGATCCGCTGGCCTTCCTTCTTCGCCGCCTTCAGCGCGGCCTGCGCGGCCTCGGTGGCGGCGTCGATCGTCAGGTGCGTGGAGGTCGTGGTGGAGCGCGACCCGGCGGAGGCGGGGGCGGCGGACGCGGCGGAGTCCCGGGCGCTCTCCGGAGCGGAGGCGTTCGCGGCCACCGTGCCGAAGGTGCCGGCGGCGACGGCGGCGAGCACGGCGCCCCCGGTGGCGATGCGGGCGCGTCGGGAGAGGGTCTTCTTCATGGCGGTCTGCTCCTCGGGGTCGGACGGGGTCGGGCGGGATCGGGCGGGATCGGGCGCTGTGCCGCGTCCCGCTCTCCACCCTCCGTCCCGCCGCACCGGTGCCCGGTCGCCGTTCCGGCTGCTCCCGGACGACGGAACGGGCGAGGCCGGGGTCGTCCGATCGGTTGACCCGGACACCCCCCGCACAGGGCACCATGGGTGTGTTCGGGCAGCTCAGCGCCCTCTTGCGGCACGTTGGGGGACCCGGACCGGAAAGGAGGCGCGCGGATGCCGAAGCTCTACGACCCCGACACCCGGTGGCTCGGTGCCGTCATGCACGCGGCGTTCCTCCTGCTGCTCGGCGGCGCCCTCGCCCGCTTCCTGCTGCGCCACCCCGGCGAGCCCCGCACCCCGTGGATCCTCGCCCTGTCCCTCGCGCTGGCCCTGCTGCACCTGCTCGGGCCGGTCCTGAGCGGTCCCGGGGAGCGGCCCGGGGGGCGGCGCGTGGCCTGGCTGGGCCTGGTGGTCGTGGTGTGGATGGTGCTGGTCGTCCTCGCGCCCAGCTTCTCCTGGTGCGCGGTGCCCCTCTTCTACACCGGCCTGCGCACCCTGCCGCCCCGGGCGGCGCTCGTCCTGGTGGGCGTCCTCACGGTGTTCGTGGTCGCCGCGCAGTCCCGGCTCGCCGGGCACTTCGACCCGAACCTGCTGCTGGCCCCGCCCGCCGTCGCCGCCATCGCCGCCGCCGTGTTCCTGCACACCGAACGGCAGACGGCCCGGCAGCGCGCCCTGATCGACGACCTGGTCCGCACCCGCCGCGAACTCGCCGCCGCCGAGCGCCGCGAGGGCACCCTGGCCGAACGCCAGCGGCTGTCCATGGAGATCCACGACAGCCTCGCGCAGGGCCTGTCCAGCCAGCGGATGCTGCTCCAGGCGGCCGAGCGGGTCTGGGAGTCCGACCCGGGCAAGGCCCGCGCCCATGTCCGGGGCGCCGCCTCCGTCGCCGAGCACAACCTCGCCGAGGCCCGCCGCTTCGTCCACGACCTCGCCCCGGCCGACCTCGCCCGGGGCGGCGGCCTGGAGGCGGCGCTGCGCGCACTGGCCGCGCGGGAGTCCGGCGACGACCTCACCGTGCGCGTCCACGTCGACGACGGCGCCCGCGTCCCGCCGCTGCCCGACCGCGTCCAGTCGGCCCTGCTGCGCATCGCGCAGGGCGCCCTGGCCAACGTCCGGGAGCACGCGGGCGCGTCCACCGCCGCGCTCAGCCTCACCCTTCTCGACGACCAGGCCGTTCTGGACGTCACCGACGACGGCCACGGCTTCGACCCGGCCGCCCTGCCCGACGCCGCCGCCGGAGTGCGGGGCCACGGACTGCCCGCGATGCGCGCCCGGCTGCGCCAGCTCGGTGGCACCCTGACCGTCGAGTCCGCGCCCGGCGAGGGCACCGCCCTGTCCGCCGCCGTCCCCCTGGACCCGCCCCGCACCGACCCGGCCGACGCCCAGGAGGCACCCCGATGACCGACCCGGCAGCCGGCGCTCCCGCCCCCGTGCGCATCCTGGTCTGCGACGACCACGTCGTCGTACGGGCCGGGCTGCTCGCCCTGCTCGACAGCGCCCCCGGCATCGAGGTGGTCGGCGAGGCCGGCACCGGCGAGGAAGCGCTCGCGCTCGCCGGACGGCTGGCGCCGGACGTGGTGCTGATGGACCTCCAGCTCGGCGAGGGCATCGACGGCGTGGAGACCACCCGCCGCCTCACGGCGACCCCGCCGGCCGGCCCCGGACCCGGCCGCACACCGCACGTACTCGTCCTGACCACGTACGACACCGACGCCGACATCACCCGCGCCATCGAGGCCGGCGCCACCGGCTACCTGCTGAAGGCGGAGCGCCCCGAGGAGCTGTTCGCCGCGATCCACGCCGCCGCCCAGGGCCGTACGGCGCTGTCGGGGCCGGTCGCCAGCCGGGTCATGGCCAACATGCGGCGCCCGAGGCCCTCCCTTACCGACCGCGAGCGCGACATCCTGGCGCAGCTCGCCACCGGTCTCGGCAACCGGGAGATCGCCCGTGCCCTGTTCATCAGCGAGGCCACGGTCAAGACCCATCTGCGCCGGATCTACGACAAACTCGGCGTCGACACCCGCGCGGGCGCGGTCGCCGTGGCCAAGGAGCAGCGCCTGCTGCCGTGACACGGACGCCGGAGCAAGCCGACCGGACACGCCGAAGGCCCCCCGGCCGGACGTCCGGGGGGCCTTCGTACGTGTACGGGACTGCTCGGCGGGCGAACGTCAGACGTTCACGCCGAAGTCCTGGGCGATGCCGACCAGGCCCGAGGCGTAGCCCTGGCCGACGGCGCGGAACTTCCACTCGGCGCCGTTGCGGTACAGCTCGCCGAAGACCATGGCGGTCTCGGTGGCGGCGTCCTCGGACAGGTCATAGCGTGCGATCTCGGCGCCGCCGGCCTGGTTGAGGATGCGGATGTAGGCGTTGCGCACCTGGCCGAAGTTCTGCGAGCGGTTCTCCGCGTCGTAGATCGAGACCGGGAAGACGATCTTCTCGATGTCGGCCGGCAGACCCGCCAGGTTGACGTTGATCGCCTCGTCGTCGCCGGCGCCCTCGCCGGTGCGGTTGTCACCGGTGTGGACGATGGTGTTGTCCGGCGTCTGCTTGTTGTTGAAGAAGACGAAGTGGCCGTCCGAGTAGACCTTGCCCTGCGTGTTGACCGCGATGGCCGACGCGTCGAGGTCGAAGTCGGTGCCGGTGGTGGTACGGACGTCCCAGCCGAGGCCCACGGTGACCTCGGTCAGGCCCGGAGCCTCCTTGGTGAGCGAGACGTTGCCACCCTTGGACAGGCTTACAGCCATTGTTGGGAGTCCCTTCCCTCGTGTACGTACGGCAAGAAAGCTACAGCTACCCCCATGAACGTCGAGGGGGGTACGTAAGGTTCCGGCTCTCTTTACTTTCTTTACCGAGTCCGGCGCCGAGGATATTCGGGTGACGTGACCGGTTCGGGGACGGGAACATGGACGGCATGTCCGGTCCCCATGTCATCCGCGGTTCCGTCTCCCTTCCCGAGGCCGAGCTGGTCTGGCGCTTCTCGCGTTCCTCGGGGCCGGGCGGCCAGCACGTCAACACCACCGACACGGCGGTCGAGCTGCGGTTCGACCTGGCGCGGACCGATGCCCTGCCGGAGGTGTGGAAGCGGCGGGCACTCGAACGGCTGGCCGGGCGCCTGACCGACGGCGTCGTCAGCGTCCGCGCCTCCGAGCACCGCTCCCAGTGGCGCAACCGCGAGACCGCCGCGGTGCGCCTGGCGGCGCTGCTCGCCGAGGCCACCGCGCCGCCGCCGAAGCAGCGTCGCCCCACCCGCATCCCGCGCGGCATCAACGAGCGCCGCCTGCGCGAGAAGAAGCAGCGCGCCCAGACCAAGCGGGGGCGCTCCGCGCGGGACTGGGACTGACCGACGCGGGGGTCCCCGTTGTGCCAGTCCGCGGGTTCGTCGTGGCGGGTCGCGCAGTTCCCCGCGCCCCTTTCGGGGCGTGTTCCGGGGTGTTCAGTGCAGCTCCAGCACGCCCACCGTCTCCGGCGAGGGACTTCACCACCGGGGCCACGGCGAACTCCTGCTCCGGGCGCACCCGGATGCCGGTGGCGGCCTCGAAGTTCGCGGAAGTGATCGTTTCCAGGCGGAGACCGGCGTTCGTCGTCATGCGCGCACCCTGGGCAGGCGCCGCGAGGACGGGCGAGCGGATGACGGCTCAGCCCAACTGCCGGTACCGGCCCCGGAAGTACGTCAGCGGCCCGCCGTCCGCGCTCGGCAGGGCGGCGGTCAGCACCCGGCCGATGACCAGCACGTGGTCCCCGGCCGGCACCCGCTGCTCGGTGCGGCACTCCAGGGTGGCCAGGGCGCCCCCGGCCAGCGGCGCCCCGGTCGCCCCGCCCCGCACGTAGGGGATGTCGGCGAAGAGGAGGCGGTCGCTGATCCGGCCCTTCATCGCGAAGCGGCCCGCGATGTGCCGCTGGCTCTCGGAGAGCACGGAGACCGCCCACAGGGGCTGCTCGTCGAGCAGGTCGTCCATGCGGGAGCCGGTCCGCAGGCTGACCAGGACCAGCGGCGGGTCCAGCGAGACCGACATGAAGGCCGTGGCCGTCATCCCGACGTCCTCGCCGCCCGGCGCCAGCGGGTCGTCGGCGTCGAGCGGCGGCTCCTGGGCGGTCACCAGGACCACGCCCGAGGCCAGCCGGGACATGGCGGCACGGAATTCCTCGTTGCTCACCCCCTCAGCATGCCCGGCGGCGGGCGACGGCAACGGGAGCGCGGGGGACGCGTGGGACGTGAGGGAGGGAGTATTCGGCACACCATCACGCTAATCTCCGGACTCTCGGCCGGACATCGGACCCCGGTCCGAACCGGGACCTAGGACCACGGACGGAGACGTGCGCATAGCCACAAAATTTGCGTTCAGTAAACGCACAGGGAAAACGCAGAAACTCCACTCAATTGTTCATCTTCTGCTGTGACTTGAGTCACAAGGGGCGGTAATTGTTGACCCTGTGTACCGAGTGGGGAGCGCGCTGTGATTCAGTGGCGGGGAACCTGCAAGGGCACCATCAGTAAGGGCGCCGGAGAGATCCCTTGATTCGCTGCGAGGTCTCGGGGGGAGGGCGAGCATGGAGACCGAGTCGGAGCCCTATGTCCGTCTTGCGTCCCTGCGGCAACTGCACCAGGCCATGGCCGACATGAACAAGGCCCGCAGCCTGGCCGACACCCTGCAGGCCGTCGCCGACGGCGTCGTCCAGGCCCTGGGGTACGAGCTGGCCTGCGTCAACCTGGTCCGTCCCGACGGCGACCTCGTCGTCGCCGCCTTCGCCGGCAACCCGGCCGCCGAGGCGCTCATCACCGGCCGCGCGGGCTCCCGCGACTCCTGGGACCGGCGGCTGAACATGGGCGAGCAGTGGGGCGACCTGATCTTCATACCCCACACCGAGGGCTGGATCCTCGACGACGACGACGTCCCGCAGTGGTACACCGACGGACCCGCGCCCCGCTTCGAGGACGAGTGGCACCCCTCGGACCGCCTCTTCGCCCCGATGTACGCGCCGGGCCCGCAGGGCGGCGGCAGCAGCGGCGAGCTGATCGGCGTCCTGTCCGTGGACCGCCCGCGCAACGGCCGGCTGCCCGGCGCCTGGGGCCGCGAGGCCCTGCAGATGTACGCCTTCCAGGCCGCCATCGCCATCAGCAACGCCCGGCTCCGCTCCAACATGCAGCGCGCCCTGGTCCGCCTGGAGCGCGACCAGCAGGCGCTCAGGGCCAGCGAGGAGAGCTTCCGCCAGGCCTTCGAGTACGCCCCCTCCGGCATGGCCATCGCCGAGATGGGCGGCGACCAGCACGGCCGGATCCTGCGCACCAACGACGCGCTCTGCCGCCTGCTGGGCCGCCCCGCCTCCGCGATGCGCCGCTACGCCTTCTCCGACCTCGTCCACCCCGAGGACATCGGCACCCTGCTGCGCACCTCCGCCGAGGGCGGCCGGGCCGAGCTGCGCCTGGGCCGCCGCGACGGCACCTACGTCTGGGTCTCGCTGCGCAACAGCGTCGTCGCCGACGCCGCCGACGGGCCCCGTTTCCTGCTCACCCACGTCGAGGACATCGAGGAACGCAAGCGCCGCGAGCTCCAGCTCGCCCACCGCGCCTCCCACGACTCCCTCACCGGGCTGCCCAACTCCGCCGAACTGCGCTCCCGCCTGGCCGCCCGGCTCTGCCAGCGCCCGCAGTCCTCGCACGCGGCGATCGCCGACGCGATGGACGCCGCCTACGGACATCCCGCCGTCTTCGACTCCGGCGGCCACACCTTCGACTTCAGCGCGCCCGCCGAGCCGTACGGGGCCTACGACCACCATGTACACGCGGTCGCCCCCGAGGACGGCCGGGACGACGGCACCAAGGGCCTCGCGGTCCTCTTCTGCGACCTGGACGGCTTCAAGTCGATCAACGACCGGTTCGGGCACAACGCGGGCGACGCCGTGCTCATCGAGGTCGCCCGCCGGCTCGGCGGCGGCGTCCGCGACGGCGACACGGTGGCCCGGCTCGGCGGCGACGAGTTCGTGATCCTCGCCAACGGTCTCGGCCGCGCCGACGCCCAGGACCTCGCCGTACGCCTGCGCAACGAGATCATCCAGCCGATCAGGGCCGAGGGCCGGGCCGTCCGCGTGGGCGCCAGTTTCGGCATCGGATGGGCACACTGCGGCATGACGGCGGACGAGGTGTTGAAGTCAGCTGACGAACGGATGTACGTCGAGAAACGATCTCGTCCCAAACAGCACCGCCGAGCCGGATGATCACCAGGTCAGCGCGCTGATGCGGTCTGAGTCACCCGTTTGGGCCAGCCCGAGCGGGTAGGCTCGCCCTCTCACACCTGTACCGCAACGCACCGCATCTGGTTAGGAGACCAAGGGATGACGCCCGGCAACAACGGCGCGAGCACGCCCGAGGACGACGACCCCTTCGGCTATCTCTACGCCGACGGGCAGGCCAACGGGGCCCAGCCGCCGTCCGGTGGCTACGGCTACCCGAACTCCGTCAACCGGGTGCGTCCCGTCGGTACACGGCAGTACGGGGCGCCACAGCAGCACCAGGGCACCCAGACCGCCGCCTTCGGCCAGGCCGCCCCGCCCCAGCAGGGTGCCTACGGCCAGCCGCAGGGCGCCTACGGGCAGCCGAACGCGCACTACGCCGCCCCGGAGACGTTCCCCGGCGGCGGTGGCGGTTCTCACACCGGCTCGCCGCAGTCCGGGCACGGCGGGGGCGGCGGACGCCGCGGCCCCAACACCAAGGGCCTGCTGATCGGCGCGGTCGCCGTGGTCGCCGCCGTCGTGATCGGCATCGCCGTCGCCATGACGAGCAGCGGCTCGGACGACGACAAGGGCGGCAACGAGGCGGGCGGCGACCCCACCACCGGCCAGTCCCAGACCACCGAACCGAGCGCGTCCGCGAGCGACGGCGGGGAGGAAGAGGAGGTCAAGCTTCCCGGGGTCGACGCGAAGACCCTGCGCCTGTCACCCGGGGTGACCACCGCCTCGGACGTCAAGGGCGCGGAGGCCGACGGCGGTGTCTACGTCACGGGCTTCAACCAGGTCGGCGCCAAGGTCACCTGGACCGTCAACGGCATCGAGAAGGCCGGCAGCTACCGCCTGAACGTGCGCTACGGCATCCCCGGGGTGGACGCCGACGCCACTCTGGTGATCAACGGGAAGGCCAGCTCGCGCCCGCTGAACATGAAGAACTTCGGCGGCACGCCCCAGGGCGACTGGGAAAAGGGCTGGCAGACCACCTGGGCCAACGTGAACCTCACCAAGGGCACCAACACGATTGAGCTCGCGTGCAACGAGGGCAACAAGTGCGACGTGGCCTTCGACCAGTTCTCACTCTCTACCGACTAGCCGCCCCCTCGGGGGATCACGCCGCCCCCGCCTCCGCCGTCACCGCGACCCCGCGCCCGACCAGCTCCTCGTACGCCGCCCGGTCGAACTCGCCGGCCACCGGTGCGAGGACCGTCGCCGCGGACAGGGCGACCGCGCGGGCCAGCCGGTCCGGCCAGGGCAGGTGCTCGACCAGGCCGGAGAGCAGGCCCGCGACCGCCGAGTCGCCCGCACCGGTCGGGTTGCCGCGCACATGGGCGGGCGGCGCGGCACGCCAGCGGCCCTCCGGGGTCACCGCGAGCAGCCCCTCCGCGCCCAGCGACGCGATCACCGAGCGGGCGCCGCGGCGCCGGGCCGCCTGGGTGGCCCGCAGCGGCTCGTGCGAGCCGGTCAGCTCGGCCAGCTCGTCGGCGTTCGGCTTGATCAGGTCCGGCCGGGCGGCGACGCCCCGCCGCAACGGCTCCCCACTGGTGTCGAGCAGCACCGGCACGCCCGCGGCGCGCGCGGACCGCACCAGGCCGGCGTAGGCGCCCACCGGGACGCCCGGCGGCAGGCTGCCGCACAGCGCCACCGCGGAGGCACCGGCGAGCAGGTGCTCGTACCCGTCCTGGAAGGCGTTCCACTCGGCGGGTGCGACGGCCGGGCCCGGTTCGTTGAGCTGGGTGGTGTCGCCGGTGCGTTCGTCGACGACGGCGATGGTGCGCCGGGTGGCCCCGGCGACGGGCACCAGCGCGTCGGTCACCCCGCGCACGCCGGCCAGCCCGTCGCGTACGACGCCGCCGGTGGTGCCGCCCGCGAATCCGGTGACCGTCACCTCGTGCCCGAGGGCGGCCAGCACCCGGGCCACGTTCAGCCCCTTGCCGCCTGCCCGCTCCGTCACGTCGGTGACCCGGTGGGACGCGTGCGGCCGCAGGGACCGGACCCGGTAGGTGATGTCGAGAGCGGTGTTGAGCGTGACGGTGAGGATCACCGGTACCGACCTCCCCCGATCGCCTCCGGCCGTCTGTCCCGGAGATGTTTTCCGACGACACGATCATGCCAAACGGACGGCGGCCGGCCCAGTCCCCCGTCGGCCCGATGCCCGACGGATCAGCCCAGTTGGGGCTCTACGACCCATTCGCCCCGGCGCATCACACCCACCACGTCGAAGGCGTCGTCCAGCACCACCAGGTCGGCGTCCTTGCCGGGTTCCAGGGAGCCGATCCGGTCGCCGAGGCCGAGCAGCCGGGCCGGGTTGGCGGAGATCGCCGCGACGACGTCCCCGACGGGCAGCCCGTCGACCGTCACCGCCCGCTTGAAGGCGCGGTCCAGGGTCAGCGTGGAGCCCGCGATCGAGCCGCCCTCCACCAGCCGGGCCACCCCGTCCGCGACCTCGACCTCCATCGGGCCGAGCAGATAGCGGCCGTCGCCGAAGCCGGCCGCGTCCATCGCGTCCGTGATGAAGGCGACCCGGTCCGCGCCCGCGTGGTGGAAGGCCAGCTGGAGCGAGGCCGGGTGCAGATGCGTGCCGTCGTTGATCAGCTCGACGGTGATCCGCTCGTCCTCCAGGAGCGCCGCGATCGGGCCGGGGGAGCGGTGGCCGAGCGGCGGCATCGCGTTGAAGAGGTGGGTGGCGACCGTGGCGCCCGCGTCGATGGCCTGGACCGTCTGCTCGTACGTCGCGTCCGTGTGCCCGACCGCCGCGATCACGCCGTGCTCCGCGAGCAGCCGTACGGAGTCCAGGCCACCCGGCAGCTCGGTGGCCAGCGTGACCATCTTCGCGTGCCCGTGCGCCGCGTCGACCAGCTTGCGGACCTCGGCCGGGTCGGGGTACCGCAGCAGCTGCTCGTCGTGCGCGCCCTTGCGGCACGGGGAGATGAAGGGCCCCTCGAAGTGGATGCCGGCGATGTCGCCCTGCTGGGCCAGCTCCGCGAGCACCCCGGCGCGCCGGGCCAGGAAGTCCAGCTCGCCGGTGACGGCGGAGGCGACCACCGTGGTGGTGCCGTGGCGGCGGTGGGTCTCGACGCCCTTGAGGATGTCCTCGGGCGTGCCGCCGGTGAAGGAGGCGCCGCCGCCGCCGTGGTTGTGGATGTCGACGAAGCCGGGCACCACCCAGTGGCCCGACAGGTCGAGGACTTCCGCGCCGGGGGGCGCCGTGTCCGTGATCCGGGTGCCGTCGACGATCACGCGGCCGTCGTCCACGGTCCCGGTGGGCAGTACCACCCGGGCACCGGCGAGAACCTTGCTTGGGGCCATCAGGTGGTTACCTCCGGGGGAGTCGCGGTCGAGGGGGTGGTGCCGGTCGGTCCGGTGCCGAGCAGGTCCCAGGCGAGCAGTCCGGCACCCAGGCAGCCGGCGGTGTCCCCCAGCGCCGCGGGGACGATCTCCGGCAGCTTCTGGAAGGTGACGCGCCGCCGCACGGCGTCCCGCAGCGGTGTGAACAAGGTTTCCCCGGCCTCGGCGAGGCCGCCACCGATGATCAGGACGCGCGGGTCCAGCAGAGTGAGCGCGGTGACCAGTCCGTCGGCCAGCGCGTCCACGGCGTCCTGCCAGACCGCGAGCGCGCGGGCGTCGCCCGACTCGACGGCCTTGGCGCAGTCGGCGGCGTCCGCGGCCGGGTCGCCGCAGGCCTCGGCCCACGCCTGGCTGACCGCCGACGCGGACGCGAACCGCTCCAGGCAGCCGCGCTGCCCGCACGGACACGGGAGGGAGCCGGGCCGCACGACGACGTGGCCGATCTCGCCCGCGAAGCCGTGGGCGCCCGACTCCACCCGGCCGTCGATGCCGATGGCGCCCGCGATGCCGGTGCCCAGCGGCACGAACAGGAACCGGTCGGCGCCCTGACCGGCCCCGATCCGGCCCTCGGCGAGCCCGCCCGCGCGCACGTCGTGGCCGAGGGCGACGGGGACGGTGCCGAGCCGCTCGCCGAGCAGGGCCCGCAGGGGTACGTCGCGCCAGCCGAGGTTGGCCGCGTACACGGCGGTGCCGTGCTCCTCGTCGATGATGCCGGGGACGGCGACGCCGGCCGCGCGGGCGGGCTCGCCGAACCGGTCGGCGCCGTGGGTGCGCAGCTCGGCGGCGAAGTCGAGGATGCCCGCGACCACCGCCTCGGGCCCGCGCTCGCGGCCGGTGGCCCGGCGGGCCCGGTGCAGCAGCTCGCCCCCGGGCCCGACGAGGGCGGCCTTCATCCCGGTGCCGCCCACATCGAGGGCGATGACATGTCTCACGGGGACAGTGTGGCCCGTTGACCCGGGAGAGGTCTAGTCCACTGCCGTGGTGTAGACCTTAATCCGTTAAACGAACAGGCACAGGGTTGGGGATTCAGGGTGCAGCGGCGTAGGACAGGAACGATCGCGGTGGTGTCCGCACTGGGCATGACGGCGGTCCTCGGCGGCTGCGGCCTCGGCGGCGACTCCGGCGAGGTGACCCTGAAGCTGGTCGCCGCCGACTACGGCGACAGCAAGGACAACAGCTCCCAGAACTACTGGAACGACCTGGTCAAGTCCTACGAGGCCAAGAACCCCGACGTGCACGTGGAGGTGGACGTCTACTCCTGGAACGACGTCGACCGGAAGGTCCGGGAGATGGTCGACGCCGGTGAGGCGCCCGACATGGCGCAGATCGGCGCCTACTCCGACTACGCGGACAAGGACCTGCTCTACGCGGCCGACGACGTGCTCTCGATCCCGGTCCAGGCCGGCTTCGTCTCCCAGCTCGCCGGCGCCGGCCAGGTCAACGGGGTCCAGTACGGGCTGCCCTTCGCGGCCTCCACCCGCGTGCTCTTCTACAACAAGACCCTCTTCGCCGAGGCCGGCGTCACCCCGCCCAAGTCCTGGGACGACCTCGCCGACGCCGCCGAGGCGCTCGACGCGAAGGGCGTGAAGTACCCGTACGCCCTGCCGCTGGGCGCCGAGGAGGCGCAGGCGGAGACCATGCAGTGGATGCTCAGCGGCGGGGGCGGCTACACCGACGACCTCGGCACGTACTCCGTCGACTCGCCGCAGAACGTCACCACGTTCACCTGGCTGCGGGACGAACTGGTCGCCAAGGGCCTCACCGGCCCGGTCGCCCCCGGCAAGCTCAACCGCGCCGACGCCTTCGCCGCCTTCGCGGGCGGTGACGTCGGCATGCTCAACGGCCACCCCTCGCTGATGAAGATGGCCTCCGACAAAGGCGTGAAGTACGGCATGGTGACGACCCCCGGCGCCGACGGCGAGAGCCAGAACACGCTCGGGGTGTCCGACTGGATGACGGCCTTCAAGAAGAACGGCCACCAGGAGGAGATCGGCGACTTCCTCGACTTCGTCTACAGCGACGAGAACGTCCTCGACTTCTCCCGCCGGTACGACCTGCTGCCGGTGACCACCTCCGCCTCCCAGGCCATGAGCACCGCGGCCGAGGACGAGGACCTCAAGCCGTTCCTGGACGAACTGCTGCTCTCCGAGCTGTACCCGGTCGGCAAGACCTCCTGGGCCTCGGTCAGCGCGGACGTCAAGAAGCGGATCGGCCAGGCGGTCGCCCCCGGCGGCAGCCCCCAGGAGGTGCTCACCCAGATCCAGGCGACCGCGATGCGGGTGGGCAGCGCGGAGTAGGACTTTCGCGACAGAACCTCGCGGGCCGCGCTGTCGGTGGCGGGCGCTACGGTGCCGTACATGGACCTGGAAGAGCTGGCCGAGCGGGAGCGCGGCATCCTCGCACTGGAGCGCCGCGGCTTCCCCGGCCCCGGCGCGAAGGAACGCGCGATCCGCGAGGAACTGGGCCTGGCCCCCGTCCGCTACTACCAGCTCCTCAACGCCCTCCTGGACGACCCCCGTGCCCTGGCCGCCGACCCGGTCACGGTCAACCGCCTCCGCCGCATACGGGAGTCCCGCCGCGCGGAGCGGTGAGGCGGCGACGGGGTTGCCGTCCGCGCCGGCGGGATAGGTTCGCGGTATGGGCAGCCACCAGGACTCCACCCGTGCCGAATCCCCAGCCGACTCCCCGGCCCCCCTGCCGGCCCCGTCGACGGCGGCCGGACGCGCGGGGCTCGACGCGCTCCTCGCCGACCCCGGCCGCGCGGTGATCGCGCTGGACTTCGACGGCACGCTGGCCCCGATCGTCGCCGACCCCGACCGGGCGCGGGCCCACCCGGACGCCGTACCGGCGCTCGCGGCCCTCGCCCCGAAGGTCGCCGCCGTCGCGGTGATCACCGGCCGCCCGGCCGAGGTCGCCGTCCGGCACGGCGGCTTCGCGGACGTCCCGGGCCTCGACCACCTCGTCGTCCTCGGCCACTACGGCGCCGAGCGCTGGGACGCCGCCACCGGCACCCTCAGCACGCCCGAACCGCATCCCGGCGTCGCCGCCGTCCGCGCGGAGCTGCCGGCCCTGCTGGAGCGGTCCGGGGCGGGGGAGGGCACCTGGACCGAGGAGAAGGGCCACGCGGTCGCCGTCCACACCCGCCGCGCCCCCGACCCGCAGGCCGCCTTCGACGTCCTGCGCGTCCCCCTCACCGACCTGGCCTCCCGGCACGGCCTGATCGTCGAACCGGGCCGCATGGTCCTCGAACTGCGCCCACCCGGCATGGACAAGGGCGCCGCGCTACGGGCGTACGTCCACGACACGGACGCCGCGTCCGTCCTCTACGCCGGCGACGACCTCGGCGACCTCCCCGCCTTCGCGGCGGTCGACGTACTCCGCTCCGAGGGCA
Source organism: Streptomyces sp. NPDC058985 (assembly GCF_042740985.1). NCBI lineage: Bacteria > Bacillati > Actinomycetota > Actinomycetes > Kitasatosporales > Streptomycetaceae > Streptomyces > Streptomyces sp. NPDC058985. Next base: position 234,843 of record NZ_JBHYJX010000004.1, on the reverse strand, counting down.
CCCCGGGCCTCCTCGTCTGCAGCGGCAGCGACGAGGTCCCGGACCTCCACAAGAGCGCCGACCTGGTGGTCGACGGCCCGACGGGAGTGGTACGACTGCTGCGCGCCCTGGCTGCCCGCCTCGCCTAGCTCCCCCCGCCGCCGCCTGCGGGCAGTCGTGCCTCCCCCAGTGCCTGAACGGCCTGGGAGGTACCCCAGGGGCGGCACGGGTGGGCGCAGGCGGCACCCCGCTACGCCGGGCCACGTACACCCACCCCCCGGCACCAGCGCCGGGCACCCGCCATCAAGACCTCAGCGCATCCAACTGCTCAAGAAACCACCGCGCCGGAGGCAGCGCCGTGCCCGCCGCGGCCAGCCGCTTCGAGCGCTCGGCACGCTCCGCCGGGGCGACGGACAGCGCGGTGTGCAGCGCCTCGGCCGTCCCGGACACGTCGTACGGGTTCACCACCACCGCGTCCTCGCCCAGCTCCTCGTACGCCCCCGCCTCCCGCGACAGCACCAGCACGCACCCCTCGTCGGAGACGACCGGCACCTCCTTCGCGACCAGGTTCATCCCGTCCCGCACGGGGTTGACGAGGGCCACGTCGGCCAGCCGGTACGCCGCCAGCGACCGCGCGAAGTCGTCCTTCACGTGCAGCACGACCGGCGTCCAGTCCGCCGTGCCGAACTCCTCGTTGACCGCGTCCGCGACGCGCTGCACCTCGGCCGTGTAGTCGCGGTACACGGCGAGATCCTGCCGCGAGGGATAGGCGAACGCGACGTGCACCACCCGCTCCCGCCACTGAGGCCGCGTCGCCAGCAGTTCGCGGTACGCCAGCAGCCCGCGCACGATGTTCTTCGACAGCTCGGTCCGGTCCACCCGCACGATCGTGCGGCGGCCCTCGCCGATCTCTTCCCGCAAGGCCGCCATCCGTTCGTCCACGTCCGCCTCGTGCGACCGCTTCCGCAGGAAGTCCGCGTCCGCCCCGAGCCCGTGCACACCGGTCTCCGTACCGCCGAGCCCGCCCACCAGGGCGTCGCAGCAGGCGGTGAACGCGTCGGCCCAGCGCCGGGTGAGGAACCCGAGCCGGTCGGCGCCGAGCATGCCGCGCAGCACCTGCTCGGCGATGTCGTCCGGCAGCAGCCGGAAGTAGTCGAGCGGCGCCCACGGCGTGTGCGAGAAGTGACCGATCCTGAGGTCCGGCCGCAGCTCGCGCAGCATGCCCGGCACCAGCGTCAGGTGGTAGTCCTGCACGATCGCGACCGCGCCCTCGGCGGCCTCCTCGGCCAGCGCCTCGGCGAAGGCCCGGTTGTACGCCTCGTAGGAGGCCCACTGCCGCCGGAACTCCGCGTCGAAGACCGGCTCCACGGGCGTCTGGTACAGCATGTGGTGCACGAACCACAGCACCGAGTTGGCGATCCCGTTGTACGCGTCGGCGTGCACGTCCGCCGGCACGTCCAGCATCCGCACGCCTTCCTCGCCGACCCCGCGCCGCACCGCCTCGCGGTCGCCGTCGCCGAGCGCCGAGCACACCCACAGCGCCCCCGCGTCCGGGCCGATCGACGACAGCCCGGAGACCAGGCCGCCGCCCCCGCGTTTCGCGTGCAGCGACCCGTCCTCACGCACCTCGTACGAGACCGGCCCCCGATTGGAGGCGACCAGCACCTGAGCAGCACCGAAGCTTGAAGCCATACGCCTCAACCTAGCCCGGCCCCGAAATACTCAAACGTGGTCGCACACCACAGCGGTGCCGATCACGCCACCCGCCGCGCCGCGTACTCCGCGATCTCCCTCATCGGTGGCCGTTCCTCCGTGTCCACGGCGTGGGTGCGGGGCTCGAAGCCCGAGGGGCCGCGTTCGAACTGGGTGAGGGTCGGGCGGACCAGGTGGCCGCGGGCCAGGCGGAGCTGGGCGGTGCGGTAGATCGCGGCGGACATGCGGCCCAGGGCCTGGCCGTCCTGGTGGTGGTGGCGGCGGACGCCGACGTCGACCTGGGCGAGGGCGTCCAGGCCGACCAGGTGCAGGGCGTCGACCAGCATGCCCAGCTCGACGCCGTAGCCGACGGGGAAGGGGAGCCGTTCCAGCAGGGAGCGGCGGGCCGCGTACTCGCCGCCGAGCGGCTGCACGAAGCCGGCCAGCAGCGGCCAGTGCAGGTTGAGCAACGGGCGGGCCACCAGCTCGGTGACCCGGCCGCCCTGGCCCGGGGTGGTGCCGAGGGGGCGGTCGTACATCGCCTTGACGAGCTGCACGTCCGGTTCCGTGAGCAGCGGGCCGACGGTCCCGGAGACGAAGTCGGCGGAGAACTCGCGCAGGTCGGCGTCGACGAAGCAGACGATGTCGCCGCCGGTGACCAGCAGCGAACGCCACAGCACCTCGCCCTTTCCCGGCACCGCCGGGACCCGCGGCAGGATCGCGTCGCGGTGCACGACGCGCGCGCCCGCCGTCGCGGCCACCGCCGACGTACGGTCGCTCGACCCGGAGTCCACGACCACGATCTCGTCGACGAGCGGAGCCCGGTCCATCAGCTCGCGGCGGATCACCGTGACGATCTCGCCGACCGTCGCCTCCTCGTCGAGAGCGGGGAGCACCACGCTGACCGTCTGCCCGGTGGCCTGTTTGGCGGCCAGCAGCTGCCGGATCGGCCGGTCCCCGGCGGACCAGGAACGCGCGCTCAGCCAGCGCCCGACTTCTTCCAGCACGGTCCCAGGGCTCCTTCGTGATCCGTTGTGATCCATCTCGCGGTACGGACGACTATCTCAACCGTCCTGGCCTTCGGTTACAGTCTTGAACAACGCGCAGGACCACCGCATGCCGGGGTCACCGCGCGTACCGCGAAGGACAACAACTTCATACCGCTCATCCAGAGGGGCAGAGGGATACGGCCCGATGAAGCCCCGGCAACCCTCCAGTCGGTTCTTGTCACACGGACGTGGCGAGGCTCCCGGCTAGGGAAGGTGCCAAATCCGTCTCACGGCGAGATGCGTCGTGGGAAAGATGAGGAGAAAGGGCCTCGCCTCCATGGCTGTGCAGACTGCCGAAACCCCCACGAACACCCCGGGCGCCACCGACACCACCGTCGACCTCGGCCCCGCCGCCGCGCTGAGCTGCCGCGAGTGCGGCCACCGCGTCCCCCTCGGCCCGCTCTTCGCCTGCCAGGAGTGTTTCGGCCCGCTGGAGATCGCCTACGACTTCTCGGCCTACGACACCGAGGAGCTGCGCAAGCGGATCGAAGCGGGCCCCGCGAACATCTGGCGCTACGCCCCCCTGCTGCCCGTCCCCGCCGACGTGGCCGACAAGCCGAACATCAACCCGGGTTGGACCAAGCTGGTCAAGGCCGACAACCTGGCCCGCGAGCTGGGCGTCACCGGCGGTCTCTACGTCAAGGACGACTCCGGCAACCCGACGCACTCCTTCAAGGACCGCGTCGTCGCCCAGGCCCTGGAGGCCGCCCGCGCCTTCGGCTTCACCACCCTCTCCTGCTCCTCCACCGGCAACCTGGCCGGCGCCGTCGGCGCCGCCGCGGCCCGGGCCGGCTTCCGCTCCTGCGTGTTCATCCCGCACGACCTGGAGCAGGGCAAGGTCGTCATGGCCGCCGTCTACGGCGGTGAGCTGGTCGGCATCCAGGGCAACTACGACGACGTGAACCGCTTCTGCTCCGAGCTGATCGGCGACCCGGCCGGCGAGGGCTGGGGCTTCGTCAACGTCAACCTGCGGCCGTACTACGCCGAGGGCTCCAAGACCCTCGCGTACGAGATCTGCGAGCAGCTCGGCTGGAAGCTGCCGGACCAGATCGTCGTCCCGATCGCCTCCGGCTCCCAGCTCACGAAGATCGACAAGGGCTTGCAGGAGCTGATCAAGCTCGGTCTGGTCGAGGACAAGCCGTACAAGATCTTCGGCGCCCAGGCCGAGGGCTGCTCGCCGGTGTCCACGGCGTACAAGGCCGGCCACGACGTCGTGCGCCCGCAGAAGCCGGACACCATCGCCAAGTCGCTGGCCATCGGCAACCCCGCCGACGGCCCCTACGTCCTGGACATCGCGCGCCGCACCGGCGGCGCGGTGGAGGACGTCACCGACGAGCAGGTCGTGGACGCGATCAAGCTGCTCGCCCGGACCGAGGGCATCTTCGCGGAGACCGCCGGTGGTGTGACGGTGGGGGTGACGAAGAAGCTGGTCGAGAGCGGTGTGCTGGACCCTTCGCTGACCACCGTCGTGCTCAACACCGGCGACGGTCTGAAGACGTTGGACGCGGTGGCCGGCACCGGGCTGACCGCGACCATTCGTCCCAACCTGGATTCGTTCCGCGAGGCCGGGCTCGCGTAAGACAGCTTGTACGTCGTCTGCGGGCGCGGTGGGGGCTGGTCGCGCAGTTCCCCGCGCCCCTAGGTAAGTCATCCCGACCGGAGGTCCAAGTGAGCGTCACCGTCCGCATCCCCACCATCCTGCGCACCTACACCGGCGGCAAGGCCGAGGTCGACGCCCAGGGGGCCAACCTGGGTGAGGTCATCTCCGACCTGGAGAAGAACCACACCGGCATCGCCGCCCGCGTCCTGGACGACCAGGGCAAGCTGCGCCGCTTCGTCAACGTCTACGTCAACGACGACGACGTGCGCTTCGAGCAGGGCCTGGAGACCGCGACCCCGGACGGCGCGGGTGTCTCCATCATCCCGGCGGTCGCCGGCGGCTGACCCGCCCTTTCGTTACCGCAGGTAATCGCGGTGACGCAGAGTTCATCGAATTGCCCCCTCCGTGAGAGAAGCGGAGGGGGCAATTCCATTGGATTGAGCGCGGTAGAGTTGGGGAACGCGCTCCCGATCAAGACATCGGGAACCTTGAATTCCTGCCGCCCGCCCGACAAGAAGCAGCCAAAGTGTGGGTGTGTTTCGCGGCTTTTGTGACTTTTGTGTGCCCCGACTTGACCCACATTCAGGGGAAAGCTCGTCATATTACGGACCCGGTACGTCCAGATTTCTCGTCCGATTGACCTGTTGCAGACGGCAGTTGGACAGATACATTCAGCCGCGGTCGACGCGTTCCGGCGCACGCCCCCAGTCGTGGGGGGTGAGGTCTGACCCGGGTCCGCGAAGTGCGGATCTGTGCAAGGGCCAGTAATAGGGGAGTTAGGCATGGCTCAGGGCACCGTCAAGTGGTTCAACGCGGAGAAGGGGTACGGCTTCATCGCGGTCGACGGTGGTGCGGATGTTTTCGTCCACTACAGCGCGATTCAGATGGACGGCTACCGCACCCTCGAAGAAGGCCAGCGGGTCGAGTTCGAGATCTCGCAGGGTCAGAAGGGCCCGCAGGCCGACATGGTTCGCCTCAGCGCCTGAGACGTTCGGCCACCGCAAGTAAACGGTTCTTCTCCGAAGGGCCCGCACCTCCCGGGAGGTGCGGGCCCTTCGGCCTGCCCGGACCGGGGCGCGCCCGGTGTTCGCGGGTGGCGGAGAGGGGGGCCCGGATCCCCGGAGGCGCTTGCGCCCACCCGTCGCCCGACCACCACCCCTCATCGAGCTCGCTTCGCGAGCGCACCTTGCACTCGGAGGGGTCGAGTGCTAATCATTGGCGTTAGCACTCTGAAGGTGAGAGTGACAACGAAGGACCGGGTCGGTGAGGCCCGCAGGCCGGGTGGGGAAGGAACCACAAGGCAGGCGAGCCGTCCGTCGCGGGCGCGGGCGCGGTCCGAAGGAATCACCCCCAGTCCTGGAGGGACCACTTCACATGGCCAAGATCATCGCGTTCGACGAGGAGGCACGGCGCGGCCTCGAGCGCGGCATGAACCAGCTCGCGGACGCCGTCAAGGTGACGCTCGGCCCCAAGGGCCGCAACGTCGTCCTCGAGAAGAAGTGGGGCGCCCCCACGATCACCAACGATGGTGTCTCCATCGCCAAGGAGATCGAGCTCGAGGACCCGTACGAGAAGATCGGCGCCGAGCTGGTCAAGGAAGTCGCCAAGAAGACGGACGACGTCGCCGGTGACGGTACGACCACCGCGACCGTTCTCGCCCAGGCCCTGGTCAAGGAAGGCCTGCGCAACGTCGCGGCCGGCGCCAACCCGATGGCCCTGAAGCGCGGCATCGAGAAGGCCGTCGAGGCCGTCTCCGCCGCCCTGCTGGAGCAGGCGAAGGACGTCGAGACCAAGGAGCAGATCGCCTCCACGGCCTCCATCTCCGCCGCCGACACCCAGATCGGCGAGCTGATCGCCGAGGCCATGGACAAGGTCGGCAAGGAAGGCGTCATCACCGTCGAGGAGTCCCAGACCTTCGGTCTGGAGCTGGAGCTCACCGAGGGTATGCGCTTCGACAAGGGCTACATCTCGGCGTACTTCGCCACCGACATGGAGCGTATGGAGGCGTCGCTCGACGACCCGTACATCCTGATCGCCAACTCCAAGATCGGCAACGTCAAGGACCTGCTGCCGCTCCTGGAGAAGGTCATGCAGTCGGGCAAGCCGCTGCTGATCATCGCCGAGGACGTCGAGGGCGAGGCCCTGTCGACCCTGGTGGTCAACAAGATCCGCGGCACCTTCAAGTCCGTCGCCGTCAAGGCCCCGGGCTTCGGCGACCGCCGCAAGGCCATGCTCGGCGACATCGCCATCCTCACGGGCGGCGAGGTCATCTCCGAGGAGGTCGGCCTCAAGCTGGAGAACGCGTCCCTGGACCTCCTGGGCCGCGCCCGCAAGGTCGTCATCACCAAGGACGAGACCACCATCGTCGACGGCGCCGGCTCGACCGACCAGGTCAACGGCCGCGTCAACCAGATCCGCGCCGAGATCGAGAACAGCGACTCGGACTACGACCGCGAGAAGCTCCAGGAGCGCCTGGCGAAGCTGGCCGGCGGCGTGGCCGTCATCAAGGCCGGTGCCGCCACCGAGGTCGAGCTCAAGGAGCGCAAGCACCGCATCGAGGACGCCGTCCGCAACGCGAAGGCGGCCGTCGAGGAGGGCATCGTCGCCGGTGGTGGCGTGGCCCTGCTCCAGGCCTCCCAGGTCTTCGAGAAGCTGGAGCTGTCGGGTGACGAGGCGACCGGCGCCAACGCCGTGAAGCTCGCCCTGGAGGCCCCGCTGAAGCAGATCGCCGTCAACGGTGGTCTCGAGGGCGGCGTCGTCGTCGAGAAGGTGCGCAACCTCCAGGTCGGCCACGGCCTGAACGCCGCCTCCGGCGAGTACGTCGACATGATCGCCGAGGGCATCATCGACCCGGCGAAGGTGACCCGTTCCGCGCTGCAGAACGCCGCCTCCATCGCCGCGCTGTTCCTCACCACCGAGGCCGTCATCGCCGACAAGCCGGAGAAGGCCGCCGCGGCCGGTGCTCCGGGCGGCATGCCGGGCGGTGACATGGACTTCTGATCGACCGGTTCCGGTTGATCGAGCGTCCCGAACGAACCGAGGGCGGCACTCCCCGAACGGGGGGTGCCGCCCTCGGCGCTGTCCGGGGGTGTGGGCCGGATCACGTCCCGGCGGGTGCCGTGGGCGGAATGAGGGCTGGTGGATACGGGGTTCACGCAGGAGAGTGTCCATGCACACGCACATACCACCTGGTACCCCCCACCAAGGAGCCCTCCCCCGTGACCGTCACCCCCGTCGAGGCCGCCTCCCGCGCCGCCCGGATCCTCGCCCGCCCGGCCACCATCAACGGACTCACCGTGCCGAACCGCATCGCGATGGCGCCGATGACCCGGATGTTCTCCCCGGGCGGTGTCCCCGGTGAGGACGTGGTGTCGTACTACTCCCGCCGCGCCGCCGCCGGTGTCGGCCTGATCGTCACCGAGGGGACGTACGTCGGTCACGACTCCGCCGGGCAGAGCAGCCGGGTGCCCCGGTTCCACGGCGAGGAGCAGCTTGCCGGGTGGGCGAAGGTCGCCGAGGCGGTGCACGCGGCGGGCGGCACGATCGTGCCGCAGCTGTGGCACATCGGCATGGTGCGCAAGGCCGGCCAGCCGCCCTTCGCGGACGCCCCCGCCGTCGGCCCGTCCGGGCTGCGCATCGGCGAGGACGAGGTCACCGGCACGGCCATGACCCGGCGCGACCTGGACGACGTCATCGGCGCCTTCGCCCAGGCCGCCGCGGACGCCGAGCGCATCGGCTTCGACGGCGTGGAGATCCACGGCGCCCACGGCTACCTCGTCGACCAGTTCCTGTGGTCCGGCACCAACCGCCGCACCGACGCCTACGGCGGCGACCCCGTGGCCCGCACCAGGTTCGCCGCCGAGATCGTGGCCGCCGTGCGGGAGAAGGTCTCGCCGGAGTTCCCCGTGATCTTCCGCTACTCGCAGTGGAAGCAGGAGGCCTACGACGCCCGCCTCGCCGAGACCCCCGAGGAGCTGGAGGCGATCCTCACCCCGCTCGCCTCGGCCGGCGTCGACGCCTTCCACGCCTCCACCCGCCGCTACTGGCTGCCCGAGTTCGACGGCTCCGACCTCAACCTCGCCGGCTGGACCAAGAAGCTGACCGGCAGGACCACCATCACCGTCGGCTCGGTCGGCCTCGACGGCGACTTCACCAAGGCGTTCCTGGGCGAGGGCGCGCCCGTCGGCAGTCTCGACAACCTCCTCGACCGCATGGAACGCGACGAGTTCGACCTCGTCGCCGTCGGCCGCGCGCTGCTCCAGGACCCGCTGTGGGCCGAGAAGGTCCTCGCCGGACGCTTCGACAGCCTCGCCCCCTACGACGCGGCGTCGCTGAAGACCCTCAGCTGACCCGGTCCGCTCGCGGTGCGCACCACGGCGTAGGGTCCGTGGGATGACGATCCCTGGATCCGTGGAGTCAGTGGAACCCGTGGTGCGCACGGCCGCCGGTGCGGTGCGCGGGCGCGCGGAGGACGGGCTGACCGTCTTCCGCGGCATCCCCTTCGCCGAACCCCCGGTGGGCGAGGGCCGGTTCGCCGCCCCGCGCCCCGCCCGCCCCTGGGACGGCATACGCGACGCGTACGTCTTCGGCCCGCCGCCCCCGCAGGACCTCGCCGTGGCGGGCCCGGCCGGTGCGCTCCCCCAGGGCGACGACTGGCTGACGGTCAACGTCTGGACGCCCGAGCCCGATCCGGCCGCCCGCCGCCCGGTGATGGTGTGGATCTACGGCGGCGCCTACAAACTCGGCCACTCCGGCAGCCCCGGCTACGACGCCCGCCGCATCGCCGCCGACGGCGACCTCGTCGTCGTCACCCTCAACTACCGCCTCGGCATGGAGGGTTTCGCCCACATCGAGGGCGCCCCGGCCAACCGAGGTCTGCTCGACCAGGTGGCCGCGCTGGAGTGGGTGCGGGACAACATCGCCGCGTTCGGCGGCGATCCGGGCCGCGTCACCGTCTTCGGGGAGTCCGCGGGCGCCGGTTCCGTGGCCGCTCTGCTCGCCATGCCGAGCGCCGCCGGGCTCTTCGGGCGGGCCATCGCGCAGAGCGTGCCGGGCACCTTCTTCTCACCGGAACTGGCCCGGGACCTCGGCACCGCCCTCGCCGCCGAGGCCGGGCTGCGCCCCACCGTCGCCGACCTGGGCACCGTTCCTCCCGAGCAGCTCGTCAAGGCCGGTCAGGCCCTCGCCCCGAAGATGCCCGGCCGCGTCGACCGCTGGGGACAGGCGGCGCCCACCGTCACCCCGTACGCCCCGGTCGTCGACGGCGAGGTCCTGCCGGTCATGCCCTGGCGGGCGCTGGCCTCCGGCGCCTCCCGCGAGGTCGACCTGGTCGTCGGTCACAACCGCGACGAGAACCGCCTGTTCTCCATGATGGCGGGCAAGCTCGGCTCCATCGGCGAGGAGCGGGCGGGCGCGGCCCTGCGCCTGTACGCCCCGGGCGGCGAGGCGGCCTACCGCGAGGCGTTCCCGGGCGCCTCCGCGAACGACCTCTACGAACGCGTCCAGACGGACTGGCTGTTCGGCATGCCCTCACTCCACCTGGCCGAGGCACACGTCGCCGGCGGTGGGCGCGCCCACGTCTACGAACTGACCTGGCCCGCCCCGGCAGTCGGCGGGGCCCTCGGCGCCTGCCACGCCCTGGACGTCCCGCTGCTCTTCGGCACCTTCGGGGCCGACCTCGGGATCCTCTTCTTCGACGGCGCGGAACCGTCGCCGGAGGCGCTGGCCCTGTCGGACCGCTTCCGCTCCTCCTGGACGGCGTTCGCCCGCACCGGCGACCCCGGCTGGCCGGCGTACGACACGGAGCGGCGCCTGGTCCAGGTCCTCGACGCCGAGCCGGTCGTCGCGCCCTACCCGGGGGAGACCTCCAGGCGCCTCTGGGAGGATCACGAGTTCACGCCGCTGCCCCTCGTGGGACGGGGCGTGTGAGCGCCGGACGCGTACTGCGTCCGCTCCTGCTGCTCGCGCCCCTGGCGCTGCTCGTCGCGGGCTGCGGAGTGGCCGAGCCCTCCGAGGAGAAGGCGACGGACGAGGCCCGCGAGGTGGCCAGGACGGTGGGAGAGCGGCTCTACAGCCAGCGCACCCGCACGCCGGATGAGGCGGGGCGTGAGGCCGCCGCCATGGAGGGGGTGGAGGTGATGCGGGTGGACGGCACCTCGTCCCACGAGGGGGACGGCCTCGAACTGGTCGTCCGCACGTCCGGTACGGCGTACAACGCGACCTTCGACGTCGAGGAGGTCACCGTACGGCGGTGCTTCGCGGTCCGCGTGGCACCCTGGTCCGAGTGGCGCGAGAAGCCCCGTGACGTGGACTGCCCGGACAGCCTTCCCCTGGTCTTCGGCCCACCGCCCGAGCCGCCCCAGCTGCCCGAAAGGGAACTGCGCGCGAAGCTCCCGCGGGTGCCGGAGGGTGGCCGGGCCGACGAGGCGGAGGTGCGCCGTGTGATCGGCGCGCTGGACATGGACCCGGAGATCCGCAGCGAGGTGCAGGCCGAGGGCGGACGGGTCGGCGTGCTCCTGCTGGTGCCGGGCGACGGTTTCGGCCCGCAGGACTGCCTCCTCGCCCGCGTGGGCCCCGGCGAGACCGAGGTGTGGGTGCCGCCCCGGATCCAGCGGATGCGGGGGGAGGCCGGCTGCACGGCGTCCAACGCCCTGCACCCGGCTCCGCCGCCGCACTGACGCTACGCGGTCAATCGGCGGTGACTGGGGACGCCTTGAGGGCGTCTACGAAGACGGACCAGGCGGCGGCTTGGAAGAGGAGGGTTGGTCCGTCGGGGTCCTTGGAGTCGCGGACGGGGGTGGTGGCGGGGTTGCCAAGCCCCATTTCCAGGCAGTTGTCGCCGCTGCCGCCGCTGTACGTGGACTTGCGCCAGCGAGCGATCTCCAAGCAATTGCCGCCGCTGCCGCCGCTGTAGCTAGACCCGTGCCACGCGTACTCAGAGGTCGTCTCCATGGGCGTAATTCTGCGCCAGCTCCTCGATCATGGACAGGGATTTCGTGGGCGAGAGCGCGGAGACCATGAGGAGTTCGTAGTAGAACCTGTAGCGCCCGACGGTGGCCGGGTCATCGTCCACCCGCCCGGTGCCCACCCCTTCGAGGTACACGAGCGGAGGGGCGCTCGCGAAGTCCATCAGCTTGACGCAGCCCTGCATCGCGGGGTGTGCTCCCGCGTCAAAGGGCAACACCTGCACGATGACCCGGTTCTCGCGCATGAGGGCGGCGATGTGGCGGAGTGCCCCTGCCATCACTTCCCGCCCGCCGGTGGCGCGGCGCAGCGCGGATTCGTCAATGACGGCCCACAACATGGGCTCTGTTGGATCGGCGAGCATGCGGGCCCGCTCCATCCGCGCCGTCACCAGTTCGTCGATCACTTCGTCAGTCGCCGTCGGCTGATAGGCGCGGCATACGGCCCGAGCGTAGGAGGGAGTCTGAAGCAGCCCCGGGATCAGCATCGACGCGTACTCCTTGATCGCCGTAGCTGACCCTTCCGCCTCCGCCGCCTCGGCAAAATGCTCGGGATACTTCGACTTCGCCGAAGCCGCGCAATTGCGCCGGAAGAAGTCCTCCGTCCCCAGCGCGTCGTCCAGCAGCCCGGCGTACTCGCGCTGCATCCGCCTCGTCCCTGCCTCCAACTGGCCGATGAACGACCCGCTGACGAACAACCGCCCGCCCAACTCCTCCTGGCTCAGCCCGGCCTTCTCCCGCGCGTGGCGCAACTCCGCACCCAGCAGGGCGCGGGGGGACGTCGAGGGGTCGAGGTCTTTCGGTCCAGGCATGGCAACGGAACTCCCGGTCGTACAGCAGGGGTTGTTGGGGCACCCTCTCTGGCCAGGTTAGAGGCGTACCGGACACGCTGTGTGGCGAATCACGAACTCAGCGTGGAGGTGGAGAAGGGTGCGGTCGACCGAGGAAGTCGTCGAGTCCCTGCGGCAGGCTCTCGTGGGTGAGGGCATCGTCCTGCCGTCCCTGTGCGTCGATCCGGTGACCGGCGCGAGCGACGAGCCGTTCGCCCTGGTCGAGCTGGGACGCTGCAACGTCCGGGTGGCCGAGCGGCTGGCGTCGGTGGTGCGGGGTGAGAGCCCGGCCGTCGGCACGCATGCCGTGGACGTGCGGGACGGCCGGGTGGGGGAGGTGATGGGGCACGTCGGCGGCAGCGTGCAACTGCGTCCGGTCGGCGGCGGCCGGGAGTGGGACTGCCCGCACGGGTCGGTCGCGGCGGCGGCGACGGACCAGGTGATGCGGGCCAGACTGCGGCGCACGAACCACGAGAGCGCGCGGGGCTAGCGCGGCCCCCGTCAGACCGGCGGCCAGCCCCGCAGGGCGATGTCGGCCACCTGTCGGAGGTCGTCCCGGGTGGCGCCGCCCGCCGCCTGGACGGCGATCCCGTTGGCGACGGTCATCAGGTAGCGGGCGAGGAGGGCGGGGTCGGTGCCGGGCGGCAGGTCGCCCTCGTCCACGGCCTGCCGGAACCGATCCCGTAGCTGGTCGACGCCCCCGTTGCGCCAGTCGGCGAGCAAGTCCCGGGCGGCCCGGCCCGACTCGCCCGCGGCGAGGGACCCCTGGACGCCGAGGCAGCCGCTGGGGCGGTCCGGGGTGGTGGTGGTCCGCACCGAGCCGTTCAGGAAGGCGGTGGCGACCTCGCGGGCGGTCGGCTCCTTCAGGGCCCGGGCCAGGTAGGAGGCGGGGCCCTGCTCGTAGCGCTCCAGGGCCTTGCGGAACAGGGCCTCCTTGTTGCCGAAGGCCGCGTACATGCTGGTGCGGGTGATGCCCATGGCGTTGGTGAGGTCGGTCAGGCCGGCGCCCTCGTAGCCGTGCTCCCAGAAGACCCGCATCGCGCGCTCCAGCGCCTCGTCGGCGTCGAAGCCCCGCGGCCGGCCGACCGGCGCCTTCTTCCGGCCCCTCTCCGTGGCATCCATGGCATCCATGGCACCGAGCATACCTCTTCTGTACCGATCGGTTTTGAAGTGCTACGGTCGCTGTTCAGTACCGATCGGTACTTAAATTGATGGAGGTCATTCCCATGGGACAGTTCGACGGCAAGACCGCGGTGATCACCGGCGGCAGCAGCGGCATCGGTCTGGCCACCGCCGTGCGGCTGGCGGCGGACGGGGCGCACGTGTTCGTCACCGGGCGGCGCAAGACCGAGCTGGACGCCGCCGTGGAGACGATCGGCGCGGAGCGGGCGACCGCGGTGGTGGGGGACATCGCCGACCAGGCCGACCTGGACCGGCTCTACGAAGCGGTGCGTGCCCGTGGCCGGGGGCTCGACGTGCTCTTCGCGAACGCGGGGTCCGGCGCCTTCGCAACCCTGGAGGAGACCACCGAGGAGCACTACGACCAGATCTTCGGGGTCAATGTGCGCGGCACCGTCTTCACCGTGCAGAAGGCGCTGCCGCTGCTCAATGACGGGGCGTCCGTCGTCGTCAACACCTCGGTCCGCGCCGACGACGGGGTGGAGGCCTTCGGCACGTACGCGGCGACCAAGGCGGCGGTCCGTTCGTACGTCCGGACCTGGGCGAATGAGCTGAAGGGCCGGGGTGTGCGGGTCAACGCCGTCTCCCCGGGCACCATCGCCACCCCCGCGCTCGACTCGGTGGCCGCCACCTCGGCGGACCCGGAGGCGACCAAGGCGCGGTTCGCCGCGGGGGTCCCCCTCGGCCGGGTGGGGCGCCCCGAGGAGGTCGCGGAGGTGGTGGCCTTTCTCGCGTCCGGGCGGAGCAGCTTCGTGCTCGGCGTCAACTGGCATGTCGACGGCGGGGAGAACCAGATCTGACCCGCGCGGTCAGTCCGCGTCCGGCACCACGATCCGTTCGACCGCAGCCGTCACCAGCCGGTCGCGCTCCTCCTCGGTGAACACGTCCGGGAGGGTGAGCTGTTCGACGATCAGCCAGTTCAGGGCGAGGTAGAGCAGCTTGACGGCCATGGCGTCGCCGGGGAGGCCGGAGCCCTCGTGGTACGCGACGTTGGCGTCGACGTCCTCGCGGATGCGCTCGGTCAGGACGGCGCGCAGACCCGGGCGCCGGGTGGCCTCCAGGCGCAGTTCGAGCAGGGCGAGGTAGCCGGAGCGGAAGGAGGAGATGCGGTCGACGAGTTCGCGCATCAGCCGGACGTAGGTGTCGCGGTCGTTCCCGGCCGCGCGCTGGCGGGCGATCGTCGCCTCGTCCGGGTGGAGACGCTCGTAGACGCGGGCGCCGGTCTGGGTGAGCAGGTCGTCGCGGTTGGCGAAGTAGTTGGACGCGGTGCCGGCCGGGACGGCGGCCTCGGCGTCCACCGCCCGGAAGGTCAGACCCCGGGCGCCCTGCGCGGCCAGCACCTCGATGGCGGCGTCGACGAGGGCGGCGCGCCGCAGGTCGTTCCGTCTGACCACCTCAGAGGCCGCCCATCGGTTCGATGTCGACCCGCACCGGTGTGCCCCACACCCGCAGCACCTCGTAGTCCGTGAACTCGTGGACCAGCCGGTACGCCATCGCCGCGCGCGGGGCGCGCAGTTGGGCCGCGATGTACAGCTCGGCCTCGCGGCGGTCGCGGCGCGGGGTGCCGCACAGCTGCCACGCCTGCCCGTTCCACAGCTCGGGCAGCCAGCGCTGCTGGGGCTGCGGACGGTCGCCCCGTACCCCGTAACGGGACTGGACCGGCTCGGTGGGCCGGGCCGGGAGGGGGCCGCCGTTGTACTCGGCGCGGCGGGCGCTGCGGCGGCGGGTCTCGCACAGCAGGCAGCGGTCGGGGGCGGCCTCGTCGACCGGTCCGGTCGGATGCTCCGGGCAGCGGGTGCTGGGGGCCGCCGTCGCGACGCTCTCCTCCAGCAGGTCCAGCGCGCGCTTCACGTCCGCGCGGACCTCGTGCAGCTTGGCGTCCGGGGTGTCACCGGTCAGGGCCTCGCCGTGCTCACCGAGGAGGCGCAGGGCGCGGCCCAGGGCGGTCAGCTGGGCGTGGTTCATGCCCTCCAGAATCCCACACGCCGCAGGACGGCCCCGGGCCGGTGGGCGGGGACCTGCCCGGCGGGCCCGGCCGCGGAACAGGGCGCCGCGCCCGCCGGTACCGGGGTCGGGCTTCGGGGCGGACGGCCACGCGGCGGGAGCGGCACCCCTCCCGGCACCCCTCCCGGCACCCCTCCGCCGCCCGGACCGCCGGACGCCGTCGCGCGGGTCAGCCGTCCGCCGCCGCCAGCGCTGCCCGCAGGTGGCCGTCGGAGTCCGCCAGGAGGCGGGCCGCGGCCGGGCCGTCCACGTCGGCGAGGAGGACCAGGATCGCGTGCTTGACCTCGCCGTCGGTGGCCGTCAGCGCGCGCTCGATGTCGGCGTCGGCGGCGCCGGTGGCGAGCGCGACGATCCGGCGTGAGCGGGCGCGCAGCTTCTCGTTGGACGCGCGCACGTCCACCATTAGGTTCCCGTACGTCTTGCCGAGCCGGACCATGGTGATCGTCGACAGCATGTTGAGGACGAGCTTCTGCGCCGTGCCGGCCTTCAGGCGGGTCGATCCGGTGATCAGCTCGGGCCCGGTGACGACCTCGATGCCGTGCTCGGCGGCGGCGGCCAGGGCGCTGCCCTCGTTGCAGGCCAGCCCCACGGTCAGCGCGCCGGCCGCGCGGGCGTGCTCGACGGCGCCGACGGCGTACGGGGTGCGGCCGGAGGCGGAGACGCCGACCACCGCGTCGTCGGCAGTGAGCCCGAGCGCCTCCAGGTCGGCACGGGCCAGGTCGGGCGAGTCCTCGGCGCCCTCGATGGAGGTGACCATGGCGTCCGGGCCGCCCGCGATCAGGCCGACGACCTGCCCCGGGGCGGTGTTGAAGGTGGGCGGGCACTCCGAGGCGTCCAGCACCCCGAGCCGCCCGGCGGTCCCGGCGCCCGCGTAGACCAGCCGCCCGCCGCGCGCCATCCGGGCGGCCACGGCGTCGATGGCACCGGCGATCTCCGGCAGCCGCGCGGCGACGGCGGCGGCGACGCCGGCGTCCTCACCGTTCATCGTCCGGGCGATGTCGAGGGTGGACAGCCGATCGATCTCGGCCAGCTCGGGCCGGAACGCCTCGGTGGCGAGGGTCTCCAACTGGGAACGGAGATCGGGGTGATGGGGGGTTGCAGTCATCAGGAAACGGCTCTTTCCAAGGTCGGTCTCTGTATTGCCCCAGGGGCGCGGGACTGTATCGATGTGCGGCTCCGCCGCGTGGGCGCGACCAGCCACGACGGGCCCGCAGCCGCGCATGGCGAATACCGTCTACGGTCTCCCGCGGGACCCCCCATGCCGATGGGCCAGCGCTTCATAGGACGCCGCCAAAGCCGGCGCCGCCGCCTCATACGTCCGCTGCGCCACCCCCACGAACAGACAGTCCACCACCAGCAGCTGACTCGTCCGTGAGGACATCGCCGCCGGCCGCAGCTCACTCTCCCGCGACGTGGACGTGGTCAGCACGTGGTCGGCGTACTGCGTGACGGGGCTGTCGGGGCGGCCGGTGATGGCGACGGTCGTCGCGCCGCGTTCGAAGGCGGCCCGCAGCGGTTCGATGACGTCCCCGGTCGACCCGGAGTGGGTGATCGCGAGGGCGACGTCCCCGGTGCGCAGCTGCACCGCGTTGGTCACGGCGAGGTGCGGGTCGTTGTGGGCGTGGGCTATCAGCCCTATGCGCAGGAGTTTCTGGGTGAGATCCTGGGCGACCAGGCCGGAGGCGCCGATGCCGTACACGTCGGTGCGGCGGGCGGCCGCCAGCGCGGCGACGGCCGCGCCGAGCTGGCCGGTGTCCAGCCCGGCGGCGGTGTCGGCGAGGGTCTGCTGCTCGTCGTAGGCCAGCTTGGCGACGACGTCGGCGATCGGGTCGTCCACCGCGATGTCCGTCGTGATGGCGGGCGCGCGGCCGGACTGCTGCTGGGCGGCGAGCCCGGCCAGTGCGAGGCGCAGATCGCGGTAGCCGGGGTAGCCGAGCAGCCGGGCGGTGCGTACGACGGTGGCCTCGCTGGTGCCGGTCAGCTCGGCGAGACCGGTGACCGTGAGGGCGGCGCAACCGGCCGGGTCGCCGGCGACGGCCTCAGCGACCCGCTGCATGGAGCGGGTCATCGACGGCGCCAGCGTGCGCACCTTGGCCGCGAGGGCGGCGGGCGCGGGCGGCGCGGTCCCGCCGCCGGTGGCGCGACGGCCCCCGGAGGCATTCGCGAAAGTTTCCTTCACTTCATCGGTCACTCATGAAAGATATTTTCGTTTCGGTCCGCGGGTCAAGAGTGCGCACAATGGGTGCATGGACCCCATCAGCCCCCTGGAGCAGGTGCTGCACGCCGCGCGCGCCCTCGTACTCGCCGATCTCGTGGCGGGCGAGGTCGCCGAGCCGGACGTCGTGTCGCTGGTCGAGGAGTCCGTCGTACAACGGCGTTGGTGGGTCGAGCAGTGGCCCGAGGGCGCGGAGTTCGTGGCCGGGCTGGTCGCGCAGGACGTGCAGGACGCCCTGCTGGAGCGGTACGGCCGCTGGCCGCTCTGCCCGGTCTGCGGCTCCGGCGACCCGCACGCGCTGGACGTCGAGCCGGAACTGGGTCCCGACCCGCACTGGGTGTGCGGCAAGGCGGGCGTGAAGGTCGCCGCGGTCGGTTCGCTGGGCGGTGCCGCCGCCGGCGGCCCGGCCCGGTGAGGGCGTACCTGTGAGGACGTACTCGTGACCGTCTACATCGACCCGCCGACCTGGCCGGGCCACGGCCGCATGTGGTCGCACCTGGTCAGCGACGTCTCCTACGCCGAGCTGCACGCGTTCGCCGCGACGCTGGGCGTGCCGCGCCGCGCCTTCGAACGCGACCACTACGACGTCCCCGCCCAGCGGTACGCCGACGCGGTGTCCGCCGGTGCGCTGGAGGTCAGCAGCCGTGAGGTGGTGCGGCTGCTGCACGGGGCGGGGCTGCGGCGCCGCAAGGGCTCGGGAACGGGTTCCGGAGCCGGGGCAGGTTCCGCGGGTCAGCCGCGCAGCTCGTAGGCGAGTTGCCCCTCGTCGCTCTCGTCGCCGGCGATCCGGGTGAAGCCGGCGCGGGTGATCACTGCCTGGGAGGCGACGTTGGCGGGCTCGGTCGTCGCGAACACCGACGTCACCTCCTCCCGTGCCAGCGCCCACGCGGACAGCGCGCGCAGCGCCTCGGTGGCGTAGCCGTGGCCGCGGCCCGCCTCGGCGAGGTCGTAGCCGACCTCCACCCGCCCGTCCTCGTCCGGCGGCCCGTGGAAGCCCATACCGCCGACCGCGCGCCCGTCCTCCGTGCGCACGAGCACGAAGACACCCCACTCCGGCCGGTGCACGCCCGCCTCGTACGCCTTGAGCAGCAGCCCGGCGGCGACCCGGGTGCCCTGCAAGGGCCCGTCGCCGACCCACTCGAACCCGCCGTCGCCGCCCGCGGCGAGGTCGGTGGCGGCGGCCGGTGTGACGCCCTGGAGGGTGAGCCGTTCGGTGGGGATCACCAGGTTGTTGCGCCAGCGCCACTCGGTGACCGGGGCACGATCGGGCAGGTCGCCGCGGCCGGTGGCCCACAGCAGGGTGCTCCAGGGGTCGGTGCCGGGCCGGACGTGCGGGAAGAGCCGGGCGAGGACCCCCGCGCACAGCCCGCCCGGCGGCTCGTAGGTCAGTCCGAGCCCTTCGGCGATGTCGTGCGTGTGCAGGAGCACCTCGGCGATCCCCATCGCGGCGAAGCCCTCGCGGTTCGCGCTGCGGTAGGGGTACGGGTGGAAGGCGCGGACCTCGCGCGGGGTGGTGCGCAGGGTCGCGGCGAGCAGCGCGCAGGTCGTCTCGATCACATGGAGCACGCCCTCGTTGTCGGTGCCCTCGTCGAGGGTGATCTCGAAGGGGACGTAGGCCGTGGTGGCGCGTCCGGCCAACTGCCCCGCGTAGGCGATGAGATCGCTCGCGACGTGCTCCGCCGTGTACCGGCAGCTCCACTCCAGCCGGCCCGCCCGCGCCGTCTCCCAGTCCCGGTCGACCGCCGTCCGCAGCAGCGCGACGGCGCTCGCGACGGCTTCCTCCACCTGTTCCCCACCCATGGTCCGCATGCCGGGCAGGCTAAGCGTCCGGGGTGTCTCCGAGCGACAGCATTTCCAGCTCGCCGGTGATGTTGTGGCGGGCGGTCGCCTCCCACTCCCGGCGGCCGTGCGGGGTGTGGAACAGCCGGGGCAGGCCGAGCAGCTGTCGCAGGACCGCGGCCCGGCCCTCGCGGAAGGCGTCGTTCGGCACGAAGTGGTACTCCTCGCGCACGGCGGCCGTGTAGGCCGCGTACGCCGACGGCGGCGAGGCGAGGACCGCCAGGTCCGCGTCGCACAGCACCTGTCCGTCGCGGTCGTCGCCGGCCGGGGCGTGGGTGACGGTGAGGCGGACCAGCCGGGCCACCTCGGCGGTGCGCTCCGCCGGGACCCCGGCCTCGGCCAGGGCGCGCTCGGCGAGCCGGGCCGAGCGCTCCTCGTTCTCGGAGCGCTCGGGGAGGTAGACCGCGTCGTGGAACCAGGCGGCGAGCCGGACGGCGGCCAAGTCGTCGGCGTGCCCGGCCAGTACGTCGACGTGGTCCAGTACGGCGGTCAGGTGCGCGAGCGTGTGGTACCGCCGGTGCGGCTCCTGCCATCGGGCGAGCAGGCGGTCGGCGTACGGCGCCGGGTCGGGGCCGGAACCGGGGGCGGCGGCTTGCTCCAGGGCACGGGCGAAGCGGGAGCGCAGGGCGTCGAGGTCGGCCATGCGGCCATTCTTCCAGCTTCCGGCGGTAGCTCCGGTGATAACCTCTCACTCCATCTTGACGATGAAGCGGCGACGAAGCGACGTGGCAGCGACGTGGAAGAGGAGAGGCGGCGGACCATGCCCGAGGCGCGCACCGGGACCCCGCGCGAGCGCTACCGCACCCAGGTGCGCGCGGAGATCAAGGAACACGCGTGGGAGCAGATCGCCACGGCGGGCGCCTCCGCGCTCTCGCTCAACGCGATCGCCAAGCGGATGGGCATGAGCGGACCCGCGCTCTACCGGTACTTCGCCGGGCGCGACGAGCTGATCACCGAACTGGTCCGGGACGCCTACCGCAGCCTTGCCGACGGCTTCAAGGCGGCCGCCGACTCCGGCGCCGACCTCGCCGGACTGGCGCACGTCCTGCGCGCGTGGGCCCTCGCCGACCCCCAGCGCTACTTCCTCGTCTTCGGCACCCCCGTCCCCGGCTACCACGCCCCCGACGACATCACCGGGATCGCCGCCGAGACCATGGCGGTCATCCTCGACGCCTGCGCCGCGCTGCCGTCGGACGGCCCCGCCACCGACTTCGACGCGCACCTCGACGGCCACCGGCAGTGGGCCGGCGGCCACCCGGCCCCCGCCGCGGCCCTGCACCGGGCCCTCGCCTTCTGGACCCGCGTGCACGGCGCCCTCTCCCTCGAACTCGCCGGACACTTCACCGGCATGGGCTTCGACCCCGCCCTGCTCTTCGCCGCCGAGGTCGACGACCTGACGGGACGCTGACCGCGGCCCCCGCCCGGCCCTAACGTGGGGTCCATGACGACTCCTGCCGACGTGAACGACGTACGCGACCCCGAGCTGCCCGGCCGGCTGCTCACCACCGAGCGGGACGCACTGGTGCCCCTGCTGCGGGCGCGGGCGGACGCCGACTTCGCGCTGCCCGTGGCCGCGTGTCCGGGCTGGACCGTGCGCGACGTGCTGGCGCACTGCTCCAGCGCCCTCATCCGGGTGGTGGAGAGCCGCTTCGAGGACGGCGTCTTCTCCCCCGAGTCCAACGACCGCGACATCGCCGAACGCGCGGACTGGAGCAACGCCCGCGTCGTGGACGAGCTGGAGCGCGGCATGACCGAGGCCGGTCCGGTGATCGGCGGCGCGGGCGGCAAGCTGGACGGGATCGCGCTGGGGGAGTGGGTGCACGCGGGTGACGTGCGGGCGGCCCTGGGCGAGCCGGGCGCGTACGCCGGGCCCGCCCTGCCCGCCGCCCTCGCGCTGCTCGCCACCCTCACCCGCGACCGCGGCCACGTGCCGCTCCACGCCGACCTCGACGACGTGGACGAGCCCCTGAAACTCGGCGCGGTGAGCGGTGAGCGGCCCCCGGGCCGGTTCATCGGCGACGCCGCCACCCTCGTACGGCTGTACGCCGGCCGGCCGCCGGGCGACCCCGCCGGATACGAGCTGGCCGGGGTGGAGGCGGCGGAGCTGAATCTCTTCGGCGACTGAGGGGGCGCCCCGGCCTGCCGTCTGGGCGTAGTCTTGGATTGGACTAGACCTGTAGCAGGCCGACGAATGGGGTCCCATGAGCAAGCGTGCAGTCCTGGAGGTGATCGCCCTCGACGTCGAGGACGCGGTCGCCGCCCAGGCCGGAGGCGCGGATCGCCTCGAACTGGTCACCGACATGGCGGCCGACGGACTCACCCCGTCGGCCGAGACCGTCGCCGCGATCCGCGCCGCCGTCGACATCGACCTGCGGGTGATGCTGCGCCTCGCGGACGGATTCGCCGCCGGGGACGTCGAACGGCTGACGCGGCTCGCCGGCCGGATGCGGGAGGCCGGGGCGACGGAGTTCGTGCTCGGGTTCCTCGACCCGGACGGGGACGTGGACCTCCACGCGGTGGAGCGGATCGCGGGGGTGCTGCACGGGTGCCGGTGGACCTTCCACCGGGCGATCGACCGCGCCGCGAACCGCGACGCCCTGCGCAAGCAGCTCGGGGACTTCCCGGGCCTTGACACCTACCTCACGGCAGGCGCGGCCGGGGGCGTGGACGAGGGCATGACCGTCCTGCTCGCCGAGGCGCGGCGGCGGGGCGAGCCGGGCTACGAGCAGCAGCTCCTCGTCGGCGGCGGCCTGCGCCTCGACCACGTGCCGGGGCTGCTCGCGGCGGGGATCGACGCCTTCCACATCGGCGGGGCGGCGCGGCCCTCCGGGTGGGCGGGGCCGGTGTCGGCGGAGGCGGTCGCGGAGTGGCGGCGGGTGTTGGGGGGCTGAACGCCGATCGAGTGATGAACCCGCGTTGGCGCAGGCGGGGGTGGGTGGCGCAGCCCGGCGCTGCGGGGTGCCTCCCCCACTCTCGGCTTCGCTCGAGCGGGGGGACCCCCATCGCCCACCCGTGCCGCCCCTGGGGGAACCTCCCAGGCCGTTCAGGCACTGGGGGAGGCACGACTGCCCGCAGCTAGGACGAGGCCAACTGCGGCGGCAACTCCGTCGCGTGGGTCACGATCAGTCCCGACACCGCGCGCGTCAGCGCCACGTACAGCCGCCGCAGCCCCGTCCGCTCGTCCGGCTCGCCGTCCACCACGGCCCGCGGCTCGTCCAGCACCACGTAGTCGTACTCCAGGCCCTTGGCCAGCGAGGCCGGGACCAGGGTCAGGCGGGTGGCGTGCGTGGTCTCCTCGCCCGGCCCGACGTAGCCGACGCCCGCAGCGCCGAGCGCCGCCGCCAGCTCCGGCACGTGCGCGTCCGCCGCGATCAGGCCGACGGAGCCCTCACGCGCCAGCAGCTCGCCGCAGGCCGCCAGCACCCCGGCCGTCCCCTCCGCGGGCGTCCTGCGGACCTCGAAGAAGCCCGGGCTCTCGCGGATCGACGCGACCGGCGTCAGGCCCGGCGCGATGTGCGGCAGCAGCCGGGACGCGTACGCGATGACGTCCGTCGGCACGCGGAAACCGGCCGTCAGCTCCTCCACCACGGCCCCGCCCTTGCCCAGGTGCCCCAGCGCCTCGGCCCAGCTCCGCGTCGCCCACGGCGTGGTGCCCTGCGCCAGGTCGCCGAGGACGGTCGCCGAGCCGGTGGTGCAGCGCCGGCCCACCGCGCGGTACTGCATCGGGGAGAGGTCCTGCGCCTCGTCGAGGACCACGTGCCCGAGCGAGTGGGTGCGCTCGACCAGGTCGGTCGCCTCGTCGATCAGCACGGCGTCCGCGGGCGACCACTTGGCGGACTTCACCGAGCGGGCCGGCTTCACCCACAGCACCGCCTTCCGCTCGTCCTCGGAGAGGACCCCCGCGGCGTGCTCGGCGAGGAAGTCCGCGTCGGAGAGGAGCCGCAGGACCAGCTTGGCCGGGTCGACCGGCGGCCAGACCGACTTCACCAGTGCCTTCACGGCCGCGTTGCGCGCCACCGCGTTCTGCACCCGGTCGTCCGGCGCCTCGCCCGCCCGCTCCATCTGCACCAGCACGGCGTGCGCGACGCGCTGCGGCAGCGCCTCGCGGGCGGCGCCGTAGCGGATGTCGCGGGCGAGCAGTTCGCGGACGATCTCCTCCAGCTCGTACGCCGCCACCCGCCAGCGCCGTGAGCCGCGCACCACGACGATCCCCTCGGCGGGCGGGGAGACATGCGAGTAGAGGGCCCGACGCAGCACCTCCGCCATCCGCGCGTCGCCCTTGACCACCGCCGTCGCCGCCTCGTCCGCACCGCGCACCTCGACGTGACCGACCAGGTCCTCCACGGTGGCCTGGCGGACCGTCAGCTCGCCGAGGGCCGGGAGCACCTGCTCGATGTAGTGCAGGAAGGACCGGTTCGGCCCGATGACCAGTGTGCCGGTGCGGGCCAGGCGCTCGCGGTGGGCGTACAGCAGGTAGGCGACCCGGTGCAGGCCGACGGCGGTCTTGCCGGTGCCGGGGCCGCCCTGCACGCAGACCGAGCCGGTCAGCCCGGCGCGCACGATCTCGTCCTGCTCGGGCTGGATCGTCGCGACGATGTCCCGCATCGGCCCGACACGCGGCCGCTCGATCTCCCGCTGGAGCAGCTTGCTGGTGGTCGCCGCCTCGGCCGGGTCGGACAGGTGCTCGTCCTCGTACGCCGTGAGGTCCCCGCCGGTGTAGCCGAAGCGGCGGCGCAGCGAGACGTCCAGCGGGTCCTTCTTCGACGCCCGGTAGAACGGCTGCGAGACCGGCGCCCGCCAGTCGATCACCATGGGGTCGCCGTCCGCGTCGTGCACGTGCCGGCGCCCGACGTAGAAGCGCTCGCCCTCGGCGCCCTCGGCCTGCTCGGCACCGGGAGCGTGCAGGTAGTCGAGCCGGCCGAAGAACAGCGGGGTCTCGCTGAGGTCGGCCAGCGCCTTGATGCGGTCCTCGATCTGGCTCTCCAGGACAGCGGCGTTGACCCAGTTCGCCGTCACGTCGGAGATGTCGAGGGACTCCACGTCCTCGCGCATGGCGCGCAGGGCGGAGCGCGAGGCGGCCAGGTGGGCGCGCTCGCGGGAGAGAGGATCGGGCGCGGGGTCGTCGTGGACGGGCGTGGACAAGGCGGTGCCTCCGGGTGACCTGCGGTGCGGTGGGCGCGGGCGCGCGCGGGAAGCCGTCCGGTTTCCAACCGGACGACGGCACTCCGTGAGGGAGGCGGGCAAGAGCGGAGATTTTAGGGGAGGAGGCGGCGGGCGGGCCAACGCTTTTTCACCCGCCGGCGTCATCCCCCGCTCGCTCCCCTGGTGTCATCCCGCTCGACCCCTAGGGGACGGGCCCTCCGACCTGAGGGGCACCCGTCCCCCGGGAGGTGTACGCGGGGGCGGAGCGGGTTCGGTCCGGAGACCGATGCCGGTCGGGGCCGGACGGTCGCACCATGGAGACATGAGCGCAGCAACCATGTACCCCGCCCCGGCACCGGTCCGTGCGTCCGGTGCCACGCCCGTGGCCGGCAGCCACCGGCACCGGCTCGGCGACGCCGTGCGCGCCGTGCGGGTGTTCGCGGGCGCCGCCTTCGACGTCGTGATCCTCGGCGAGTACGGCGAGGAGGCCGGCGTCCGCCGTCACTGACCCCGGCCCGCCAGGACGCGGGAAGACCCCCTCAGCCCTCTCAGCCCCCTCAGACCCTCAGCCCCCTCAGACCCCTTCGCCGAGCACCTCGTCCGCGTCCATGATCCGGTACGCGTAGCCCTGTTCCGCCAGGAAGCGCTGGCGGTGGGCGGCGAAGTCCTGGTCGAGGGTGTCGCGGGCGACGACCGAGTAGAAGTGCGCCTGGTGGCCGTCGGCCTTCGGACGCAGCACCCGGCCGAGCCGCTGCGCCTCCTCCTGCCGGGAACCGAAGGTGCCCGACACCTGGACGGCGACCGTCGCCTCCGGCAGGTCGATCGAGAAGTTCGCGACCTTGGAGACGACGAGCACGCTGATCTCGCCCTGCCGGAAGGAGTCGAAGAGCTTCTCCCGCTGGGCGTTGGACGTCTCGCCCTTGATGACCGGCGCGCCCAGGTGCTCGCCCAGCTCGTCGAGCTGGTCGATGTACTGGCCGATGACGAGGATCTGCTGCCCGGCGAAGCGCCGCACGATCGCCTCCGTCACCTTCCGCTTGGTGTCGGTCGTCGCGCAGAAGCGGTACTTCTCCTCCGTCTCGGCGGTGGCGTACGCCAGCCGCTCGGAGTCGGTGAGGTTGACCCGGACCTCGACGCAGTCGGCGGGCGCGATGTAGCCCTGCGCCTCGATCTCCTTCCACGGCGCGTCGAACCGCTTCGGTCCGATGAGGGAGAAGACGTCGGACTCGCGGCCGTCCTCGCGGACGAGGGTCGCGGTCAGACCGAGCCGCCGCCGGGCCTGGAGATCGGCGGTGAACTTGAACACCGGCGCCGGCAGCAGGTGCACCTCGTCGTAGACGATCAGCCCCCAGTCCCGGGAGTCGAACAGCTCCAGGTGCGGGTAGACGCCCTTCCGCCGGGTCGTCAGCACCTGGTACGTGGCGATGGTGACCGGCCGGATCTCCTTCCGCGTGCCGCTGTACTCGCCGATCTCTTCCTCGGTCAGCGACGTGCGCCTGACCAGCTCGTGCTTCCACTGCCGGGCGGAGACGGTGTTCGTGACCAGGATCAGCGTCGTCGACCTGGCCTGCGCCATCGCACCGGCCCCGACCAGCGTCTTGCCCGCACCGCAGGGGAGGACGACGACACCGCTGCCGCCGTGCCAGAAGTTCTCCACCGCCTGCTTCTGGTACGGCCGCAGCGCCCAGCCGTTCTCCGCCAGCTCGATCGGGTGCGCCTCGCCGTCGACGTACCCGGCGAGGTCCTCGGCGGGCCAGCCGAGCTTGAGCAGCGTCTGCTTGATCTGCCCGCGCTCGGAGGGGTGCACGGCCACCGTGTCGGGGTCGATGCGGGTGCCGACCAGCGGCGCGATCCGCTTCGACTTCAGGACCTCCTCCAGCACCGGCCGGTCGGTCGTCGTCAGGACGAGGCCGTGCGCCGGGTGCTTGGAGAGGGTGAGGCGGCCGTAGCGGTCCATCGTCTCGGCGATGTCGACGAGCAGCGCGTGCGGCACGGGGTAGCGGCTGTACTCGACGAGGGCGTCCACGACCTGCTCGGCGTCGTGGCCGGCCGCCCGCGCGTTCCACAGGCCCAGCGGCGTCACCCGGTAGGTGTGGATGTGCTCGGGCGCCCGCTCCAGCTCGGCGAACGGCGCGATGGCCCGACGGCAGTCACCGGCCCGCTCGTGGTCGACTTCCAGGAGCAGGGTCTTGTCGGACTGGACGATCAGCGGACCATTCACGGGCGGCACCCTTTCGCGTGCGTACGGCCGACAGCGACTCGACGGATCGGCCAAACGTCCAGTGTGCCTGATCGCGCCGCCGGGCTACCTGAGACCGATGTTGTTGATCAGCGGCCCCTCGATGGTGACGCCCTCGGTGACCAGCGCTTCCACGCCGGTGGCGGGCAGCGGGAGCGGCAGCGCGGCGGCCTTGGGGGCGAGCGCGCCGAACAGCGCCGCGGCGGTGATCAGGGCGGCCACGGAGACGGCGATGGCGGAACGGGCGGTGGAGCGGAGAGGTTCGGCGGTCTTGGGGCGCATCGGGAGCCTTCCGGAGCGAGGGAGGAGAGGGAGAGGGGGAGGGGGAGGGTGGGGGAGGGAGCGGGGGAAGGTGATCCGGAGCGGGCCGGGCCCAGGGGGACTGGGAGCCCGGCCCGCCGGAAGGGGGCGTGACGGATCAGCGGGCGGTCAGAGGGTGAGGCCTCCACCGAGGTCGATGCCGACCGCGGCGGCCTCGGCGGCGAACGCCGCGATCAGGGTCGCGGTGGAGGCCAGGACGGTGGCGACTCGGCGAACGGCAGTACGCATCGGGTTCTTCCTTTCGGTTTCGGTGCAGGACACCCCGTGGCTGCCCGAGCGCCGAAAGGTCGATGCGGTTTATGAAAAAAGCTCCCTCTCAGGTGCGAATCACCCGGCGTGGCGTGCATGAACCGGCGCGTACGCCCGAAAGAGGGCGTGTCACGTCGCGTCGTCGGCCAGTTCCGCCACGCCCGTGACGCGGTGCAGCGGATAGGTGCGCACCTCGTCCGCCGTGTGGTCGTACGCCGTGACGAAGCCGCCCTCCACCCGGATCGGGGCGATCACCCGCTGGCTGGCGGAGCCCTCCGCGTTCACGTAGCCGATCCACAGCGCCTCGCCGGTCAGCACGGCCGCCTGCATGGTCGCGAGCGTCTCGGCGGCGCCCGTGCGGGGCAGCTCGCCGCCCGTCGCCCCGCCCTCGCCGTCCCCGGGGCCCGGCTTGCGCGGGGCCGTGGAGGCCAGGTCGCCCGCCCGGACGGCGCGGATCGCGGCCGCCAGCAGGGTGTCGTCGGGCGCGGGCGGACCGTCGGGGACCGGCTCCGGCGCCGCCCGCGGCGGGGTGCGGCGGGCGTCGGCCCGCGCGATCAGCACATCGCCCGCGGCGGACTCGGCGGCCGGCGCGAACCCCATCGCGCGCAGCCCCTCCAGCAGCGCTGCCGGCTCGGCCTGCGCGGCCAGCACGGTCGGCGCGAGGCGGCGCAGGCCCAGGCCTGCGCCCCGCCGGTCGGCCAGGATCTCGTCCAGCGTCGCGTCGTCGTCGCAGCGCACGTACGCCGAGGCCGCGCCCACCCGCAGCTGCCCGTGCCGCCGGGCCACGTCGTCGATCAGGTACGTCAGGGGCTGCGGCACCGGCGTGCGGGAGTGCCGGGCCAGGAAGGTGTGCAGGTCGGCGGCGGTCTGCCCGGCGTCCAGCGCACGGCGCACCGACCCCGGCGTGAACCGGTAGACCGTCGCCCCGCCCTTGGACTCCACGTCCGCGAGCACCCCCAGCAGGTCGGCGAGCGGACGCTCCAGCGGCCCCGGCGCCACCGCCGTCAGATCGGCCTGGAGCAGCACGTGGTCCAGCGGCTCCGGCAGCAGCGGCGCCAGCAGCCGGGCCGCGGCCGCCTCGGCGGCGGCCCGTTCGCCGGGGGCCGGGGGAGCCGGCGGCGCGGGCGTGCGGTGGTGGACGGGGAGCTTGTCGCCGGGGCCCTCGGGCTCCTTCGCCGGGTGCGGCGGCTCGGGCGCCCCGATCAGGGCCCGCCCCGGCGCGGCCAGCGCGCCGCGGCCGGTGATGCCCAGCAGCTCGGCCTCGGACAGCGTCCACCGGGCGAGCCGGGTCCGCAGGTCGTCCTCCCGCCGGTCCCGCTCGGGGCCGCGCAGGGGGCGCTCCCAGCGCAGCCGGGCCAGCATCGACTCCTCGGTGGGCGAGGCCCCCTCGGGCAGGCCCGCCAGCAGGGCCAGCACCCGGTGCCGTACCTCCGGCGCCGCCGAACGGTCCAGGTTCGGGCCCAGCGCGGAGAGCGTCCGGTCCTTCGCGTCCCGCCCGCCGACCACACCCGGCGTCCGGGTCGCCGTCAGCCAGGTCTGCGCGAGGCTCGCCCAGCGCTCGGCGGGCGGCAGCTCCCGCCACTCGTCGTACGCCGGGGTCGGCGCGTACCGCTCGTCGGCCTCGCCGTCGGAGGCGATCAGCCCGGCCGCGTAGGCCAGTTCCAGCCAGAAGGCGGCGACCGGCTCGGGCAGGTCCAGGGCGACGGCCGTGCGCTTGAGGTCGCGCACGCTCAGCCCGCCGGCCCGCAGCACCGTCGGGCCGCCCTCGTCCCACTCCTTCAGCAGCTCGGCCACGGTCGCCAGCGCCGCGAGGGCCTGCCCGGCCGCGGTGGCGTCCACAACCTGTGGACGGTGCGTGGCGGCGGCCTCCACCGTGGGCGGGGCCGGTTCGGGCGCCCGGTGCGCGCGGCCCGCGCGCAGGTGCAGGGCGACCTCGCGGGGCAGGACGACCGTGCCGGGCGCGGTGGGCAGCAGCAGGCCGCGGTCGAGGAGCGCGCGCAGGTGCGCCGCCGGGTCGTGGGTGACCTGCCCGTACGGGGGTCCCCACACCAGCCGGGCCAGCACCTCCCGCGACTCCTCGGGCAGCCCGGCCAGGAGGGCCGTCATCCGGCGCCGGTCGGCGAACAGGGCGCCGAGCGCGGTCACCGCGGAGACCGAGTCGTGGGTCGAGGGCAGACCGGCGGTGGTCAGGATCTCCTGGATCCGCCCCGGCGACATCCCGGCGGTCGCCTCCCGCACGGTGGGCCCGAGACCCGTGGGGGACGGGTGCTGCGGGGAGGGCGCGAGCAGCTCACGGGCGGTGCGCACCAGCCGCAGCCGGTCGTCGGCGCCCCACACCAGGGCCTGCTCGCGCAGCAGGGCGACGGCCCGGGGCAGCGCCGCGGCGACGGCCGGGTCCTCGTCGTCCCCCGCCATCAGACCGAGCAGCTCGCCGTACCGCGCCGGGTCCGACGCCACGGCCAGCGCCTCCGCCGTCTGGAGCGCGAACCGGTCGAGACGCTCCAGCGCCCGCACGACCGAGGCCCGGGTGCCGGCCCGGGTGGCGAGCTGCGTCAGGTCCGTGGGCACGGGAGTGATGAGGTCGGGACGGCTGCGCAGGAGGGCGGCCAGCGAGACGTCGTCCCGGACACGGAGCGCCTCCGCGAGGGACCGGGGGGCCGCGGACTTCTCCTCGGTGCTCATCCCGTCCACGTTAGCGGGTGGGGGTGACGGTGGAGGGTGGCGTGCGCCGGTGCCGTGCGCGGGGTGTCCGCCGCCCACGGAAGGATTCGGTACCTTCGTCCGACGGGCTGTCACAACACACCGCCCCGGAGGGGACCGTGGGGATCGAGAGCGACCAGGTCGTCTACGAGTATCTGAGCCGCGTCGGCGACGTGGCCCAGCAGCGGCAGCTGCCGTCGGCCGCGCGCATGCGGCTGGTCTCCGAGCTGCGCAACGAGATCGACCGGCACCGGGCCAGGACCACCGTGGACAGTCCCGCCGCCGTCCGGCGCATCCTGGACCGGCTCGGCAGCCCCGACGACCTCGTCGACGCGGCGGGCGGCACGAGCGGGGTCCGCCCGGCGCCGGTGCCGCCGCCGACCGCGGTGCCCGAGCAGCGGGAAACGGACCCCCGCAGGGGCGAGCGCCGCAAGGGCCTGCGGCGGAAGGCGCCCGAACCCCCGCCCGAACGGCCGGCCGAACAGCCGGCCGCCTCCCCACCCCATGTGGCGAGCGCGCAGGAGCTGGGAGGCGGCGGCCGTGGTCCGCAGCCGGACTGGTGGCGGGTGGAGGGCGGCCCGTTCGGCGCCATGGGCGACAGCGTGCCCGGGTTCGTCGGCGGGGTGGAGATCCCGGAGCTGCTCAAACCGCCGCCGAAGCCGGAGGAGCAGGCGCGGAAGAAGACCACCGCCGAGGCGAAGCCGGCCGTGGAGGCGGTCGTGGAGCCCGTCCCGGAGGGCAGGGCGCGCCGCCTGCCCCGCCCCTGGCCCGAGGGCGGCTGGAACAACCCGCTGCTCCTGCTCGCCGCCGGGCTCCTGGTCCTCGGCGCCGTCCTCGGCAACCTCGTCGCCCTCGGCCTGGGCTGGCTGATCGCCTACCTCTCGCGCCGCCTGACCGCGGCCCAGTCGAAGTGGGCGGTCCTGGGCCTGCCCGGCACGGTCGCCGCCGCCGGTGTGGTCTGGCTGTGGGGCCGCACGGAGGGCCGCTGGGGCGACCCGATCGCCGAGGGCCACATGAACGACGCGGTCACCGAGACCTGGCCCTGGATCCTCCGCGGCGCCGCCGTCGCCACGGCCCTGTACCTGCTCTGGCACTCCCGCCGCCCACGCGGCTGAACGCTCCTCGCAGGAAGGCGCCGGGCACGCCTCTCGTCCCCGCGCGTGGATCGCACGGGCCCGGTGCGCCTGCTGGGCGCATCGGGCGGCTCGCCTCGCCGGGGCGGTGCCCTTCGCGTGGCCGGAGTGGGGCGTCCCGGGTCGTTTCTGGTGGTCTGGCGGCTTGGCGGTCTGGCGGCGTGGCGGCAAGGCGCGTGGCCCGGGGCGGTGCCCTTCGCGTGGCCGGAGTGGGGCGTCCCGGGTCGTTTCTGGTGGTCTGGCGGCTTGGCGGTCTGGCGGCGTGGCGGCAAGGCGCGTGGCCCGGGGCGGTGCTCTTCGCGTGGCCGGAGTGGGGCGTCCCGGGTCGTTTCCGGCGGTCGGGCCGGTCTGGCGGTCTCGTCGCGTGGCGGCGTGGCGGTCTGGCGGCGAGGCGCGTGGCGCGTGGCGCCTCAGTGACCGGCCGGCTGCCGGACCCGGTGCGGGCCCGTCCGGCGGCCGGCCCACTCCGGCCGGCCAGGGGCCCGGTCGGCGCCGTCGAGGGGACCTGCACAATGGGGGCCATGGCCCTCACCACCCGTACCGCCCCCACCGTCGGATTCGATCTCGACATGACGCTGATCGACTCGCGGCCCGGCATCCGGGCCTGCTACCTGGCGCTGAGTGAGCGGACGGGGACGTACGTCGACGCCGACCTGGCCGTGACACGGCTGGGGCCGCCGCTCGTGGAGGAGCTGGCCAACTGGTTCCCGGCCGAGGAGATCGCCGCCACCGCCGACCTCTACCGGGAGATGTACCCGACCTACGCGATCGAGCCGACGCTCGCGCTGCCCGGCGCCCGGGAGGCCGTCGCCGCCGTACGCGCGGCCGGCGGGCGGACGCTCGTCGTCACCGCCAAGTACGAGCCCAACGCCAAGCTGCACCTGGCGCACCTCGGCATCGAGCCGGACGCCGTGGTCGGCGACCTGTGGGCCGAGCAGAAGGCCGTCGCGCTGCGCGAGCACGGCGCGGACGTCTACGTCGGCGACCACGTCGGCGACGTCCGCGGAGCCCGGGCCGCGGGCGCCCGCTCCGTGGCGGTGGCCAGCGGCCCCTGCGGTGCCGGGGAACTGCGCGCGGCCGGCGCGGACGTGGTCCTCGCCGACCTGACGGAGTTCCCGGAGTGGCTCGCGGGCTACGGGGACGGCGAGGGCGACGGGGCGGCCGCCGCGCGGGCCTGACGGCGCCCGGCCGCGATCGACCGGAACACCCCCGCCCCGGCGATCAGGAAGCCCACGCCCATCAGCATGCTCAGGCCGAACATGTAGGTGGGAAACGGCGTCGTCCCCAGCAGCAGCGGGGCCACGGTGACCAGAGTGGCCACCGTACCGACGAAGAAGACGATCGCGCCGGCGCGGATCAGTCGGTCACCGGGCGCGGCGGAATTCGATTGGGTTTGTTCACGCACTCGACCAGGGTAGTTCCCCGGCGGAGCAGGCCAGTTTTAAGGCCTGCTCCCGTGGAGAGACCCCCGGTAGGGTGTCCTGGCAGTGGTTCACCGGCGTCGGTAAGCGTCCGGGACTGATCGAGGGAGCGTGTGCTTTGCCGACTGGCAAGGTCAAGTGGTTCAACAGCGAGAAGGGCTTCGGCTTTCTCTCCCGCGACGACGGCGGTGACGTCTTCGTGCACTCCTCGGTCCTCCCCGCCGGAGTCGAGGCGCTGAAGCCCGGCCAGCGCGTGGAGTTCGGCGTCGTCGCCGGGCAGCGCGGCGACCAGGCCCTGTCCCTGACCCTGCTGGACCCGGCCCCGTCGGTCGCGGCCGCGCAGCGCAAGAAGCCCGACGAGTTGGCCTCCATCGTCCAGGACCTGACGACCCTTCTGGAGAACATCACCCCGATGCTGGAGCGGGGCCGCTATCCCGAGAAGACGGCCGGCAAGAAGATCGCCGGCCTGCTCCGCGCCGTCGCCGACCAGTTGGACGTCTGACCGGGCCCGCCCGTCAGGGGAACGCCAGCGCGTCCGGGCCGAGGGCCGGCACCAGTCCCTCGGCCGCCGCGCGCGTCAGCAGGCCCCGGACCGCCGCGTAGCCGGCCTCGCCGAGGTCGGCCGTGAACTCGTTGACGTACAGCCCGATGTGCTGGTCGGCGACGGCCGGGTCCATCTCCTGGGCGTGCTCCATGACGTAGGGCCGGGAGGCCTCCGGGTCGTCCCAGGCCGCGCGGACCGAGGCGCGGACCGCGTCGGCCAGCCGGGTCAGGGTCTCGGCGCCCAGCGACCGCCGGGCGATGATCGCGCCGAGCGGGATCGGCAGCCCGGTGGTGTGCTCCCAGTGCTCGCCCATGTCGGCGAGCTTGTGCAGCCCGTAGTTCCGGTACGTGAAGCGCGCCTCGTGGATCACGAGTCCCGCGTCGACCTTCCCGTCCCGCACGGCCGGCATGATCTCGTGGAACGGCATGACCACGATCTCGCCGACCCCTCCGGGCACCGTGTCGGCCGCCCAGAGCCGGAACAGCAGGTACGCCGTCGACGTCTCGCTGGGCACCGCGACCGTGCGGCCGCGCAGGTCCGCGTCCGCCTCCCGGGTCAGCACCAGCGGCCCGCAGCCCCGGCCGAGGGCGCCGCCGCAGGGCAGCAGGGCGTACTCGTCGAGGACGTACGGCAGCACGGCGTACGACACCTTCAGTACGTCCAACTCGCCGCGTTCGGCCATGCCGTTGGTGATGTCGATGTCCGCGAACGTCACGTCGAGGGCGGGCGCGCCCGGCACCCGGCCGTGGGCGAGGGCGTCGAAGACGAAGGTGTCGTTCGGGCAGGGCGAGTAGGCGATCCGGAGGGTCTCAGCGGTCGAACCGGTCGCGTCGGTCGTGTCGGTCATATGGGTTCCAACTCCTGAGGACGGGTGCGAGCTTCCCGAAGGCGTCCGTCAGCGCCGCGAGGGCCTCGCCGATGCGCCAGGCCGCACGGTCGCGCGGGCCGACCGGGTTGGAGACGGCGCGCAGTTCCAGTACCGGCACCCCGTGCGCGGCGGCGGCCTCGGCGACGCCGAAGCCCTCCATCGCCTCGGCCAGCGCGTCCGGGTGGCGGGCGCGCAGCAGCGCGGCGCGTTCGGCGGTGCCGGTGACGGTGGACCCGGTCAGGACGGTGCCGGGGCGGGCGCCGGTCGCGGCGGCGGTGGCGCGCACCAGGGCGGGCGGCGGGTGGTGGGTGACGGTGCCGAAGCCGAGGTCGGTGACCGGCAGGAAGCCGTCGGCGGTCTCGGCGCCCAGGTCGGCGGCGGTGATCGCGTCGGCGACGACGAGCGAGCCGACCGGCGCGTTTGGCGGGAAGCCGCCGCCGATGCCGGCCGAGACGACCAGGGCGTAGGGGGCGCCGTCGAGCGCCGCGGCGGTCAGGGCGGCGGCGGTGGAGGCGGCGGCGAGGGCGGGGCCGACCCCGGCGGCCAGCAGGTCCGGGCCGCCGTCCGGGAGGCGGTGCAGGACCACCCCGGGACGGGACAGCTCGGCGGCCGGCTCCGGGAACGCCCGAGCCACCGCGTCCCGTTCGGCGGGGACCGCGGTGGCCACGAGAACGCGCGTGGCGGACGTGGTCAGTCGTCCTTCTTCAGCTTGAAGGACCACAGGCCGGTGGCCGCCTCGCTGTCGTCCTTGCCGTCGCCGGCCTTGATGGTGACCAGCGTGGAGTCGCCCTGGGCGCCGTACTGGGCGTTGAAGAACACGCTGCCCGGGACCGTCCGGTAGGTGTTGTCCGTGTCGTCGGTGAGCTGCTGACCGTTCATCAGGATCGTCCAGCGCTCGTCGGCGACCTCCGGGTCGACGCCGAAGCGGACCGTGTCGTCGGCGTTGACCGAGATGGACTTGACGTCGTCGTTCTCCAGGCACTTCTGGATCTCGGCGGTCTCCAGGGTCTTGCCGTGCCCGCCGCATTCGGCCTCGGAGCTGACCGAGTCACTGCCGACCGTGACCGTGGCCATGGGCGTGGGCTTGTCACAGGCGGACAGCAGGAGCAGTCCGGCGGATACCGCGCCGGCGGCGGCGACGGCGCGGCGGCGCCGCACAGCGCCGTGTCCGAGGGCGGCAGTGCCGCGGAGCAACGTGGTCATGGGCGAAGGCTATCTGGCGCCCGCGGCCCGTCCCCCACCTGGGTACGGCGTGGCGTGATCACGCCACCCTGGCTCTGGCCGGCCCGCCGTGCCGCGCCGAGCCGATGAGCCCCCGTACGGTCGTCAGCCACCCGGCGGCGATGATCGCGGCGCCCACCGACAGGCCCAGCGTGCCGTTGAGGGGCAGCACGATGCCGACCGCGCCGCCGAGCACCCAGGAGACCTGGAGCAGCGTCTCCGAGCGGGCGAACGCCGAGGTGCGGACGAGTTCCGGCACGTCCCGCTGGATCAGCGCGTCCAGGGACAGCTTGGCCAGCGCCTGCGCGAACCCCGCGACCGCCGCCAGACACGCCACCAGGACGGTACTGAAGAACACCGCGGCCGTGACCGCCGCGCCCAGCACGATCGCGACCACCGTCACGATGATGATCTCCGGCGCCCGGGACCGCAGCCACGCCCCGACCGCCGTGCCCAGCGCGTTGCCGGTCCCGGCCGCGACGCCCACGATCCCCAGGGACACGGCCGCGCTCTGCCCGGACAGCGGGTGCACCCGCAGCAGGAAGGCCAGGAAGAAGATCAGGAAGCCGGTCAGGCAGCGGATGGCGGCGTTGGCGGCCAGCGCGTGCGTCACCGCCGGGCCGACCGTGCGCAGCCCCGGCCGCTTGCTCCGCTTGCGCAGCGGACCGTGCAGATGGTCCTCGTCGGCGGCGAGCAGGGCCCGGGCCTCGCCGCGCGCCGAGTCCACCGTGTGCGGCAGCGTGAACGACAGCACGGTGCCCGCCACGAAGATCACGAACGCGCCGTAGAGCGGCCAGCGCGGCCCGACCTGCTGGAGCCCGGCCGCGATCGGCGCGGCGACGCCGGTGGCGAGCAGGCCGCACAGCGTGACCCGGGAGTTCGCCTTGACCAGGGAGAACCGGGGTGGCAGCAGCCGCGGCACCACCGCGCTTCTGACCACGCCGTACGCCTTCGAGGCGACCAGCACGCCGAGCGCGGCCGGGTACATCTCGATGCTGCCGGTGATGACGGCCCCGGACAGCACCAGCGCGAGCAGCGCCCGCGCGGCCATCGCGCACGCCATCGCGGCGCGGCGCCCGTGCGGCACCCGGTCCAGGAGCGGGCCGATCACCGGCGCGAGCAGCGTGAACGGCGCCATGGTGATGGCCAGGTACAGCGCGACCCGGCCGCGGGCCTCGTCGGTGGGGACGGAGAAGAAGACGGTGGAGGCGAGCGCCACGGTGATCATGACGTCGCCGGCGCCGTTCACCCCGTGCAGCTCGATCAGTTTGCCGAGGCCCGACTCGCCGGCCCCGTGCGCGTGCGTCGCTTTCCGGATACCGCGCGCGGTCCCGGTCACCGGAAGGCGAAGAGCGCGGCCGAGCGCGCGGAACCGCGGGCCGGGGCCACGCCTCCGGCCCCCGCCCTTGAACTCCGTCCGTGCGGCTGCCACCCCGTCATAGTGCCCCGAGAGCGGGGGCTGTAGCGTCCCATCGGCACGGATGGCGGTGATCGAGTCGGGTGACGCGGCCGCCGGCGCCGGGCGGGAAGAGCGGACCGACACCGGACCGTACCCCGCCGAAACTCCCGTCGGTGTAGGCCCAGCGCACATGAGCAGGTAGCGTGCCTAGCGCGCCGTGGCGAACGTTCTCGGCCGCGCGCCTTACGGCCATCCCGCAGAATGGATGACGTAGGTGTGCCCGAGCGCGATCGGGCGCGGACGTCGACGCGGTCCACAGGTCCGCTCCGTCCGCCCCTCGCAGGCAGCGGCGCACTCGTGAGACGGCGTATGGAGAGAAGCGATACCTGTGAGCGCAGCGACAACGCGAAGCCGCACCCCTGACCGCCTGTGCGCCGAGGCCCTCGACCTCGCCCGCGCCGCAGCCGAGGAGGCCGCCGCCCCCGGCGTCGTCGGCGAGCACGAGGGCCTGGTGTCGGAGGGCGACCGGGTCGTCACCCACTACTTCGCCTGCAAGGAGATGGGCTACCGCGGCTGGCGCTGGGCCGTGACCGTGGCCCGCGCCTCCCGCGCCAAGATCGTCACGGTGGATGAGGCGGTGCTGCTGCCCGGCCCCGACGCGCTGCTCGCCCCCGAGTGGGTGCCGTGGAGCGAGCGGCTGCGGCCCGGCGACATGGGCCCCGGCGACCTGCTGCCCACCGACGCGGAGGACCTGCGTCTGGAGCCCGGCTGGACCGGCGAGGACGAGCCGCCGCCGAACTCCGCCGTCTCCCACGAAATGGCCGACCTGGTCGAGGCCGAGGACGCGGAGGTGACCGCCGGGCCGCCCGCCGAGCTGTCCACGGTGCCCGCCCGCGGCACCATCTCGGCGGTCGCCGAGGAGCTGGGCCTGCGCCGCACCCGGGTCCTGTCCCGGTACGGGCTGCACGTCGCCGCCGACCGCTGGGAGGACGGCTACGGCCCGAAGACGGCGATGGCCCAGGCGGCCCCCGCGTCCTGCGTCAGCTGCGGATTCCTGGCCCGGATCGGCGGCTCGCTCGGGCAGGCCTTCGGGGTGTGCGCCAACGAGTTCTCGCCCGCGGACGGGCACGTGGTGTCGCTGGCCTACGGGTGCGGGGGGCACTCCGAGGCGGCGGTGATGCCGAAGCCGCCGCGGGTGGCTCCGCCGGTGATCGACGAGACGCGGGTGGATCCGTTCCCGCTGCGGCCGGCGTCGGACTCGGGGTCCGTCTCCCTGGCGGAGGACGAGGCGTCGGCGGAGCTGGGGCACTCGTAGGTTGCCTCGGCGGGTGGATCGGTGCGGGTGCGTCGTGGCTCGCGTCCCCGGGGGCTGCGCCCCCGGACCCCCATCGGCCTTGACGGCCTCGTCCTCAAACGCCGGACGGGCTGAAATGATGCGGCCGGGCTGGATGGTGTCCCTCGGCCGCATGACGGCGCCCGAGCGGGATCACTGCGCCCCGGCCGGATGGTGGCGGTCGGGCTGGATGGTGGCGCCTGGGCCGGATGGTGGCGGTCGGGCTGGATGGTGGCGCCTGGGCCGGATGGTGGCGGTCGGGCTGGATGGTGCCGCCCGCGCCGGATGGTGGTGGTCGGGCTGGATGGTGCCGCCCGCGCCGGATCGTGGCGGCCGGGCCGGATGGTGGCGGTCGGGCCGGGTGGTGGCGCCCGCGCCGGATGACGGCGCCCGGGCCGGAGGAATCCCGGGCCGGTGACGAGGCGTCCTCGCGGTACCTTCGTGGTCCGTCGATGAGGAGAGTCACCGTGAGCATGTTCGTGCAGCCTGCCGCCGAAGGGGCCGATCCGTTCGGTACGGGACGTCTTCGGCGCGGGGTGCTGGACGCCTGGGCGACGAGCCCGGCCCGGTTCCGTGAGGACGCCAACGCCGAGGAGGACCTCGTCCTCGGCGGCTACCGCGACCGGCTGGTCGTCGAGCTGGCGCAGAACGCCGCCGACGCCGCCGCCCGGTCCGGCGTGCCGGGGCGGCTCCGGCTGACCCTGCGCGACGGCGTCCTCGTCGCCGCCAACACCGGCGCCCCGCTGGACGCGACCGGCGTCGAGTCGCTGTCCACGCTGCGCGCCTCCGCCAAGCGGGACGCCGGGGACGGCGCCGTCGGCCGGTTCGGGGTCGGCTTCGCCGCCGTGCTGGCCGTCACCGACGAGCCCGCCGTCGTCAGCCGGCATGGCGGGGTCCGCTGGTCCCTGGCCGAGGCCCGCGACCTGGCCGCCGACACCGCCGGGCACAGCCCAGGACTGGGCGACGAGATCCGGCGGCGCGACGGACACGTCCCGCTGCTGCGGCTGCCGTTCTCCGCCGAGGGCAGCGCCCCCGGCCCCTACGACACGGCCGTCATCCTCCCGCTGCGCGACACGGCCGCCGCCGACCTCGCCGAACGGCTCCTGCACGCCGTGGACGACGCCCTGCTGCTCGCCCTGCCGGGCCTGGCGGAGGTCGTGGTCGAGGTCGCGGACGACGTCCGCACGCTGTCCCGCCGCACCGAGGGCGCCCTCACCGTCGTCGAGGACTCCCGCGAGGGCACCACCCGCTGGCGCACCGCCGCCGCGCACGGCCCGCTCACCCCCGACCTGCTCGCCGACCGGCCGGTCGAGGAGCGGCTGCGCCCGCACTGGTCCGTGACCTGGGCGGTGCCGGTCGACGCCGACGGCACCCCGGCGCGGCCCCGCACCAGCCCCGTGGTGCACGCGCCCACACCCAGCGACGAGCCGCTCGGTGTGCCCGCCCTGCTCATCGCCTCCTTCCCGCTGGACTCCACCCGCCGGCACGCCGCGCCCGGCCCGCTGACCGGCTTCCTGACCGAGCGGGCCGCCGACGCCTACGCCGGGCTGCTCGCCGACTGGCGCCCGGTCACCGCCGGTCTCATCGACCTCGTGCCCGGCCCGCTGGGCAAGGGCGAGCTGGACGGCGCGCTGCGCCAGGCGATCCTCGAACGGCTGCCGCGCACCGCCTTCCTGCCGCCCGCCGCCGGACCGGCCGAGGACGACCCCGACCTGCCCGACTCCCTGCGCCCGCGCGACGCCGAGGTGGTGGAGGGCGCCGGCGCCGACACCGTGCGGGTCCTCGCCGAGGTGCTGCCGACCCTGCTGCGCGCCGGGCTCGAACGCCGGGTGGAGCTGCGCACGCTCGGCGTCGCCCGGGTGCCGCTGACCGACGCGATCGACCGGCTGGCCGGTCTGGAGAAGGACCCGGGCTGGTGGCACCGGCTCTACGACAGCCTCGCCGGCGTCGACCCCGACCGGCTCTCGGGGCTGCCGGTACCGCTGGCCGGGGGCGCCTCCCAGGGGTTGGGGACGGGAGCGGTGCGGACCACCATCGGGCCCCGGCAGGTGCTGCTGCCGTCCCCGGAGGCCGCCTCCCTCGACCCGGAGGTGCTCACCCGCCTCGGCCTGAAGATCGCCCACCCGGACGCGGCCCATCCGCTCCTGGAGAAGCTCGGCGCCCTCCCGGCCACCCCGCGTGCCGTGCTCACCACCCCGCAGGTCCGGGCCGCCGTGGCCGCCTCGCTGGAGGACGACGGCGGCGCGAACTGGGAGGAGGACGCCCTCGACGCCGAGGAACTGGCCGACACCGTCCTCGGCCTGGTCCGCGACGCCGGACTCGACGCCGGGGACGAGCCCTGGCTCGGCGCGCTCGCCCTGCCCGACGAGGACGGCGAACTCTCCCCGGCGGGCGAACTCGTCTTCCCCGGCGGCCCGTTCGCGCGGGTCATGCGCGAGGACGAGGTCGCCGCCGTGGACGCGGAGCTGGCCGAGAAGTGGGGGGAGGACGCGCTGGCCGCCTGCGGCGTACTCGTCACCTTCGCCCTCGTCCGCGCCACCGACGTCGTCCTCGACCCGGACGAACTGGAGCCCCGCGAGGGGGACTTCGCCGAACCCGACGACGCCGGGCTGCTGGACGCCGTGGACGTGTGGAGCGAGGACGTCCTGGACCGCTTCCCGGACACGCCCGTCCCGCCGGTCGCCACCGAGATCGTCGCCGTGCGCGACCTGGACCTGGTGGACGACGACCGGTGGCCCGAGGCCCTCGCCCTGCTGTCCCGGCCGCCCCTGCGCGACGCGCTCGTCCAGCCGGTCCGCGTGCTGCTGCCCGACGGCACCCACGAGGTCGTACGGCCGTACACCGCGTGGTGGCTGCGCGGGCACCCGGTGCTCGGCGGACGGCGCCCGGCCGGACTCCGCGCGGCGGGCTCCGATCCGCTGCTGCGGGGCCTGTACGACGAGGCCGACGCCTCCGGCTTCGAGGACGAGCAGGTGCTGCGGGCGCTGGGCGTACGCACCTCGGTCGCCGCCCTCCTCGACGAGCCCGGCGGCGCGGCCGAACTGCTCGACCGCCTCGCCGACCCCGCCCGCCCGGTCACGGCCGCCCAACTGCACGCCCTGTACGGCGCGCTGGCCGACCTGGACCCGGAGCAGGTCACCCTGCCGGACGACGTACGGGCCGTGGTCGACGGCGAGGTGCGC
Organism: Streptomyces sp. NPDC058985; assembly: GCF_042740985.1. Lineage (NCBI taxonomy): Bacteria > Bacillati > Actinomycetota > Actinomycetes > Kitasatosporales > Streptomycetaceae > Streptomyces > Streptomyces sp. NPDC058985. The sequence goes on along the minus strand of NZ_JBHYJX010000004.1, from coordinate 193,742 downwards.
GTGGTGGACGCCGCCGACGCGGTCGTGGTCGACTCGCCGGACCTGCTGCCCTTCACCTCGGGCGTGCCGCTGCTGCCGGTACGGCCCGCCCGGGCCGCCGAGCTGGCGGAGCTGTTCCAGGTGCGGCGGCTGAGCGAGTCCGTCACCGGGCACGTGGACTCCGAGGGCACCGAGCACGACGTGCCGGAGCCGGTGCGGGTGCTGCTCGGGGCGCGGACCCCGGCGTCGTACGTGGAGCACGGGGAACTGGTCGTCGACGGTGTGGAGATCGACTGGCGGCTGACCGACGACGGGGCGCTGCACGCGGCGACGCTGGAGGGGGTCGCCGCGGGGCTGGCCTGGGCGGCGGGGCAGTGGCCACGGCGGTTCGAGGTCGCGGCCCTGCTGGAGGACGAGTCCCGCACGGAGGAGCTGGCCAGGGACCGCTGGTTCGACTGACGGCTCCGGCTCGTGGGTTGGCGCGGCGCCGTGGTGGCTGGTCGCGCGGTTCCCCGCGCCCCTTGCGGCATCACCCTCAGGCGGGGAAGCGGTGGTCCACCCATCGCCACAGGAGTTCCAGCGAGGCCGCGGCCACCACCGCGACCCCCACGGCGGCCCACGGCATCGTGACCCCCACCAGCTTGAGAGCGAAGAAGTCCTGGAGCCACGGGACCGCCAGGACCACCAGGAACGCCGCGCCCATCGTGGCCACCAGGAGGACGCGCCACCACGTGTAGGGGCGGGCGATGATCGCGAGTACCCACATCGAGATCAGGAACAGCGTCAGCGTCGCCGCGCTGGTCTCCGCGTCCAGGGCGCCCGGGCCGCTGTAGTGGTGGCGGGCGATCAGGTACGTCACGAAGGTCGCCGCGCCCGCCACCACGCCGCCCGGGATCGCGTACCGCATCACCCGCCGGACGAAGTGGGGCCTGGCCCGCTCCTTGTTGGGGGCCAGGGCGAGGAAGAAGGCGGGGACGCCGATGGTGAGGGTGGAGAGGAGGGTCAGGTGCCGGGGCAGGAACGGGTACTCGACCTGCGAGCAGACCACCAGGATCGCCAGCAGCACCGAGTAGACGGTCTTCACCAGGAACAGGGTGGCGACCCGGGTGATGTTCCCGATGACCCGGCGGCCCTCGGCCACCACCGACGGAAGCGTGGCGAAGCTGTTGTTCAGCAGCACGATCTGCGCCACCGCCCGGGTCGCCTCCGAGCCGGAGCCCATCGCCACGCCGATGTCGGCGTCCTTGAGCGCGAGGACGTCGTTGACGCCGTCGCCGGTCATCGCGACGGTGTGGCCGTGCGACTGGAGGGCGCCGACCATGTCCCGCTTCTGCTGCGGGGTGACGCGGCCGAAGACCGTGCCGTCGTCCAGCGCCCCGGCCATCGCCTCCCGGTCGGCGGGCAGGCGGCGGGCGTCGACGGTGGCGCCGGACAGGCCGAGCTTGGCGGCGACCGCGCCCACGGACACCGCGTTGTCGCCGGAGATGACCTTGGCGCGGACGTCCTGCTCGGCGAAGTAGCGCAGGGTGTCGGCGGCGTCCGGGCGCAGCCGCTGCTCCAGGACGACCAGGGCGGTGGGCGCGACGTCCGCGGCGACGGCGGGGTCGGTCAGGGCGCGGGAGGCGCGGGCGAGGAGGAGGACCCGCAGGCCCTGTTCGTTGAGGCGTCCGGTCTCGGCGAGGGCGGGGTGGTCCTCGGCCAGCAGCACGTCCGGCGCGCCCAGCAGCCAGGTGCCCGAGGCGCCGTCGGGCCCGCTGAACGCGGCGCCGCCGTACTTGCGGGCGGAGGAGAAGGGCAGGGCGTCGGTGCGCTGCCACTCGCCGTTCGCCGGGTAGGCCTCGATGACGGCCCGGAGCGAGGCGTTGGGGCGCGGGTCGGCCGCGCCGAGGGCACCGAGCACCGTGCGGACGTACGCCTCGTCGGCGCCGTCGAGGAGGCGCAGGGCGGTGACGTCCATGCCGCCCTCGGTGAGGGTGCCGGTCTTGTCCAGGCAGACGGTGTCGACGCGGGCCAGGCCCTCGATGGCGGGCAGTTCCTGGACGAGGCATTGCTTGCGGCCGAGCCGGACGACGCCGATCGCGAAGGCGACGGAGGTGAGCAGGACCAGGCCCTCGGGGACCATCGGGACGATGCCGCCGACGGTGCGCGCGATCGAGTCGTCCAGCTCGTTGTCCTTGGCCAGCAGCTGGCTGAGGATCAGGCCGAGAGCGGTCGGGACCATCATCCACGTGACGTACTTGAGGATCGTGGAGATGCCGGACCGCAGCTCGGACTGGACCAGGGTGAAGCGGCTGGCCTCCTCGGCGAGCTGTGCGGCGTACGCCTCGCGGCCGACCTTGGTCGCCTGGAAGGCGCCGCCGCCCGCGACCACGAAGCTGCCGGACATCACCGGGTCGCCGGGCCGCTTGACGACCGGGTCGGCCTCGCCGGTCAGCAGTGACTCGTCGATCTCCAGACCGTCGGCCTCGACCACCACACCGTCGACGACGACTTTGTCCCCGGGCCCGGTCTCGATGACGTCGTCCAGCACGATCCGCGAGGTGCTGACCTCGGTGGCCGTCCCGTCCCTGCGCACGGTCGGCCGGGCCTCGCCGATCAGGGCGAGCGAGTCGAGGGTCTTCTTGGCCCGCCACTCCTGGACGATGCCGATGCCGGTGTTGGCGAGGATCACGAAGCCGAAGAGGCTGTCCTGGATGGGCGCGACGATCAGCATGATCACCCAGAGGACGCCGATGATCGCGTTGAACCGGGTGAAGACGTTGGCGCGCACGATGTCGGCGACCGAGCGGCTGCTGCGCACCGGTACGTCGTTGACCTGGCCGCGTGCGGTCCGTTCGGCGACCTCGGCCGCCGTCAGCCCGGTCGCCGGCGTGCGGGCGGGACGCGGGTGCGCGGGGTCGAGCCGGTCGTCGGCGTCGAGATGCGTCATGGGCTCGACGGTACGGGCGGATTCGGGGCCTCACCGGCTCAAAACGGCAAAGATCCGACCTGGGGAGGACGGGGCGGTCCGGCCGGTGATGCCCTGGTACTACGCGTCGTCCCGCGCCGCCCGCCGCAGGGCGGCCTCGCGGCCCCGGACGTACCAGATGCCGATCAGGCCGAGCCCGGCTCCGGCCAGGCAGGTCCACACCCACCAGGTGTGGCCGTGGTCGTCGAACCAGCCGTAGAACGGGAGCTGCGCCAGGAAGAGGACGAACCACAGGACGGTGCCGCCGACGATGGTCGGAACCACGGGGCCCTCCAGGGGCTCCGGTGCCTCGCGCGTGGGTGTCCACTTCTTCATGCGTACAGCTTACGAGGAGCGGGCGAACGGGTTGTCGGCGCGGCACCCACGGGGTCTACGCGCGGAGATAGCGATCCCGGGCTCATACGTTCATACTGAACCCGTTTGTCTCTGACCACTTTCTTTCGTAGAAAACTCCAAGCGCAGAAACACCGACAAGGCCGTGGGGGAACCTGCTGTCGGTGATGAGGTCCCCGCATGCCCACCTCGGCCTCCGCCAAGGTCCCCCCGTCCCCCGAGTCGCCGGAGGACCGGCGGCCCCCGCAGAACGGCCTCGACCGCTACTTCAAGATCTCCGAGCGCGGCAGCACGCTGCCCCGTGAGATCCGGGGCGGCTTCGCCACCTTCTTCGCGATGGCGTACATCATCGTGCTGAACCCGATCATCCTGGGCAGCGCGAAGGACATGTACGGCAACCAGCTCGACAACGGTCAGCTGGTCACCGCCACCGCGCTCACGGCCGCGTTCACCACGCTGCTGATGGGTGTCATCGGCAACGTCCCGATCGCGCTGGCCGCCGGTCTCGGCGTGAACTCCGTCGTCGCCCTCCAGCTCGCCCCGCGGATGTCCTGGCCGGACGCCATGGGCATGGTCGTGCTGGCCGGGTTCGTCGTCATGGTGCTGGTCGCCACCGGTCTGCGCGAGCGCGTGATGAGCGCCGTGCCCTACGGCCTGCGCAAGGCCATCGCCATCGGTATCGGCCTGTTCATCATGCTGATCGGTCTCGTCGACTCCGGCTTCGTGACCCGGATGCCCGACGCCGCGCAGACCACCGTCCCGCTCCAGCTGGGCACCGGCGGCCACCTGGAGGGCTGGCCGGTGCTGGTCTTCGTCCTCGGCGTGCTGCTGACCCTCGCGCTGATCGTCCGCAGGACCCCCGGCGCCATCCTGATCTCGATCGTCGTGATGACCGTGGTCGCGGTGATCATCAACGCCGTCGCCGACATCCCCTCTTGGGGTCTGACCACGCCCGAGTGGCCGGGCAACCCCGTCGCCACGCCCGACTTCGGGCTGGTCGGCGAGGTCAGCCTGTTCGGCGGGTTCGAGAAGGTCGGTGTCCTGACCGGCGTGCTGTTCGTCTTCACCGTGCTGCTGTCGTGCTTCTTCGACGCGATGGGCACGATCATGGGCGTCAGCGACGAGGCCAAGCTGACCGACGGCGAGGGCCAGATGCCGGGCATCAACAAGGTCCTGTTCGTGGACGGCATCGCGGTCGCTGCGGGCGGCGCCAGCTCCGCCTCGGCCACCACCTGCTTCGTGGAGTCCACGGCCGGCGTCGGCGAGGGCGCCCGCACCGGCTTCGCGAACATCGTCACCGGCGGGCTCTTCGCCCTGGCGCTGTTCCTCACCCCGGTCGCCACGATGGTCCCGTCCCAGGCGGCCACCCCGGCGCTGGTCGCGGTCGGCTTCCTGATCCTGGCCGGCTCGGTCCGGGAGATCGACTGGTCCGACTTCACCATCGCGATCCCGGCCTTCGTGACGATGCTGATGATGCCGTTCACGTACTCGATCACCAACGGCATCGGCATGGGCTTCATCACCTTCTCGGTGCTGCGCCTGGCGGCCGGACGGGGCCGCGAGGTCCCGGTCACGATGTACGCGGTGTCGGCGGTCTTCGCCTTCTACTACCTGATGCCGGCCCTCGGTCTGACCTGACCGGCGGGGTTCAGGTGACCCCGTAGAACCGTTCCGTCTCCTCCACGGCGGACTGGAACCGCTCGTCGAAGTCATCCCGAATGAGCGTCCGGACGACATAGTCCTGGACGCTCATTCCCCTTTTCGCCGCATGGTGCCGGAGCCGTTCGAGCAGCTCCCCGTCCATCCGCAGGCTGAGCACGCTGGTCCCCATGCGGTCGAGGGTCGCCCCCGCCGGCCGGGTGATGCTCCGATTTCCGGAAACGACTCACTCGTACGGGTGAACCGTGGGTTTCGGTGGCGGGCGTCACGGGCACGCGGGCGGTTGTGCGGTGGTATTTCGCGAGACTAATGAGTTAGGCTAAGGAACATGCCGGACCTCAAGCATGGCGACGACGCCGCCGCCGTGAACTCCCTGCGCTCCGCCGTGATGCGGCTGTCCCGTCGGCTCAAGCACCAGCGGGTCGACGAGTCGCTCAGCCCGACCGAGATGTCGGTGCTGGGCACCCTCTCCCTCTGCGGCAGCGCGACCCCGGGCGAACTCGCCCGCAAGGAACACGTCCAGCCGCCCTCGATGACCCGCATCGTGGCGCTGCTGGAGGCGAAGGGCCTGGTCCGTCTCGAGCCGCATCCCGAGGACCGGCGGCAGAAGGTCGTGACGCAGACCGAGCAGGCCGTGGTGATGCTCGAAGAGAGCCGCCGCAAGCGGAACGCGTTCCTGGCCACGCTGGTCGAGGGACTCGACGAGGACGAGTGGGCGAAACTGCGCGCCGCCGCCCCCGTGCTGGAGAAGCTCGCCCACAAGTAAGCAGTTCTCGCGAGGAGGCGAACCCTTTTGAGTACGGGATCCGGAGCAGCTTCCGCCCCCGCACCTGACGGCCACGACGACCCGACCGCCCCCGACACCCCCCGCACGTCCCGGACCTCGATGTTCGCCTCCCTGAAGGTCAGGAACTACCGCCTGTTCTTCACGGGCCAGGTCGTCTCCAACATCGGAACCTGGATGCAGCGCATCGCCCAGGACTGGCTGGTGCTCAGCCTCACCGGCTCCTCGGCGGCCGTCGGCATCACGACGGCCCTGCAATTCCTCCCGATGCTCCTCTTCGGCCTCTACGGCGGTGTCCTCGTCGACCGCCTGCGCAAGCGCCCCACGCTGCTGGTCACCCAGTCCGCGATGGCCGTCACCGCGCTCTTCCTCGCCGTCCTCACCCTGACCGGCCACGTCCAGGTCTGGCACGTGTACGTCGCCGCCTTCGCGATGGGCCTGGCGACCGTCGTCGACAACCCGGCGCGGCAGTCCTTCGTCTCCGAGCTGGTCGACCGGGACCAGCTCCAGAACGCGGTCAGCCTGAACTCGGCCAACTTCCAGTCCGCCCGGCTGGTCGGCCCCGCCGTCGCCGGCCTCATGATCACCGGAGTGGGCACCGGCTGGGCGTTCCTCGCCAACGGCCTCTCCTTCGTCGCGCCGCTCAGCTGCCTGCTGCTGATGCGCGCCCGCGACCTGCACGCCGTCCAGCGCGCGCCGCGCGGCAAGGGGCAGCTGCGCGAGGGCCTGCACTACGTCGCCGGGCGCCCCGAGCTGATCTGGACCATCACGCTGGTCGGCTTCATCGGCACCTTCGGCTTCAACTTCCCGGTCTTCCTGTCCGCCTTCGCCGACGACGTCTTCGACGCGGGCGCCGGGGCGTACAGCCTCTTCAACACCCTCATGGCCGTCGGCTCGCTGGCGGGCGCCCTGCTCGCCGCCCGGCGCGGCACGGCCCGGCTGCGGGTCCTGATCGCGGCGGCGCTGGCCTTCGGCGCCCTGGAGATCGTGGCGGCGACGGCACCGGGGCTGTGGCTCTTCGCCCTGCTCATGATCCCCATCGGCGTCTTCAGCATGACGGTCAACGTCACCGCCAACACCAGCATCCAGATGTCCACCGACCCGGCCATGCGGGGCCGCGTCATGGCCCTGTACATGATGGTCTTCCTCGGCGGCTCGCCGGTCGGCGCCCCGATCGTCGGCTGGGTCACCGACACCTACGGCGCCCGGGTCGGCTTCGCCGCGGGCGGCGCGGTGGCCGCCACCGCCGCGATCGTCATCGGCCTGGTCCTGGCCCGCGTCGGCAACCTGCGCCTCTCGGTCGGCTGGCACCGGGGGCACCCGAAGGTGCGGTTCGTGCCGCGGGAGCGGCGGGAGGCGCTGGCACCGGCGGCGTAGGCGGCCCGGGCGCCGGGTCAGTCGCGGGGGAAGTCGTCGGTCTTGAGGGTGAGGCCGACGACGGTCCCGGTCAGGTCGACGTCCTCGCCGAAGCCGAAGCTGACGGCGCTGTGGTACTCGCCGTCCTTGGGCAGGGTGTGGAGGTGCCACTCGCCGGTGTACGGGTCGACGATCAGGTACACCGGGACGCCGGCGGCGGCGTAGGTGGCCTTCTTGGGGCCGTAGTCGTTGGCGGCGGTGTCCTTGGAGATGACCTCGGCGACGAACTCGACGTCCTGATGGCGCCAGTGGTCTTTGCCGTCCCGCTGGGCGCCCTCCGCGAGGGCCACAACGTCGGAGGCGAAGCCGTTGAGGCGTCCTGGGTAGTCCACGCGGATGTCGGACCCGAGGCACTTGAGGGGGTACCTGGACCGCAGTTGCTCGAGGACGGCCATGGTGATGTCCCAGCTGGTGTCCCGCTGAGGCCACAGAAAGATGTGACCGCCGACGATCTCGGTCTTGTATCCCTCAGGGACGGGCATCTTCTCGAGCCACTCGAACATCACGTCGAGCGTGAGTTCGCCGCTGGTGTCGGTCATGTCAGCCGTGCCTCCCCGGGACGAATACAGTCGCGCGTACAACGACCTGCACGGCACTGAGGTCATGCCGGGCAGACTGTGGCCCATGAGACTCTTCGCCGCCGTCCTGCCCCCCGAGGACGTCACCGCCGCCCTCGCCGCCGAGGTGGCCGGGCTGCGGGGGCTGCCCAGGGCGGACGGGTTGCGCTGGACCGGGCGCCCGGGGTGGCACTTCACGCTCGCGTTCTACGGGGAAGTGGACGACGCACTCGTGCCGGAGCTGTCGGAGCGGCTGGCGCGGGCCGCGCACCGCACCGAGCCCTTCGGGCTGGCGCTGCGCGGCGGCGGGCACTTCGGGCACGGGCGGGCCCTGTGGGTGGGGGCGGAGGGTGACCTCGCGACGCTGCGGCTGCTCGCCGAACGGGCGCAGGCGGCGGGGCGCAAGGCGGGCGTCGCGATGGGGGAGCACCGGCGCTACAAGCCGCACCTGACGGTCGCCCGCAGCCGGGAGGCGCACGACGTACGGCCGTACCTCGCGGCGCTGGACGGCTTCACCGGCCCGGCCTGGACCGTGACGGAGCTGGTCCTGGTCCGCAGCCGTCTGCCGAAGTCAGGCGTGCCCGGGGAGCAGCCCCGTTACGAGGCGGTCGGCCGCAGCCCGCTCGGCGGGTCCGGTTAGGCTCGGAGGCGTGGACCCGAAGACCCGTAACCGGATCATGGCCGGTGTACTCGTGCTGATGCTCGTGGTGGTGGCGGTGGCGGCGGCGCTGGGCTGACCGGCCGCCGCCCCGCTCACCCCGCTACCAGGCGAACGCCTCCGGGGACGGCCCCGGACCCGGGAAGATCTCGTCAAGACCGGCCAGCAGCTCGTCCGACAGCTCCAGCTCGACGGCCCGCAGCGCCGAGTCGAGCTGCTCGGCGGTGCGCGGACCCACGATCGGGCCGGTCACGCCGGGCCGGGTCAGCAGCCAGGCCAGCGCCGCCTCGCCCGGTGCGATGCCGTGCTTGTCGAGCAGGTCCTCGTAGGCCTGGATCCGCGCCCGGCCCGCCGGGTCGGCCAGGGTGTCGGCCGCCCGTCCGGAGGCCCGCCGTCCGCCCCGCACCTCCTTCTTGAGCACGCCGCCGAGCAGCCCGCCGTGCAGCGGCGACCAGGGGATGACCCCGAGCCCGTACTCCTGCGCGGCCGGGACGACCTCCATCTCGGCCCGCCGCTCGGCCAGGTTGTACAGGCACTGCTCGCTGACCAGGCCGATGGTGCCGCCGCGCCGGGCGGCGGTCTCGTTGGCCTGGGCGATCTTGTACCCGGGGAAGTTCGACGAGCCCGCGTACAGCACCTTGCCCTGCTGGACCAGGACGTCGATCGCCTGCCAGATCTCGTCGAAGCCGGTGGCGCGGTCGACGTGGTGGAACTGGTACAGGTCGATGTGGTCCGTCCGGAGCCGCTTGAGGCTGGCGTCGACCGCCCGCCGGATGTTCACGGCGGACAGCTTGTCGTGGTTGGGCCACGCCTCGCCGTCGGCGGCCATGTTGCCGTACACCTTGGTGGCGAGGACGGTCCGGTCGCGCCGGTCGCCGCCCTTCGCGAACCAGTTGCCGATGATCTCCTCGGTACGGCCCTTGTTCTCGCCCCAGCCGTACACGTTGGCGGTGTCGAAGAAGTTCAGACCGGCGTCCAGCGCCGCGTCCATGATGGCGTGGCTGTCGGCCTCGTCGGTCTGCGGACCGAAGTTCATGGTCCCGAGGACGAGCCTGCTGACCTTGAGTCCTGTGCGTCCCAGCTGCGTGTACTCCATGGTTCCCAGCCAACGGCTTGGAGTGCGCTCCAGGCAAGTGATCTCAGCCGTCCCGGTCGCGCAGTGCCGCCCGGGCGGGGAGCGTCACGGAGAGCAGGCCGAGGGCCACCACGACCGCGGCGAACGTGGCGTACAGCAGCGGCGGGACGTGCGGGGACTCGCCCGTCAGGCCGCGCATCATCGGGGTCAGCGTGATCATGGCGATGGCGGTGCCCAGCACCACGCCCGCCACCGACACCAGCAGCGACTCCCAGCGGAGCATCCGCAGCACCTGGCTGCGGGTGGAGCCGACGAGGCGGAGCGCGGTCAGTTCGCGGCGCCGGTCGAGGACCGTCATCACCAGGGTGTTGACGGCGGCGACGGCGGCGAAGCCGCCCAGGACGGCGGCCATCATGTAGTTGGCCCAGGCGCCGAGTTCCCGTTCCACGTTCCGCGCGAGGGCGTAGCCCGAGGCGTCGGTGACCTCGCCGAGCGCGGTGAGCGGCCCGGCCTCGCCGCCGCTCACCAGCAGCGTGCTGTCGAAGGCCGAGGTGACGTGGCCGGCCAGCGAGGCGCGGTCCATGGTCACCGCCGCCAGGCCCAGGCCGCGGCCGTAGACCGCGACGACTTCCGGGCGGGCCCGGGTGCCGTCGGGGAGGTAGAGCGGCAGTGCGTCGCCGACCTCGACGTCCGCCGCGGTGGCGAGGGTCCTGTCGACCGCGATCCGGTCGGCACCCACGCGGTCCAGGCTGCCGCTGCGTACGTCGAGGTCCTGCACCTCGGCGAGCTGGGCGCCGGAGCCCGAGATGCCCTGGGTCGCCGACGCCTGGAGCGATGTCTCGCCGCCGCCCCGGACGGGGACTAGCACCTGGGTGTCCAGCAGGCTCACCGCCGCTTCGACGCCGGGGGCGCGGGCGGCCCGGTCGGCGGCGTCGGCGGGCAGGCCCGCCGGGTCGGTGACGACGTGGTCGGCGGTGAGGCCGGCGCGGAGCTGGTTCTCGGCGGTGCGGCTCTCGCTCGTGTGCATGAAGACCAGCGTCGAGGCGAAGGCCATCGCCATCACGATCGGGGTGAGCGCGGACGCCAGCCGGCGGGCGTTGGTGCGGGAGTTGGCGGCGGCCAGCGCGGCCGGGGCACCGCCGCCGCGCAGCAGCAGGCCGAAGAGCGCGGCGCAGAGCCGGGCCACCACCGGGCCGAGCAGGGCGACGGCCAGCATGAAGAGCATGATCACGCCGAGGGAGGCGTTGGCCGCGTCGCCACCGGCGGCGGAGGCGGCGACGCCCGCCAGGACCGCCGCGCCGGCCAGGGCGGCCAGCCCGAGGACGGTACGGACGACGCCCGGCCGCAGCCGTTCCACCGAGGCCTCGGCGAGCGCCTGTCCCGGCTTGATCCTCGCGGGCCTGCGTCCGGCCGCCCAGCCCGCGCCGAGTGCCGTGAGCAGCCCGGCGCCCACGGCGGCGGCCGGCGGGAGCCACGAGACGTGCAGGCCGACCGCCTCCGGGATGGCCCCGCGGTCCTTCAGCTGCCCGAACCACCAGTTCGCCAGCGCGATCCCCGGCAGGCAGCCGAGCAGCCCGGCGAGCGGCGCGACGAGGAGTGCCTCGGTGGCGACCGCGCGGCGGATCTGCCGCGGGGTGGCGCCGACGGCGCGCAGCAGCGCGAACTCGCGGCCGCGCTGGCCGACGGAGAGGGCGACGGTCCCGGCCGCGGTGAAGACGGCGACCAGGGTGGCGACGCCGCCGAAGGAGCCGCCGAGTCCGGTGAGGGTCTCCTTGGCGTACGCCAGGCCGTGGTCCTCGGCCTCGCCCCGGTCGTCGCCGGTGCGGACCAGCGCGTCGGAGCCGGCCAGGGACTTGCCGACGGCCGCGGCGAGGGCATCCGTGCCGGTGCCGTCCTCGGCGAGTACGGCGATGGCGTCGGCCTTGCCGGGGTGCCCGGCCAGCACGGGTGCCTCGGTGTCGGCGAACCAGGCGGTGGCACCGCCACCTGCCCTCGCGCCGGTCGCCGCGGTGTCGCCCGGTCCGGCCTCGGCCAGCCCGGAGACCCGGAATTCGGCGCGTCCGGCGGCCGTTTCGAGCGCGACGGCGTCGCCGACGCCGGCCTTCGCGGTACGGGCCGCGGCGGCGTCGAGCACCACCTCGCCCGCGCCGGGTGCGGCGCCCTCGGTCAGCGCGGTGCCGGTGAAGGCGTGCGAGCCCCAGCCGTGGCCGGTGAGTCCCGTGCCGCCGCCGGGGCCCGCGCCCTGCCGCACCGGGAAGGTGAAGTCCGGCACCGCGGCCGCGGCACCCGGCGCCCGGGCGGCCTTCGCGGCGAGCCCCGCGTCCACGCGGGCGGTGTCCGGCAGCGGGAACGCGTTCTCCTCCGGGCCGTCGATGGTGTCGGCGACGAGGCGCGCGGACTGGTCGGCGGCCGCGACCACCGGGGCGTTCGCGTACCGCTCGGCCGGCACCGAGGCGCGGACGCCGCTCTCCAGCAGGATGCCGCAGGCCGTGACGATCAGTGCCGACATCATCAGCGCGACGAACGTGCCCGCGAACGAGGCGGGTTTGAAGCGCACGGCCGCGCGCGCGAGGCCGTTCGGGGCGAGGCTCCTCACGCCGCCACCCCCGCCATCACGTCGGTCTGGGCGTTTCGGGCGGTGAGCGACGCCATGCGTGCCGCGATCCGCTCCGCCGAACCGCGTTCCAGGCTGCCGGCGAACCCGCCGTCGGCGAGGAAGAGCACGCGGTCGGCCCAGGCGGCCGCGGCCGGGTCGTGGGTGACCATGACGACGGTGGCGCCGAGGGTGTCCACCGCGTGCCGGAGCAGGCCGAGGACCTCGGTGGCGGTGCCGGTGTCGAGGGCGCCGGTGGGCTCGTCGGCGAAGATCACGTCGGGGGTGGTGACCAGGGCGCGGGCGACGGCCACGCGCTGCTGCTGGCCGCCGGAGAGTTCGCCGGGGCGGCGCCGGGCCTTGTCGGCCAGCCCGACCTGGGCGAGTACGGCGGCCGCGCGGCGCCGGTCCTGGCGCTGCCCGGCGAGGCGCAGGGGGAGCAGGACGTTCTGCTCCACGGTCAGTGACGGCAGCAGGTTGAACGCCTGGAAGACGAAGCCGAGGCGGCTGCGGCGCAGCTCGGTCAGCTCGTTCTCGCTCATGCCGGTGATCTCCGTACCGCCGAGGCGCACGGACCCCGCCGACGGCCGGTCGAGGCCGGCCGCGCACTGGAGGAAGGTGGACTTGCCGGACCCGGACGGCCCCATGACCGCGGTGAACGTGGCGCGCGGGAGGGCGAGGTCGATGCCCGCGAGCGCGTGCACGGTGCCCGCGCCCCGCCCGTACTGCCGCCGGACACCGCGCAGTTCGACGGCGAGACCGGGCATCCCCTCGGCCGGAGCCTCCGGCCGGTCGTCCGCCTTCTGCCGCTTGCCGCCGCGTAGCCTCATCTTCCGCTCCCTCATCCGTTCACTGCTCGACGCGATGTCGACGCGATGTCGACGGGACGGAGAGTGCGGCAGCGGCCGCGACCCGGGCGTCATACCCGGGAGCCAACCTGGGCGTGCTACCCCGGTAGGGGGTGGCGGCTACTCACCCGGCGCCACCAGCCCCGACTCGTACGCGAAGACCACCGCCTGGGCGCGGTCGCGCAGGTCGAGCTTGGTGAGGACGCGGCTCACGTGGGTCTTCACGGTCTGCTCGGCCAGGACCAGCGTCTGGGCGATCTCCGTGTTGGACCGGCCGCGGGCCACCAGGGTGAGGACCTCGGTCTCGCGTTCGGTGAGGGCCTTCAGGCGCAGCGCGGGCTTGCCCCGGGCGGCGGGGCGCTGCTGGGCGAAGTCCGCGATCAGGCGGCGCGTCACCGAGGGGGCGAGCAGCGCGTCGCCCGAGGCCACGACGCGTACCGCCGCGATGAGGTCGGCGGGCGGCGCGTCCTTCAGCAGGAAGCCGCTCGCGCCGGCCCGCAGCGCCTCGTACACGTAGTCGTCGACGTCGAAGGTGGTCAGCATCAGGACGCGCGGCCGGTGGGTCACGCCCGGTGGGGGCGACAGGAGGCGGCGCGCGGCCTCCAGGCCGTCCATCTCGGGCATGCGGACGTCCATCAGCACGACGTCGGGCCGGGTGCGCCGGCTCAGCTCGACGCCCTGGGCGCCGTCGGGGGCCTCGCCCACCACGTCGATGTCGCTCTGCGCGGCCAGCAGCGCGGCGAAGCCGGCCCGCACCATGGCCTGGTCGTCGACGATCATGACGCGCGTGGTCATGTGGAGTCCTCTTCAGTCAGGGGGAGTCGGTTCAGCTTCCGTCAGGCGAGTCGGCTTCGGCCAGGGGGAGTCGGGCGGCGATCCGGAACCCGCCGTCCGGCAGCGGCCCCACGTCGAGGGTGCCGCCGATGATCCGGACCCGCTCGCGCATGCCGACCAGGCCGTGCCCGGTGCCGCCCGCCTCCAGCGGCGCGGCGGGCGGCTCCGGCGGCGGTCCGTTGACGACCAGGACGGTGAGCCGGTCCCCGCCGTCCGCGACCGGCTCCGACACCGACAGCGACACCCGTGTCGCGGCACCCGGCGCGTGCCGTACGACGTTCGCGAGGGCCTCCTGGACGATCCGGTACGCCGAGAGGCCCACCGCCTCCGGCACCTCGGCGTCGCAGGGGGTGAACTCCACCGGTCCGACGGTCCTCGCGGTCGCCTCCACCAGCTGCGCGATCTGCGGGAGACCCGGCTGGGGCACCAGCTCGCCGTGCGCCTCCTCGTTGCGCAGCACGCCGAGGAGCCGTCGCATCTCGCCGAGCGACTCCCGCGCGGTCGCCGCGATGGAGGTGAACTCCTCCCGCACGTCGGGAGGCAGTGTCGCGAGGCGGTACTCCGCGGTGTCCGCCTGCACCGTGATGACGGACATGTGGTGCGCCACCACGTCGTGCAGCTCGCGCGCGATGCGGGCGCGTTCCTCCAGCAGCGTCCGCCGTCCCCGCTCGGCCTCGCTGATCGTCTCCTGCTCGGCCAGCCTGCGCTGCACCTCGTGCCGCTCCCGCAGCACACCGCCCAGCAGGAGGGCGACGCCTCCGAGGATGGTGAGCAACAGGCCCTTGGCGCCGAAGCCGTGGGGCGCCGCGAAGCCCAGGCCGACGTTCGCTGCCGCCGTCGCCAGCCACACCAGCAGCAGCGTCCGGCGCCGCTCGCGCAGGCCCAGGGCGAGGCACAGGCCGATGTACCCGACGATCCCCATGGGCGGGAACGGCCACAGGAGGCGCGCTTCGAAGTCGACGGTGAGCAGGGCCAGCGCCCCGGCCACGTCCGCGGCGAAGATCACGTACCAGGCCCGCAGCGGGCGTACGACGGCGAGCAGCAGCGGCGCGGCCTGTGCGACGGCCAGCGCGCTCGCCAGGCCGCCGCCCAGACCGTAGTCGGCGGTGAGGACGACGATGGTGGTGGGCAGCAGGGCGACGGCCAGCACGAACGCCACGGCCCACGGCAGCAGCCGTACCCACCGCCGCGAAGCCCCCGCGAGCAGCGCGCGAGGGCGACCCTCCTCGACTGAGGTCATGGGCGCCAGCCTATGTGCGGGTCGGGGGCGCGGCGTCACCCTGAGGAGCCAGGTCGCAGTGATACCCCGGTAGGGGGTGGGTCCGGGTGACCACGGCGGTCTGCGCAGTGGTCTACGCGGCGGTCTACGCGGCGGCGGAGTAGGGCCCTCCGAGGCCCCACCCCTCCTCCATCGCCTCGGCGAACGCCGCCGCGATCCGGTGCTCGCCGCTCTCGTTGGGGTGGGTGCCGTCGTACGTGTCCGCGTGGAACTCGTACTCCGCGGGCGGCGGGACGAGCAGCAGGGAGGAGCGCGGTTCGTCGAGGTCGGCGACGGTCTTGGCGAGGAGTTCGTTGAAGCGGTGGACCTGCCCGGCGAAGGTGGGGTCCGCGTCCACCCGGATGTTGTGCAGCACCGGCATCACGGCCACGCGCACGCGCGGGTTGGCCGAGCGGGCCTCGGCGACGAAGGCGCGGGCGTTGTCGGCGGTCTGCTCCGCGTTCGTGTAGAAGCCGAGGTCGATCAGGCCCAGGGAGACCAGGAGCACGTCCGCGCGGTACTCCCGTACCGTCTCGGCGATCAGCGGCGTCATGTGGTGCCAGCCCTCGCCCCAGCCGGCCAGGTGGGCGCGCGGGAAGCCGGGTTCGGCGTAGGCGTACGAGGTGGGGGCGTCCGTCACCTGGTCGTGCAGCGTCTCGCGCGGGCCGACGCAGGTGAAGGGGCGGCCGTACGAGGCGCACAGGTGCTGCCACAGCCGATAGCGCCACGTGTGTTCGCCGGCGCTTCCGATCGTCATGGAGTCACCGACGAACATGAACCTGAGCATCCGCTCATCATGGACGATCGCTCCGGCGGGCGCGACGTGAGCCAGACCACCCGGGATGTGAGCCCGGCCACCCAGGGTGACCGCCCGCCTGAACGCCCGCGCGGGATGGCAGGCTTGGCACATGCGCCGACCCCTCGCCCTCCTCGCCGCGGCCCTCCTCGTGGGCGCGTTCGCCGTGCCCGCCTCCGCAGCCGACGGCGTCCCCGGGAGCGACGGGTTCACGATCAGGGACCCGCGCATCACCGAGTCCAGCGGCCTCGCCGCCTCCCGCCTCCACCCGGGCGTCTACTGGACGCACAACGACCAGGACAACGGGCCCTATCTGTACGCCGTCGACGGCGCCACGGGCGAGACCGTCGCCCGCGTCGCCCTCTCCGGCGTCGGCAAGCCCCGCGACGTCGAGGCGATCGCGGTCGGGCCGGGCAACAGGATCTTCGTCGGCGACATCGGGGACAACCTCGGCGGCACCTGGCCGTACGTGTGGATCTACGAGCTGCCCGAGCCGAAAGAGCTGAAGGACCAGACCGTCAAGGCGACGCAGTACGTCGTGAAGTACGAGGACGGCGCCCGGGACGCGGAGTCGATGGCCGTCCACCCGAAGACCGGGCGGGTCTACCTCATCGACAAGAACGAGGACGGCGGGCACCTCTACGAGGGCCCGGCGAAGCTCTCCGCCTCCGGCACCAACGTCTTCCGGCCCACCGTCCCCGTCGACCTCTGGGCCACCGACGCCGCGTTCTCCCCGGACGGGAAGTCGCTCGCCGTGCGCGGCTACCTCGGGGGCATCTGGTACGACTGGAACGGCGGGAAGATCCAGCGCAGGGACCGGATCAGCGTGCCCCTCGGACAGGGTGAGTCCGTCACCTACACCACCGACGGCGCGAAACTGCTGCTGGGCATGGAGGGCGCCGACAGCCCGGTCAAGGCCCAGGACGCGCCCGGCGCGGGCTCCTCGGGCGGGGGCGGTTCGGACGCCTCGGGCGGGGGTGACTCCGACTCCGGCGTCCCCGGCGGGGACACGCTCAAGGTCGGGGCGGCCGGGCTGGTCGTCGCGTGCCTCGCGCTGTTCGGGCTACGACGGCTGTTCCGGCGGCGCTGAGCAGTCGGCGCCGGTGTCCGCGGCGGGGACCGGTGCCGCGCTCCGGGTGGCCACGAAGACCTCGAGACCGTCCAGGATGCGCTGCAGGCCGAACTCGAAGTGGTCGAAGCCGGGGCCGAAGGTGTCGTCCGACATCCCGGCCAGGACGGGATAGCGCCCGCTGGTCATGGCCTTCACCAGCATCGGCTCCTGCGCCTCCCAGAACTGCGCGTCCGTGAGTCCCGAGGTGCGCTCGGCCTCCTCCGCGTACACCTGGGTGCGGGCGGCCCCGACGACGTACCCGTCGACCAGGAGGATCACCGACAGCAGCTCGGGGTCGGTCAGTCCCATCGGCTTGATCCGGGCGAGCACCCTCTCCATGCCCTCCAGCGCGCTCGGGCCGAGGACCGGGCGGGACTGGTTGACCTCCAGCAGCCAGGTGTGGCGGCGGTAGAGGGCGAGAGTGGCGTGGCCCAGGGCGAGCAGCGCCGAGCGCCAGCCGTCGTCGCCCGGCTCGGCGGGGTTCTCCGAGGGGCGCTGCACCCGGTCCAGCATCAGGTCGAGCAGCTCGCCCTTGCCGGGGACGTAGCGGTACAGGGACATGGTGCCGGTGCCCAGCTCGGTGGCGATGCGGCGCATCGAGACGGCGCCGAGCCCCTCCCGGTCCGCGACCTCGACGGCGGTCTCCACGATCCGCTCCAGCGTCAGGCCGGGCTTGGGCCCCCGGCTGGGACGCGGGCCGGTGTCCCACAACAGTTCGAGGGTGCGGGCGATGTCGCCGCTGCCGCTGGTCTCCGTGCCGCTCGCCATGGGGTCAGTCTAGGGCCGCGGAAAAAAACTGGGTACGGCGTACGCGCAATCGGGTACGGTGTACTCAGTTGACGAGTGAGAGGGGGACCCATGAGCGACGGACACGCGGTTCGCGCCGAGGGCCTGGAGAAGCGCTACGGCGACAAGCACGCCCTCGACGGCTTCGACCTGGCCGTCCGCGAGGGCACCGTGCACGGCCTGCTCGGGCCGAACGGCGCGGGCAAGACCACGGCGGTACGCATCCTGTCCACGCTGGTGAAGCTGGACGGGGGCCGGGCCGAGGTGGCCGGCCTCGACGTCGCCCGGCAGCCGCGCGAGGTGCGCGCCCGGATCGGCCTGACCGGCCAGTACGCGGCGGTGGACGAGGTGCTCACCGGCCGGCAGAACCTGGAGATGTTCGGGCGCCTGTTCCACCTCGGCGGCCGCCGGGCCCGCGCCCGCGCCGTCGAGCTGCTGGACCAGTTCGACCTGACCGACGCCGCCGACCGGGGCGTCGGCAAGTACAGCGGCGGCATGCGGCGCCGCCTGGACCTCGCCGCGTCGATGATCCTCGCCCCGTCCGTCCTGTTCCTGGACGAGCCGACGACCGGCCTCGACCCCCGCAGCCGGGGCGAGGTCTGGGAATCGGTGCGGGCCCTGGTGGCGGGCGGCACGACCGTGCTGCTGACCACGCAGTACCTGGAGGAGGCCGACAAGCTGGCCTCCCGCATCACCGTCATCGACCAGGGCAGGTCCATCGCCGACGACACCCCGGACGGCCTGAAGAACCTGGTCGGCGGCGACCGCGTCGAGGTCGTGGTCGCCGAACGGGCCGGCCTGGCACGGGCGGTGAAGGTGGTCGCCCGGGTCTGCGAGGGCGAGCCCGAGTCCGACGAGGAGACGCTGCGCGTGCACGCCCCGGTCACCGACCGGGTGGCCGCGCTGACCGAGGTGGCGCGCACCCTGCAGGACGAGGGCGTCGCCGTGGAGGACATCGGGCTGCGCAGGCCGAGCCTCGACGACGTGTTCCTGCGCCTGACCGGACACCGCACGGGTGGTGCGGATCGCACGGATGGCACGGATCGCGCGGATGGTGCGGATCGCTCGGGTCGCTCGGATCGCTCGGATCGTGCGGAGAAGGAGACGGTGTCGGCATGAGTGCCCTCGACCCGACCACGGCACCGCCCGAGCGCGGGCGCCTGTACTGGCTGCTCGCCGACTGCGGCAACCTCGTCCGCCGCGGCCTGCTCCACTACCAGCGCCAGCCCGTCAACATCGCCTGGCAGCTGGGCTTCCCGATCCTCTCCGTCCTCCTGTACGGCTACGTCTTCGGCAGCGCGATGACGGTGCCGGGCGGCGGGGACTACAAGGACTTCCTGATGCCGGGCATGTTCGTGATGACCATGGCGTTCGGCTTCATCAACACCGCGACGCTCGTCGTCTACGACTCCACCAAGGGCGTCATCGACCGCTTCCGCTCCATGCCGATGGCGTCCTCCGCGGTGGTGGCCGGACGCGGGGTCACCGACCTGCTGGCCGCCTGCGCCGAGCTGGCCATCATGATGCTGACCGCGATGGCCATGGGCTGGCGTCCGGACGGCGGCTGGGGCTTCCTGGCCGCGTTCGGGCTGCTGCTGTGGCTGCGGTTTGCGCTGATCTGGATCGGCGTGTGGCTGGGCCTGCTCGTCCCCAACCCGGAGGCGGCGGGCGGCCTGTTCGCGGTGGCTTTCCCGCTGACGATGATCTCCAGCATCTTCGTCGCCCCGCAGCTCATGCCCGACTGGCTGGGCTGGGTGGCCGCCTGGAACCCCATCTCCTCCACGGCGGCGGCCGCCCGCGACCTGTTCGGCACCCCGGTCGGCGGCGGCGACACCTGGGTCGAGCAGCACGCGCTGCTGATGGCGCTGGTGTGGCCGGTGATCCTGACGGCGGTCTTCCTGCCGCTGGCGGTACGGCGGTTCCAGCGGCTGAGCCGGTAGGCACCGGCGGAGTGCGGTCCCTCGGCGGGCCGGGGGTGGAGACCGGGAACGCGGCGGATCTCCACCCCCCGCTCCACCCCTGGGTCCAGGTGTCGCGAGCCCCGGCCGAGCAGCCTTGAGGGCATGACAACGACCGAGTGGATCACCGACATCGTCCTCGTCCTCGTCGTCTTCCGGCAGCTGCGGGAGGCCCGGCTGGACCGCAAGACCTTCCTGATCCCGCTGGGGATCGTGGCCTTCGTGGCGTACTCGTACCTGGACTCCGTGCCGACCGCGGGGAACGACCTGGTGCTGATCGCGGCCCTGACGGCCGTGGGCGCCGCGCTCGGCGTCGCGGGCGGCGTGTACACCCGGATCCGGGCACTCGACGGACACCTCATGATCAAGGCTGGCGCCGTGTCGGCGATCCTGTGGGTGCTGGGCATGGGCGCCCGCATGGGCTTCCAGGTCTGGGCCGAGCACGGCGGCGGCGCCGACGACGTCGCCCGGTTCAGCGTCGCCCACCACATCACGAGCGACCAGGCATGGGTGACGGCGTTCGTGATGATGGCGGTCACCGAGGTGGTCACGCGGGTGGCCACGATCTACCTGCGCAGCCGCGCCCGGGCCGGGGCGCTCGCCCCCGCCGTACCCGTCCTCGACGGTACGGCCTGACCGTGCGCTATGTTCGGCCCGTGTCCGCCACCCAGAGCACCCCGTCCCCGGACCCGGGGACGGGACCGCGGCCGGTCCGGGTGCCGGTCCCCGGTCAGGACCCGCGTGTGCGGTGGGGCCTGAACCTCGCGGTCATCGTCGTGGGAGCCCTGACGATCCGGCCCATGGGGGTCAGCGGCCAGGGCCTGGCGGTCGCGTGCCTGTTCGTGGTGAACTCCGCGGCACTGCTGGCCCGGTCCCTGCCCGAGCAGCGCGTCCCTCCGCGTGCGGCACGCGTCTGGCTCACGCTCGGCGTCGTCGCGGCGGCCGCCCTGATCGGTGCCGGCAGCAGCGGTACGGGCTACCTGTTCGCGTTCTTCCTCGCCGGGCACGCCGGTCACCGGCTCGAAACCAGGCCGGCTCTCACCCTCGCGGCCATGTGCTCCCTGCTCTGCACCGGTGTCCTGTACTTCCACCTCGGGCCGGGAGACCCGGATCTGCCCTGGGTGCTCGGCCTCACCACCGGCGTCCCGGTCGTGGTCGGCATCCTCAACCGCAGTCAGCGCCAGGCCGTCCGCTCGGCGCTCTCGGCCGCCGAGTCCGCGGAACGCGCCGCCCGCGCGGAGGCCCGGACCGCCGTACTGACCGAGCGCGGCCGGATCGCCCGGGACGTGCACGACGTCCTCGCGCACTCCCTCGCCGGGATCAACATGCAGCTGGAACTGGCCGACGCCCTGCTCGACACCGGTGACCTGGAGAAGGTCCGGGAGGCCAACGCCAAGGCCCACGGCCTGGTCAAGGAGAGCCTGAAGCAGGCCCAGTGGACCGTGCACGCGCTGCGTGAGGACGCGCTGCCGCTGCTGGAGAGCCTGACCGCGATGGTCGAATCGGCGGGCCACCACGACGCCCTCACGGTCACCGGAACCGTCCGCGAGGTGCCGGCCCAGGTGACCCAGAACGTGCTGAGGATCGCCCAGGAGGCCCTGACCAACGCCGCCCGGCACGCGCCCGGCGGACGGGTCGGCGTGGAGCTGACGTTCACCGCCGCGTCGATCACACTGAGGATCCGCAACGGACGTGCCACCCGTACGGCGACCCCGGGAGCCGGCAGCGGCATGGGCCTGATCGGCATGCGTGAACGGGTCGCCCTGCTGGGCGGGAGCGTCGCCGCCGGACCGGTCACCGAGGGCCGGGACGAGGGCGGCTGGCAGGTGAAGGCAGTGATTCCAGGATGAGTGAGCAACCACGATGGCTGAGCAACCACGATGAGTGAACAGGCCGGGAACACGGCGCGGTTGAGGGTGGTCGTCGCGGACGACCAGGCCGCCGTACGGGAGCCGCTCGCCGCGGTGCTCGGGCTGGCCGAGGACATCGACGTCGTCGCGGCGGCCGCGGACGGCGGCGAAGTACTGGCGGCCGTCGCCGCCGGACCGGTCGACGTGGTGCTGATGGACCTGCGGATGCCCGTGATGGACGGAATCGAGGCCACGCGCCGCCTGACCGAGGAGCATCCGGAGGTGGCGGTGGTCGTCCTGACCACCTTCGCCGACGACGAGTCGATCCTGGGCGCGCTCGGCGCGGGGGCCCGCGGATACCTCACCAAGAACGCGGGACGCCAGGACATCACCCGGGCCATCCGCGCCGCGGGCGCGGGCCAGTCCGTCCTCGACCGAGAGGTCCAGAACCGGCTGCTGGCGACGGCCAGGACCAGGACGCCCGCTCCGGGACCGGCCGGGCAGCCCCTGCCGGACGACCTCACACCCCGCGAACGCGAGGTCCTCGCCCTGATCGGCCAGGGCCTGTCCAACCGGGGCATCGCCGAGAAGCTCTTCATCAGCGAGGCCACGGTCAAGACCCACATCAACAACCTGTTCGCCAAGGCCCACATCCACGACCGCGCCGACGCGGTCCGCCGCGCCATCGGGGCGGGGCTGGCCTGATCCCCTCTGCGGTCACGATCAGGTCCGGCGGTGTGCGACCGCCTTGAAGAACGTGTAGCAGAACACCCCATCGGGTTCGGCCGTGCGTCGTAGGGCGGCTATGCCCGCGTCGAAGGTACGCGGATCGATCAGCCCCGCCGCGACGGCGGGCTCCCGGACACCGGAGATCATCGCGGTGAAGGTGCGCCTGGTGAAGCTGTCGGCCAGTTCCGGCCGGCTGTCGTCGACATAGACGGTGCGCGGGGTGACGGTGATGCCCGACCAGTCCGCCTCGTTCAGCAAGGGGAAGAGCCGTCGGCCGATCAGGGCGTCGCCGCCGGCGTGGCGCTGCAGTGTCACCTGGCACGCGATGGCCGCGCGGGCGGCTTCGTCGTCCGGATGGAAGTAGGCCGAGCCGTGGTCGCCCTCGATGACGGTGATCGTGCCGCCGGGCCGGACGAGGCGGCGGAGCCGCTGCAGCGCGTCGACCGGAGAGGGCAGGTGTTCGAGCAGGAAGCACACGAAGACGTGGTCGAAGGACGCCTCGGCGAAGCCGCCTTCCCGTTCAGGGAGGGCGAACACGTCCTTCTCGGCGAACTCGACATTCGTGAGACCCGCGGCAGCGACGCGACGTGAGGCCGACTCCATTGACTCGGGGGCGATATCGGCCGCCACGAAGTCCGTGTGCGGGCTCCGCGACGCCAGCGTGGCGGTCTGGGCGCCCACGCCACACCCCATCTCCAGGACTCGTTCGCCCGGACCGAAGCGGGTGTCACCGTGCAGCAGCTCGACAAGGGCGCCCGCCTGGTCCGCGAGACGGGTGCTCTCCTCGGCGCGGTAGCCGTGCACGTACTGCTCGAACATGGTCATGGTCTCGATCACCTTCATCAACTGGTCCGACTCCGAACTCGCCAGCGCGGCCTCGAGCCGGTCGCGGAGCTGCCTTCGCCGTTCGAGGTCCTCCTCGACGTCGTCGAGGTGGGCGCGCAATGTCGCCGCCGGGTCCGGATCCGCCTGGTCCAGCAAAGCGGCGATCCGCCGAAGACCCAGACCGGTCCGGCGCAGGGCCATCGCCTGGTAGAGACGAGTGACGTGCGCGGGGCCGTAACGACGGTGGCCGCTCGGCGTACGTTCGGGCGACACCACGCCCAGCGCGTCCCAGTGGCGCAACACCCGCACCGACACCCCGGACGCGATCGCCAGGTCGCCCACCGTCCACCACGTCCCGTCATCCACGACGCAAACGCTAGGTCCTCACACGGTGTCAGCTTCAAGCCCGGGTTCGTGACGCTGACCGGGACAGTGCGTGGCGTGGGCCCCGTCGTCCGGGAGACAGGTCACCAGGGCGAGGGAGAGGAACGCGGGGCGTTCGAGGTAGCAGCCCAGCGACACGTCCCCGCCCCACGCCAGCCGTGCCTCCGCCGAGATGACGTGAGCGGTGATGCGAAGGGCGTCGCGCTGGGCGCACGACGCGAAGCGGGGTGCGTACTCCGCCAGGCGGTCGCGGAGCCACGCCGCGGCGTTCCGTGGCTCCTCCCAGGTACCCCGCACCTGAGCGGGCGGCTTGCGCAGCCAGTGCCGTGTCTCCAGCGGCGGCAGGTCGCAGGCGGGGAACTCGGCGGCCACCTCGCGGTACCGCTGGATCAGCTCCGGCCGGCTCCCGGCGGGCGGCGGCTCGGGATGCGGCGGGCGTCGCAGGGCCTCCTGGTCGAAGCGGGGCTTGGGGCCGACCCAGAGATATCCGTGGTGGTGCACCGGCGGTCCTTCGGCGTCTCGGGCCCCTTCCCGGTCGGGACGACCGGGAAGGGGGTGCGGGCGGTGATTCAGCGGGCGAGACCGAACCGCTCCGGGTCGATCCCGGCCACGCTCAGATCCTCCGTCGTGAAGCGCAGGGGCTCGGCGCCCGGGCGCTTGCTGTCGCCGAGGGCCCACGCGTCGTCGGCGATGCGGGCGAGGGTGACGCAGGACTCGCCGTCCGGGTGGGTGTTGCCGCCGCATGCCTTGGTGAATGAGGCGTGGGTGAGGTCGAGTTGATACAGGTCGCCGAGGTTCGGCATGGCTGTCCCTTCCTGTCGGGTGGGGCTTCGGGACGACCGTAGGGAGGGGAGGGGAGCAGAGTTGAGAATATTCCCCACTATTCTCTTGCGGTCACTCAGGATGCGTGGACATGCACGCAGAGACACCGACATGCTGGTGCGCAACATAGTCCAGGCCCCCAGGGGGTTGGTGCGTATGGCGCGCAGGTTGCGGTTCAACGGGACAGGCAGCGGTGAGGATGGCTGCCCGTCTGTGCACGAGGATTTGGACAGTGGGGAGGTTGTCGTGCACGGCCCTCCACTTACCGACCCGGAGGATGTCTCACAGCTTCAGCACCTCTCGGAGGGTGAGGTCGCGGTGGTGGTGCCACGAGACCTTCTGGTGGACTGGGCCCCGAAGGGCCGGGCGAGGAACGCGCGAACCATCGGACTGGACGAGTTCGGCGGACTGTTCGGCAAGTTCGAGCACACCGCGTGGCGACTGGAGACGCGGCGGCGCTACGCGAGTGACGAAACGACTGACACCTACCGTCAGTTCGTGGAGACCGGTAAAGCCAACTGGACGTTCGACCACCCGTACTGCAAGACGATCCGAGAACAGACCGACCTAGGCAAACGCGTGGAGCGGGTGCGCATCGTCGACCAGCCCGCCACTGTCGGTCAGAGGTACCTCCTCGACAACGCCAAGCGGAACAGTGGCATGGGTGAGGACATCCGCAATCTGTGGCGCGCCGACGCAGACCGGCTCCGTCTCCCCGCCGAGGACTTCTGGCTGTTCGACAGCCGCCTCATCGCGCTCCTGCGGTTCGATGACGACGACCAGCTCACGCACGTGGACCTGATCACCGAGCCTGCGGAGGTGGTGCGCTGCTGCATGGTGCGGGATGCTGCTTGGCATCACGCCGTACCGTGGAAGCGGTTCACGGCGGACATGCAGGGCGACGCGTAGGAGCTTGAACGGTACCGGTGAGCACGGACTATCAGAGGGCGCGTGCGGCGCTGGGGCGCAGACTCAGGGAACTGCGCGTGGAAAGTGCCAATGGCCGACTCACCGGTACTGCACTGGCTCAACGGTTGGGATGGCCGCAGTCGAAGGTCAGCAAACTGGAGAACGGCAGGCAGACTCCCACGGAGGACGATCTCCGAGCGTGGTGCGAGGCCGTGGGGCAGCCTGCCGCTTACCCCGAACTGCGCAGCCGTCTGAAGGGTTTCGAGAGTCACATCCGTTCCTGGCGCCGACGGTTGGCGGCTGGACATGCCCCGGTGCAGGAGGAGTGGAACACCCTTGTAGCAGAGACCCGTACCTTGCATGTGTGGGACACCTTCGCCGTCAACGGCATGCTTCAGACGGCTGACTACGCCCGGAACCTCTTTGAGCGCTATGCGGAGTTCCGAAACTCTCCACGAGACTCAGAGGATGCGGTACGAGCCCGTATGAAGCGGCAGGAGTGGCTGTACCAGCCAGGTAAACAGCTGAAGACACTGATGTGGGAGGGCGCGCTGCGGGCAGAGACCTGCCCGCCGGCGGTGCTGGCAGCGCAACTGGACCGGTTGGTTGGGCTGGTGGGTATGGACACCGTTCAACTCGGGATTGTCCCCTTGGACGCTGCACTCCGCCTGCCGCCGGGGAACGGGTTCTGGATCTTGGATGACAGGCTGGTAACCGTCGAAGACTGGCACGCTGCGCTCTGGCTCGACGACGCGGAAACGATTGCCCTCTACCGCCGCGTTTGGGAAACCTTCGCGGAGTCGGCTGTCTACGGTGCCGAGGCGCAACAAGTGATCGCGAGGGTGCGGCGCAGTATCAAGGTCTGAGGACGTACGGCCGTACCGCGTCGTCCTCGGTTCGCCAGGACGATGGCGGCTGCGGGTGGTCCGTCGCCGCCCAGCAATGCTCGTCACCCGGCCACGGCAAGTAACGGCCCGCCGCCCGGCACCGCTTGTGCCAGCGGCGCCAGCGGGCGTCGTACGGGCTGGGGAGTGGCCACACGTACGGGTCCGGTTCGCGTACCTGGCGGTCAAGGCCCGCAGTCGTCCCGTGAGTGCGGCGTCGGGCGAGTGCGTCACGGAGTCGCCGGAGCCACATCAACCCTCCCCGCGACCGTGAACCGCGCCCAGACGCACTTCGTGTACGGGTCCTGGCGGCAACCCCAGTCGTCCGACAGCGCCGATACGAGGGCCAGCCCGCGTCCGCCCTCGTCGTCGGCGGCGGCGGAGTGGTGGAGCCGGGGGAGTCTGTCCCGGTCCGGGTCGGAGACCTCCAGGGTCAGTTCCGGCCCGTCGAGGGTGAGGGTGACCCTGACCTGTGCGTGGGGGACCCGGCAGTGAAGCACGGCGTTCGTGACGAGTTCGCTGGCTAACAGGACGACGGCGTCGCAGAGTTCGTCCGTGAGGCCCCAGTCTGCGAGGGCCTTTCGTAGGCGCTGCCGGGCTGTCGGAACGTGCCGCCTGCGCTTGGGGATGCGGAAGGTCTCGGTTGCGGGCATGAGCCGAAGCTAGGGCTGCAAACAACTCCCGCACAACCGGCTCAACTGAATACATTCAGTCGTCCACTCGATCGAGTGACGCGCACTCAATGTTGACGGCCGGTGTGGCATCGTTGCGCGCGGAGAGGGGAGGAGCCATGCCCGCAGGGGGACGGCCGACCGTACGCAGTAGGCGACTTGGCACGGCGCTGAGGCAGTACCGGCATGCCGCGAAGCTTGACCAGCCGCAGGCCGCCGAGATCATCGCGGCAAGTCAGGCCAGGGTCAGCCGCCTTGAGAGCGGGCACGTCACCGCCCGAGTCATCGAGGTCCGGCTACTGCTTGACGCGTACGGCGTCACAGACCCGGAGGTGCGCACCAAGCTGGAGGAGTTGGCCAAGCACTCCCGGAACCGGGGCTGGTGGCTCGAACACGCGGAGCACCTGCGTCCGGACTATGTCGATCACCTCGCATTGGAGGACGACGCGACCTATATCCGCGAGTGGGTGTCGATCATGGTGCCCGGGCTGCTGCAGACTCCGGCCTACGCGGAAGCGGTCATCGTCGGCGGCCCCCACTACATGGAGCCAGAACAGGCTGCACAGTTGGTGAAGGTCCGTATGGGGCGGCAGGCGAAGATCGAAGAGGGCGGGGCCTCGTACACGGCCATCCTCTCGGAGGCGGTCCTCGCGCACCCATTGGTGAGCGTCGACATCCACCGGGAGCAGTTGTCCGCACTCCTTGAGATCGGGAAGCGGAAGAACGTCACTGTGCAGGTGCTGCCGTTCAGTGCCGGTGTCCTGCTCGGCTATACCTCTGCCTTCTCCTCCTTCAGCTTCGACGAGGAGCCGACGGTCGAAGCGGTCACCATGGACAACCTGCGTGGTACATCCGTCCTTGAAGCAGCCGAAGACCTCGCCGCTTACGCCAATGCGTTCGACCTACTACGATCGTCGGCGTTGACACCGGACGCGAGCGCGAAGCTCATCCGGGGCATCCTGCGGAGCTTGAAGGAAGACACATCGTGACCGAGGTCGTTAGCCCCTTCTGGAAGTCCTCGTACTCGGGCCAGGAGAACAACTGCGTCGAGGTCGCCGACACCGCCCCCGCCGGTCGTGCCGTCCGCGACAGCAAGCAGCAGGACGGCCCCCTGCTCACCGTCTCCCGCGAGGGCTGGCAGGCCTTCCTGCGCCAGTTCGCGTAGGCATTGCACACGCCCAGGGCGCCCGGCGGATCATCCGCCGGGCGCCCTGCGCGTGTCGCGCGTCGTGGTCTGGCATAGGCCAGCGGCACTTTCACTCCTTCGGCTGAGTCCCGGTCGAACGCCCGCGTGCAGCGTGCCCGCGCGAATACGTCCCATCGCATGGTCAGTTCACCGCATGAAGCCCTGCACCGGATCTTCCGGGCGGATCCGGGGCTGTTCGCCCGGCTTCTCCCCCGGGCGGGCATTGGTTTCCCGGAGTACACCGCGATCGAGCCCGTGGACTCCGATCTCACCGAGATCAGACCACTTGAGCGCCGCGTGGACAGTGTGTTCCGCGTCCGTGCCGCCGGCGAGGAGGGTGGCTTCGTGCTCGCAGTCGAGTCGCAGGGCAAGCCGGATCCGGACAAGCACAGTAGCTGGACGTACTACTTGGCCCACCTCTACGCCAAGTACCGCTTGCCACCGTTCCTTCTCGTGGTCTGCAAGGACAAGGCGACCGCGTCGTGGGCGGCGGAGCCGATCCGTGTCGGACGGGGCTTCCACACGAGCATGGTCGTCTTTCCGCTGGTCCTGGGGCCTGGAATCCTTCCCGTGATCACCGAGGCGGACGAGGCGGCCCAGGACCTTGGAGTCGCCGTCTTCTCCGCGCTCGCTTACGCCAAGGACCCGGGGCTGACTGCCATACTGGACGCGCTGGCGTCAGGAGTGGCGGACGACGCCGAGAGGTCCGGGTCCGGGAGCAGCGCCGAGACGGAAGAGGCCGGGGACGTGGACCGTGTGGACTGGGCGGAGATCGTCGAGATCGGGCTGGGTGAGGGCCCGGGTCGTGACTACTGGAGGCATCTGATGGCCACTTACACCCCGAACTTTCCGGGCAGCAACACGATCGTCGAAGAGTCCTGGCTCGAAGGCCGCGCCAAGGGCAAGGCCGAGGACATCCTGCACATTCTCGAGGTGCGGGGTGTCGAGATCCCCGACGCCGTCCGGGAGAGGGTCACGGACTGTACCGATCTCGACGTGCTGGTGACCTGGCTCGACCGCTCCCTGAGCGTGGCGCACGCCAAGGAGTTGTTCGGCGAGGAGTAGGGCGTACGGATGCGCGGAGGGGGGGCCGGGGGGCGGGCCCCCCGCGCCCCCCCCCGCCCGGGGCAGGGAATAATAACCGAGATAAACTAAAATTAAAAAAAAAAAA